>NZ_CP053071.1:1314000-1642500 GCF_025266855.1 Longinema margulisiae
CAGAGGAATATTCCACATTTTAGCCATTTCTTTTGCCTTGGAAACATCCCTTGAGGCAATGGCATCAACAGAGATGTCGGGGATTTCCTGCAAGGATGGCAGAATGCGTTTTGCAAGGTGCGAGGAAGCACCAATTAGACCAATGTGTTTTTTCATAGGCATAGTATACCAAACAGGAGATTTTTTTGCAAAAAAGCCAAAGGTTTGAATGGTTGTCTATCTCTGAAATTTCATATAGCTATAATTCTTTATCTATATTCAATTTGTATTTCATATCATACTCGAGTATGAGTGAAAAGGGGAACTTCATCCTTTGGTATGAGTTTTTATTTTTGATAAAATCATACCTTTTTCGTATTGACACTTTTTGCAAAGGGTGTACAATAAGGGCGTCACAAACGCAAAAAAGCGTTTTATGTGAAAGACAAAATGGGTATAAGGAGGTGATGCGCGACAGAAAAAGAAAAAGAAGAGCGGTCAGGGTGGAGGAAATAAAATGAGGGGCCCCAAAGGGGCAAGGTGTTGTTTGGGTATTTTTCCAAAAGGAGGAAAAGATATGAAAAGAACAGTAGCGATGATTCTGGTTATGTCATTTGTGATGACAGGTATCACTTTCGCAGCCCAAAAAATCAGGATAGGGCTTTCGCTTCCTACCCAGAGAGAAGAGAGATGGGTGAGAGACAAAATCAAAATGCAAGAAGAAGCGAAAAGGTTAGGGGTGGATTTGCGGGTTCAGATCTCTGACAATGATGCTGCCAAACAAGTGGCTCAGTGTGAAAACCTGATAGCTCAGGGAATTCAGGTTCTGATTCTTGCTCCCCATGATGCAAGCAGTGCCGCTACTATTGTAGAGAAGGCTCACAAAGCGGGCATTCCTGTTATTTCTTATGATCGACTTGTTCTTGATTGTGAAGTGGATGTGTATCTCTCCTTTGATAATGTGAAGGTAGGAGAACTTCAGGGTGAATATATTACCCGGCTTGTACCTAAGGGTAATTATGTTGTTCTTGCTGGCTCTCCCACTGATAATAATGCCAAGCTCTTCCGTGAAGGTGCCATGAAGTATATTCAGCCCTTAGTGGACAAAGGCCAGATCAAGATTGTGATGGACCAGTGGGTAAAGGATTGGCAACCAGCTGAAGCTCAGAAACTCATGGAACAGGCTCTCACAGCCAACAAAAACAAGATTGATGCTGTCTTGGCTCCCAATGACGGAACTGCTGGTGGTTGTATTCAGGCTTTAGCTGCTCAGGGTCTTGCTGGAAAGGTGCCTATTACCGGTCAGGATGCAGAGCTTGCTGCAGCTATTCGTATTGTTGAAGGAACCCAGACCATGACTATCTTCAAGGATACCCGTCTCCTTGGAGCGAAGGCCATTGAACTTGCTATCAAGCTTGCCAAAAAAGAGAGCATCGCAGATCAGATTAACGGAAAGGTCAACAACAACAAGATTGATGTGCCTTCTGTTCTTTTGACACCTTATGTGGTTGATAAGTCCAATCTTGATAAGATGCTTATTGAGAGTGGGTATTTGAAACGAGAACAGGTATACAAGACAAAATAACCCCATGACACCCTATGGGGAAAGTTGGGGCAGCATGCTGCCCCAACCCCTATAGGGTCAGGGAAAAAGAAAAAGGGAGTACATTATGGAATATGCATTGGAGATGCAGAACATCATCAAGGAATTTCCGGGAGTCAGAGCGCTGGATGGAGTGACCTTTCAGGTGAAGAAGGGAGAAATTCACGCTCTTGTTGGGGAAAATGGAGCGGGGAAATCAACCCTCATGAAGGTACTCAGTGGAGTATATCCCTACGGAACATATCAGGGGACTATTGTTGTGCATGGAAAAGAGCGTCAGTTTCATCATATTACTGACAGTGAAAGGGCGGGCATTGCTATTATTTATCAGGAACTTACTCTTATCAAACAGATGACGATAGCCGAGAATATTTATTTAGGCAATGAAAATGTTCAGAATGGTATTATTAACTGGAATGAAACCTATCGCAAAACGGAGGAACTTCTGAGAATGGTAGGGTTACCCCTGAGTCCTGCAACGATGGTGGGGGAGTTGGGAGTCGGTTCTCAGCAACTGGTGGAAATTGCAAAAGCCCTTTCCAAAAATGCTTCTATTCTTATCTTGGATGAACCCACGGCAGCGCTGACAGAAACAGAGTCCGAAAAACTTTTAGGCATTCTGAGACAATTGAAAGCCAAGGGGGTGACATGTATTTTTATTTCTCATCGGTTGCCTGAGGTTTTGGAGATTGCTGATACCATTACGGTGCTTCGGGATGGAAAGACGATTATTACTGATCGGAAAGAAAACTTTGATGAAAATCGACTCATCTGTCATATGGTGGGAAGAGAGATTACCAATGTTTATCCTCGCGTACCTCATAAGGCAAAAGAAGTGGTATTAGAGGTCAGGAATTGGACAGTCTATGATCCCGATGGCGAAAGAAAGGTATGTGATAACATCAATTTCGAAGTGCGTCGGGGTGAAATCCTTGGTTTGGGTGGTCTCATGGGAGCTGGGCGCACTGAACTGGTGATGAGCCTTTTTGGGGTCTGGGGCAAGGTAGTTTCTGGAGAAATACGACTGAATGGACAGAAAATAGCTATTCGTTCAGCCCATGATGCCATTCGTTATGGCATAAGTCTCCTCTCAGAGGATAGAAAAAGATATGGCCTCGTGTTAGGAATGGATGTGAAGCGAAATATGACATTAGCGAGTCTTTCTACCTTTGCTCACTGGGGGGTGATTAACAAAAACGAGGAAATAAAACAAACGCAGTACTATGTGCAGAAACTTCGTGTGAAAACCCCAACAATTGAACAGGAGGTTCGTAATCTGAGTGGGGGTAATCAGCAGAAGGTGATTATAGGGAAGTGGCTTCTCACTAAACCTAAGGTGCTTTTTCTGGATGAACCGACACGTGGTATTGATGTGGGAGCCAAGTATGAGATTTATAACCTCATGAATGCCCTTGTAGATGAAGGGGTTTGTGTGGTGATGATTAGTTCTGAACTTCCTGAACTTCTTGGGATGAGTGATCGTATTTTGGTTATTCATCAGGGAAGAATTACAGGAGAGCTGGAAGCCTCAAAGGCAACCCAGGAAACCGTGATGTATTATGCTACAGGTGGAACCGGCGAGGCTCCTGTGGCATGTTAATTTGAGAAGAGATAAAGAGGAGGATAAGTTTATGGAACACACTTCTTTGTGGGAACTGATAACCCACTCTATTCGGAAGAATATTCGTCAGTACACCATGATTATTGCTTTGCTCGGGATCTGGATTATCTTTTCTTTTTTGACAGGGTTTATTTTTCTGACACCAAGAAATCTCTCTAATCTGTTTGTCCAGACAGCGACGACGGCTATTTTAGCCATTGGAATGGTGCTTATTATTGTCACAGGAAACATAGATCTCTCAGTTGGTTCTGTCATGGGTTTTTGTGGAGCTGTTGCCGCTATTCTTATGATTCGTGCCGGCTGGTCACCACTCCCTACTATTCTTGTGACGCTTCTTGTTGGGCTTGTGATTGGGGCCTGGCATGGCTTCTGGATTGCCTATCAAAAGGTACCGGCTTTTATTGTGACTTTAGCCAGTATGCTTGCCTTCAGAGGGGCTATTATTGGTATTACCGGTGGACAGACCCAGGGACTCGAAATGGCACCAGCCGAGGCCGCCAATACCTTCAAAGCCATTGGACAGGCATATCTTCCGAAAATCAATGAGGCTCTTCCGTTTCATGATACAAGCCTGTACCTCATGCTATTCAGTGTGGTTGCTTACTGGTTTTATGAGATGAAGGTTCGACGGGATAGGCAAAAATATGGATTTCATGTTTTGCCTATGAAATATCAACTTCTCAAGATGTTGCTTATTTCTCTTGTGATTGCAGCCTTTTATGGGATTATGATTATTTATTTAGGGGTACCTTATTCTATTATTCTCGTGATGACCTTAGCTCTGGTTTTTACCTTCATCGCTAATAATACCGTCTTTGGAAGGCATTTGTATGCTATTGGTGGAAATGCAGAAGCCTCTCGCTTATCGGGTATCAATATCGCCCGCAATGTGATGATTCTGTATATGCTTATGGGGCTTTTAACAGCGGTGGCAGGAGTTGTTTATACCGCCCGTTTGAATGCCGCCACTACCTCGGCAGGGCAGAATGCCGAACTTGATGCTATTGCCTCGGCAGTCATTGGAGGCACGAGTCTCATGGGGGGAGAGGGTACCATTGTTGGAGGAGTCATAGGGGCTTTAGTGATGGCCAGTCTTGACAATGGAATGAGTCTTATGAATCTGGATATTACTTTCCAGTACATTGTGAAGGGGCTTATTTTGCTTCTTGCTGTGTGGGTAGATGTAAGGACGAGGAAAAAAGCTTAGTTTCCTCCACCGAGAAGGGGCTTTCTCCTTCAAGGGAGAGAGTCCCCCTGTTTTTGTCATGACCAACCTCCATACAGACCCTGTATTTACTAGAAGCCGGATGTAGGAGTCACATCCGGCACAGGGTCTCAGGGAAGAAAAATAGGCACATAAGGGGAAAAGGATGGAAAGGCATTCTCTTTATTTGCGTCAGACGGTGGCTTTTATTCTGGGAGGGGGAAGAGGACAGAGGTTATACCCTCTGACCAAGTTTCGGGCCAAACCAGCGGTTCCTTTTGCGGGAAACTATCGTTTGATCGATATTCCTGTGAGTAATTGTATTCATTCGGGTATACATAAAATCTATATCATGACGCAGTTTCAGTCGGCATCGTTGAATCGGCATATTATGCAAACCTACAAGCTGGACTTTTTTCGAGAAGGTTTTGTGGATATTCTTGCCTCAGAATTGAGTTTTAATCCTGAGGAAAGTGGTTTCTCGGAAGGCACAGCTGATGCGGTGAGAAAGGGGCTGAAGCATATAGAGAATCAAGGTTTTCAGAAGGCTTATGTGTTGATTTTAGCCGGTGATCAGTTATATCGAATGGATTATCGCAAAATTCTTGAGAGGCATCTCCATAAAAAAGTAAAGGTTACCATTGCGGTTTTACCCATTAAAAAAGGAGATGCAGGTCGTTTCGGGGTTGTTCAAGTAAGCAACGGAATGGTAAAGGGTTTTTTAGAGAAACCACAAGCAGCAGACATTCCGCCTTCGTGGTATGAGGGAGAGGCAAATAATTTTTTATATGGTTCTATGGGTATTTATATATTTGATCTTGATTTTCTTAAAGAGATACTGTATAAACACCCTGAATGGCAGGATTTTGGGAAAGAGGTATTGCCTTCTCTTATTCATGCAGGGGAGGAGGTGGCGGCTTATGAATATCATGGTTATTGGGAGGATATTGGAACTATTCGTTCTTTTCATCAGGCTCATATGGAACTGGTGGGGGAGAATTCTGCTTTTACCCTTTATGAGGCTGATTGGCCATTTTTTTTCAAACCTCGTTTTCTACCACCAAGTCGTTTTTATAAAGCGCACATAGAGAATTCTCTTATCAGTGATGGTGTGGTTATCCGAGGAGCAGAAGTTTCTCGCTCAATCATCGGGATAAGAACCCTTCTGGATAAGGGGGTAAAAGTAGAAGAAAGTGTCATTATGGGGGCTGATTATTTCACTATCGAAAAGGGCAGAAAGACAGGATTTCAGTGTGTGATAGGAGAGGGGACAATTATTCGACGGGCGATTATTGATAAAAATTGTCAGATTGGCCGAGGGGTGAGGATTGTTAATGAACGAAATATTCTCTATGAAGAAGGGGAGTGGTATAGTATTGTGGATGGTATTGTGGTCATACCTAAAAATACGATTGTCCCTGATGGTGCCATAATATAAGGAAGAAGGAGGAGAGTATGCCGCCTTTTTTTGAGAGGATGTCAGTGAGAAGAAAGCTTTTGATAATTTTTGTTCTTTTTATTCTTGGTTTTATGGCAGTGCTTAGCCTTCTTCTTTACTGGAATGCTTCAAAAGAGCTTCGGCGTTCTATTGAAGAACAACTGCGAAATAATTTACAGGGGGCAACTATAGTGGCCCAAACGGCTCTCAATACAGCCATCAAAAATTATGTAAAGTATCCTTTAGAGGAAGCTTATCGGCTTCTTGAAAAGAACAAGAAGGAAAAGCCCGAGGTGGCAAGAGAGAGGCTTCTGAGCTACCTTCAAAATATCCAGTTGGGAAAGCGAGGATTTAGTTATATTATGACCATCAAGGGGGATATTGTTTTTCATCCAGATTCCACCCTCGTTGGCCAGAATGTTGTGAAACTTGGTTTTAAAGATGCGAATGGACTTCTTTATCATATGAATATCCTTGCTGGGGCGATGACTTTGCCTCCCGGACAGGTGGAATTTCTGGAGTATATGCTTGAAGAAAATGGGAAAAATGTAGAAAAAATAGACCATTATATATACTACAAGCCTCTGGACTGGATTGTGGTGCTTTCTACCTACAAATCGGATTTTCGTAGTCTCATTAATCCCATGGATTTTCGCAATGACATTGTCAAACTCAAGATAGGAAAGACAGGAGCGGTGGAGATTTTCACTTCTTTGTTTACCCAGGTGATACATTCGACCAAGATGTTAGAAAGTCGAATTCGGGATACGGAAGTCCACCGTATTATAAAAGAACGAACAAATGGAATTATGGTGGCCACAGAAGAACAACTTTTTGTTGAAGGGAATGATACGGAGAATGTAAAAAAGGTCAGGACTATTTATGCCTTTCAGTATCTTCCTGAGTTGGATTGGTTTGTGGTGGCAAGTGTGGGTTATCAAGAGGCTTTTCGGCCCGCTACCACGTTAGGACTTATTAGTTTGTTTTTTACCGTTCTTGTGGTGATTGTGACTATAGTACTTCTCTCCTGGATTACCAATCGTATGATTGTGAATCCTATCATGGCTTTAGAAGAAGGGGTGAAGGCTTTTGGCAATCGGGACTTTTCTCATAGGGTCAAGATACATACGGGGGATGAACTTGAGGATCTGGCCACGAATTTCAATGAAATGGCAGAGACCATTAAAACCTTTACAGAAAACCTGGAACTCATGGTAGAGCAGCGCACTCTCCAACTTCAGATGGCCAATGAAGAACTTTCTCACAAAAATCGCCAGATGATGTTTGAACTTGAAATGGCCCAGAGGGTTCAGGAGCAGCTTATACCTTCTGTGGAGACATTGCCAAAGCGAGAGGAAATAGATTTTGGGGTTTCTTATATGGCCATGGAAAATGTGGGAGGAGATCTGTATGATTGTCTTTCTCTGAGTGAAAATCTTTATGGTCTTCTTATTGCTGATGTTTCGGGACATGGGGTGCCTGCGGCGCTTATTTCCTCTATGGCCAAAGCTCTTTTTCAAAGTCGAGCCCATCGCGATAAACAGCCAGGAGAGATGCTGGGTGAACTGAATAGAGAACTTTTGCAACTGGTTGGTGATCTGGATCATTATCTTACCGCTTATTATGGGGTATTGAATATTGAGACAGGAGATTTTGTTTTTGCTAACGGAGGACACCATCCTGTTCTTCGATTGTCAGTTTCAAAGGAGGAAATTGAGAAACTTGATGCCAAAGGATTTTTGCTTGGTATGATGGAGGATGTTGCTTTTGAAACAGAACAGGTAAAACTTGAGGTTGGAGATAAGCTGGTTTTCTTCACAGATGGCATTGTCGAAGCCCATGACCATCACAAGGAACAGTATGGGTATGAGAGGTTTCAGCAGTGCCTTTTGAAATACAAACATCTTTCTTCTAAGGAATTAGTGGGCAAGATATGGGAAGACATTCAGGACTTTTGTGATGGGGAGCCACAGAGCGATGATATGACCCTTTTTATTGTGGAATTTCGAGGGTACGCGAAACCTGTTCAATGGGCTGCGGCTAGTTGTGGAGAAACTTCAGAACCTCTTCAGGGAAAGCAAGAAAATCTGTACGAAGAAGCCATGCGACTTTTGAAAAGCGGGGAAACAGAGAAGGCCATCAAAAAGATTCAGGCTCTTTCTCTGAAACGTTCGTCTGATGCTCGTATCTACAACCAATTTGGTGTGATGCTTTTCAAGACAGGAAAATGGAGAGAGGCAGCGGATATGTTTGAACGTGCTCTTCAACTGGATCCCACCAATGAAACCATTCATAAAAACCTGCAACTCGCAAAGCGTCGTCTTGAATGAGACAAGGAAGGAGGATATATGCTCACTCTTCAGATATACACTTTCTATTCTCGCAAGGCCATAGAATATCTTTTGAAAGCGGGAATAGTTCTTTCTGAAAGAGAAAGAGATATGATTGAAGTGGTAGAATATGGCCTGGACATGCCAGAAAAGATAGGGCTTCAACTCGTAGTGTATGTGAATACAGATCGATATTGTGCGAAGGAACTGGTGCTTTTACCACATCAAACCTGTCCGGAACACCGGCACCCACCCGTCAATGGCGACAGAGGCAAAGAAGAAACCTTCCGTTGTCGATGGGGGAGGGTGTATCTCTATGTGCCAGGAGAGAAAACCCCTTCTCCTCATGCGACACCACCTGCTGAAAGAAAGAAATTTTTCACGGTATGGCATGAAATTGTTCTCAATCCAGGGGATCAATACACCATTCTACCGGATACGCTTCACTGGTTCCAGGCTGGTCCTGAGGGGGCTGTTATTTCAGAGTTTTCCTCTTCAAGTCGTGATGCCAGTGATATCTATACTGATCCTTTGATACGAGCGGATGTTCCCAGACATCTTTGAGGTTATTTCAGTGAACAAAGGCGGGCAAGAGCAAGTCTGTTTTTTACTCCTGTTTTTTGGTAGATATTGTAGATGTGGGTTTTTACGGTAGGAAGAGAAATATAGAGTGTTTCGCTAATCTGGCGGGCGTTCATGCCTTCTAAGACGAGTTTCATGATTTCCACTTCTCGACGGGTGAGGTTGTATTTTTTGATAACTGAAGGGGGAATTTCCTGGTTTTCTGCCACTTCTCCTAAAAGCTTATAGACAAGATTTTCTGGTACAGTTTGGCGGGCATCTGATTCATGAATGATTTTTCCCTCTTTGAGGATAGCTACCCTGTCGGCTATTTCCATGCATGCGTCAATCTTATGGTGGAAATAGAGGATAGCTGTGCCCCTGCTTTTGAGATGTGACAGAATAGATACCAGGCGTTTTTGATTTTCGCCGTAGATATCAAGGTGGGCAAAAGCCTCGTCAATGACTAAAACCTTGGTAGGGGCGAGAAATCCTTTGGCAAGGGAAACAAGGTAGAGTTTGTCTTTTGGGATGTTTTTCAAAAGGATGGTGGGGGAGATATTCCACTGGATTTCTTCGAGAATTTTTGCTGTCTGGTTGAAAATTTTGTTCCATCGAATGATTCCGAGGTCGTGAATTTCACTCCCTAAAAAGAGATTTTCGGCCAGTGTCATTCCCGGAACAAAAGCCCATTTCTGAGAGAGTACCCGTAGTCCTGTCGTTTCCCGTTGTCGACAGGAAAAAGAAGAGATGTCTTTACCTTCAAGAAGAATACGGCCTTCATAGACGTTTTTGGGGATATTCCCTCTGAGAATGCAGGCCAGGGCGCTTTTGCCACTATTTCTATCACCAATAAGATAATAGAACTCTCCTGCTGATAGAGAGAGCGAGAGATCATCAAGAATCAAGGAATGCTCTATAGTCAGAGAGATATGTTCCAGCGAAAGTACTATCATAGTCTTCCTAGTGTTTTTTAGAGGTATTCTTTTATTCTATTATAAGGGTTTTTTCTTTTTCGTCAAGGGTTTTGTTTATAAAAGTTGAGGGGGATATAAATAATGCCACACATGGGCCTTCTTTTTTAATTATCTCTTCGAGACCCTTGCACGGGAGTTTTCTTCCCCTGTTTGGGTCAGGGGCTGCGCCCCTCTTCCCCGATTTTTCTGTTCACAAGGGCTGGTTTGTCTTTTTTATTCAAAAAAATCGGTTTATTTATTACGGCAAGGAACATTTTGATACTAATTTTTGTTTCTTTATTACTTTTTTGAGACCTTTGCACATTCTTGCAAAGGTCTCTCTTCTGTTTTTGTTTTTGGGGAGGGCTTTCGTCTCTTTTACCTCTTTTGTCGTTCCACACATTAACAGAAGGGGTATTTCCACATAGAAACTGAATACCTCATAAGTGTACCTCTACCTGGTGGAATTTTCAACTTTTTCTTTCCATGGATAACGGGCTATCTCCTCACCTTTGTAAAACAGTTTCACCCATTTCCCTGGGAATTCTCTTACTTCGATGTTGACGCCAGGCAATACCCGAAAAGCATTCTCTTTTGGAACCCGATATTTATGGCCGTTATACGAAACCTCATAAGTTTTATCCAGCCTGCGAAAAGCTCGAAACGCAAAAGCCTTTTCAAACTGTTCAGGGGTGGCTGTAAAGGGCTTAAAAAGGTCTTTCTGAGGCTTTCTACGAGCCTCTGAGAATACTTCTTCGGGAGTTCGTCCATCAAGGGCTCGAGAAGGCGTCTTATTGTGCTCTATGACATATTCTCTCAAAATCCAGTTCAGTTGTTCCAGGGTTTCAATGCGTTGCTTTTTCAAGGTTTTCTTGAGGTAAAAAGTGAGTTGTTTCTGGAATGTCTGGATTTTACGCTCAATTTTCCCCTTGCCCTGGGGTTGATAAGGTCTGGAATTAACGACACAAATATCCAGTTCCTCAAACGCAGTGGCTATGAGGCCATTATTCTTTTTAGAGTACTTTGGGTCATTGTCATAGTACACCTTGTAGGGTAAACCATACTCAGAGAAAACCTCCTGCCAAACTGGCATATGGTTTTCTATTGTGTCCTGGGATAAAAACTTAGCAGCAAGAACATAACGAGAATGGTCGTCCATAATCAAAAGGAGCGGAAAAGCGGGTTTCTTTTCAAGCCATGGGTGAATGGAAACGTCTGCCTGCACAATCTCGCCTATGGCTTCTGCCTGCCACCTTTTGCGGTAGTGATGCCTTGCTCGCTCAGGATAATGGACAAAGAATTTTTTTAGCACTCTCCGAATAGTTTCATCTGAAACCTTAGGAAAATCCTTGTAAAGCTCATATAAGGTGCTGGAAAGAATCCTTACCGAAGGGTACTCTTTCTGTTTATTCTCTTTTTCAATGGCCAGTTCTTCGTATGTTTCAAGAATAAGGGCTATATGCTTTTGCTCAAGCTTTGACTTTCTGGATGTTCTTTGCCGAACAAGATTTTCTCCTCGACAGAATCTTTGATACAAAACGGTAACCCAGGATCGGCTTATATCAAGTTTTCTTGCCACCCAACCTAAAGAAATTTCCCTTTTCTGAACTTGAACAAAGAATCCTTGTAATCTCTTTACCTTCGATTTAACCATATACTTCTTCCTCCTCTTCATAGTTCCTCCTTATTATCCCTTCGTTGCCCCTTCTTTGTCAAATGTGAAAATAGGTATTCAGTTTCATATGTGGAACGACACGTCTCTTTTACCTCTTTTCACAAAAAACACCCTTGAAAGTTGACAAAAAAAAACTTTGGCTTAAAATATACGGAGTATTTTTTGGTGAAAAGAGGTAGGTGTATGGGTATCGAATCCAAAGACGACATTTTTCTCTCTGCTATGGCCGAGGGAGAAAAAAAGCAAACGTCTCCGAAACAGGCAAAAAACATCCAGGAGGGGACGGTTGTCGCTGTGACCGCAGACGATGTTTTTCTCAGCATGGGAGGGAAATCTGAGTGTGTGGTTCCCCGTTCTGAGTTTGACGTGGTCCCAAAGGTTGGGGACAAGGTCTCCGTGGTCATAGTGGAGATGAAGGACGGCGTTCTCAGGGCTTCCCGACGAGAGGCGGAGAAGCAGGATCTTCAACAGAAGATCAAGCGTTCCGTGCAGAAGGGAGACCCTGTTTCTGGTCGGATAGAGGATGTTGTCGTCAAGGATGGACAGCCCAAGGGTTTTGTAGTGATGCTTGGGGGAGTGGTGAAGGCGTTTCTTCCCCTTTCTCAGATTGATGTTCCTTCTGATGTGAACGAACTTAAAGGGAAAACCTTTGATTTTCTGGTTATTGAGCAGTCCAAGGGACAGCTGGTGGTTTCCAGACGGGAGCTTCTCAAGCGTTCTCAGGGGAGAAACCTTGCCCTTTTCTTTGAAAAGCACCATGTAGGCGATGTGGTGAAAGGGGTGGTGGAAAAGGTTGAGCCGAGTTATCTTTTTATTGTGGTTGAGAATGTGACGGCTTTTATGCATATTTCTGATTTTTCGTGGAAGTATATCAAGGATCTAACCCAGGTGGTCAAGGTTGGTGATGCCTTAGAGGTGAAGATTCTTGAGATGAATCAGGCGAAAAAATCTGTCAAGGTGGGGAGGAAACAGCTTCTTCCCGATCCCTGGCAGGGGCTTGAGAAACGTTATAAAGTGGGGGATATTCTCAGGGCTACAGCGGTGTCTTATAAAGCCAATGGGGTGCTTCTTGAAGTAGAAGAAGGCGTGGAGGCTTTTCTTTCTGCCGATGAGATCTCCTGGACGGAAAAGGTTCGAGATCCCAAGAAGGTGGTGAAACTTGGGGCAACCCTTGAGGTGAAGATCATAGACCTTGATATGGAAAAACGTCGAATGGATGTTTCTCTTCGTGAGATCCAGGCCAATCCCTGGGATAATGCCGAGGAGAATTACCCTGTTGGGCGAAAGCTTGAGGGAGTGATTTCTTCGGTGGTGGATTTTGGGGTTTTTGTACGGTTTGATGATGGGATTGAGGGGCTTCTCCGTCGAGAGGATATTGACTGGATAGCCAATGTTGATCCCAAGAGCCAGTTCAAGAAGGGAGACAAGGTCAAGGTGGTGGTGCTCCAGCTTGATGTGGAGAAACAGAAGCTTCGCTTGGGGATGAAACAGCTCTCTGATCATCCTTACAAGACCTTCCAGATGAATTATCCCAAGGGCAGTGCGGTGAAGGCAAAAATTACCACCATTCAGGATAACGGAGTTGAGGTTGAAGTGGATGGGCTTTTGGGATTCATTCACATCTCTCAGCTTTCCAAGGAGAGGATTGAGAATATAGCCGATCACTTCAAGGTCGGAGATGAAGTCGAGGCAGCGGTGCGTCTTGTAGATCCTTCAAAGAACAAGATTGAACTGAGTGTGAGAGACCTTCTTGAAAAGAAGGAAAAGCAAGAGATCACGAAACATGTCGCAGCCGCTGAAACAGCAGAAGCTCCCACGATTGGTTCACTTTTGGGGGAGAAGCTTGCGGCCTTTCAGGCAGAAACGGCCGGCAAAAAATCTTCTAAAAAGAAAGCAGAATAGGGTGGTCTATGCAAAGGAATCAGCAGAATACGCTTCCCTCATGGGTAGGGTATATTCAGGAGCACTGGTTTGGGTTTACGCTCAGTGTGGTTGGGGTATTGATTGGGGTGATTGGGCTTCTTTTCTGGTTCTCCCGTGAAGCGGAACAGGAAGCGCGGGCATCTTCTCTCTATGATGAGGCTGTGCTTGTACTGGTGTATCAGCTTCCCCAGGTGGGAACCAATCAACAGATGGTAAGTGAAATAAGCCAGTATGTTTTGGCAAAACTGGATGGGGTTCAGCGGCAGTATCCGAAAACGCTTGCTTCTATGCGGGCAAGAATTCTTCTTGGAAGGTTATATGCCCAGAGTTATCTTTCTCAGGGAGCAGAGGATGCCTACCAGCAGGCTCTTCAACTCTATGATGAGGTGGCAAGGACATCTTCTTCTCCCTTTTATCGAGGGCTGGCTCTCATCAACAAGGCACAGCTTTTAGAACATCATGCTGACTGGCAGGGAGCACTTGAAACCTACCGAACGGTGGCCAGAAAATACAATGAATTCTACACTCCCTATGCCTGGGTGAGTCTTGGAAGATTAGGTGAGATTATGGGGGATAAAAATACGGCTATTGCCGCCTATGAAACGGTGGTGCAGAAATACACTAACTCTGCATGGTATGGGCTTGCTTTAGGACGACTCACTCTTGTTCGTCAATATGGTGTGTCTGGATCGGGAAATGGAGCTCCGGCTCTGAGCAATACCCTTTCTCTTCCGATGCCATAGGAGGGGATGATGGCTGATATCACGTTGTCTGATGTAGAGAAGGTGGCAAAATTAGCCAAGCTTTCTTTTTCTGACGAGGAAAAAGAGGTTTTTCTCCAGCAGTTTTCGAGAATAGTTCATTTTGTGGAAAAGATAGGGGAACTGGATACGGAAAAGGTTCCTCCCACGACCCATGCCGTTGAGAAATGGAACGTCCTTCGAGAAGACAAAGAGACACCCTCTCTCTCTAACGAAGAGATTGGGAGTCTTGCTCCTCGTTTTGATGAAGGGCATATCATTGTTCCCAAGGTGAAGAACGCCTGACAATGGAAAAGAACCGTTTTCTTCATATTGAGCATGAGGTGAAGTCTCTTTCTCCTTCGTATGAATCATGGAGAGATCTCGTCCAGGGCAAAGAGATTGTTCTGGATATGGGATGTGGACATGGAGATTTTTTGATTGAAAAGACAGAACAGTACCCGGAATGTTTTTTTGTGGGGATAGAGATCTCTCGGAAGCGTACAGCAAAAACTTCGCACCGCCTTTTCAAACGTGGCAGGCAGAATTATGCCGTTATTCATGGGGATGGGGAATGGGTTCTCAAGACCTTTTTCCCTTCAAAGAGTGTTTCTGAAATTCATATCAATTTTCCTGATCCCTGGCTACGAAAACGCCACTGGAAAAACAGGCTTCTCAGGCCTTCTTTTGTTTTGCAGGTGATTCGGGTTTTGAAAGTGGGTGGAAGGGTCTTTTTTGTGAGTGATGTGGAGGAGTATGCCCGGTATGCGGTGGAGGTTTTTCGGCAATTTCAGTGGCTTCATAGCGTGTATCCGCAGGGGGTTGTCCAGAATCTTTATGAGCGCTTTCCTACGCTTTTTTATCAGAAGATGAGTCCGCTTCGTCCTATCAATTATGTGTGTTTTGAGAAAAGAGAGCAGTCCCCACTAGAGAAAGTGTAGATTTGAGACCCTTGCACGGATGTTTTCTTTCCTTGTCTGGGTCAGGGGCTACGCCCCCTGTGAACCCCCGCCCCGCCCCTGCACCGGCTCCAGAAGGACCCTGTCCTCGTCGCATGCTACGCATGCGCCTCGGACGGATGGTGGGCCGCTTTTGCGGGTAGTGAGAAATCCCACTCCCCAGGGAAAGTCCTTCCTCGCGGGGCGACCTCAACTCGTCCTCCTGACTTCGGAAGCATAGCGCCCACCTCGCTCCGCCGATTCCCCGCCAAAGCGGGGGCCCCGCGGCTACGCTTCGGTGGGCTTTTCGGGCAGAGCAACAGAAGAGGTCGCCCCGGACACCTCCTGTGTCCTCCCGTCGGAAGGACTTTCCCGTCGGAAACCAAAGGGCCCTTTTCATAACCGCAAAAGCGCCCAGGCGGATACTGAGCGAAGTCGAAGTGGGGTACAGAAAAAAAAGGGGGGTGAAAGAAAGAACGGGTCTTCCTCTCCAGAATGGGGCTTTCTCCCACCAGCCCGCAGGGCATGTGTTCCCCTGGTGGCTTCTGTCAGAAGGCACCGCAGGCAGGGGCGGGGTGTGGGGGACGAGTCAGCAAGAAGGGGGCTTTCTGAGGCCGCAGGGCGCCCGGCTATTACCCTGTCTCAGCCAAAGGCAATGGTTAAACGTTTAACCTCTCTCTATCCACCCCCTCATGGCTATCGCTGTCACCCTGTTTCAGCTAACCACCCCGCCGGTTAAATGTTTAACCCTTCTCTATACAAACTCCACATGTCTTTTGCTATTACCATGTCTCAGCAAACCCACCTTCTGGTTAAACGTTTAACCTCCCCTCATACAAACCCAAACAATGACGACCACCTTCGTTCAGGGAGAAAAGCCTACCCCGGCTATCACCATGTTTCAGCAAACGAGCCCCCTTTGCTGAAATAAGGTCATAGCAAAATCTCCCGGCACCCTTCTCCCAGAGAAAAGGGCTTGTCCTATTCCTGTGTCGAGACCTTTACACATTCGTGCAAAGGTCTCGATTTTCTCTTTGAAGGGAGTTTTCTTTATTTTGTTTTGGGTTTATACATCTGGTGAGAGAAAAACCTTTGAAAAGTTGGTTTCTATTTGTTTGCAGAGATCATCAAGGGGTATAGTGAGAAACTCGGCCACAAAGCGGTAGGTGTATTCGATATAGGTGGGAAGATTTTTCTTGCCCCGCATGGGGATAGGGGCAAGGTAAGGCGCATCGGTTTCTAAAAAAAGCCTTTCTTGAGGAGTGAGTTTGAGGGCTTCACGAAGGGCGTGGGCGGAAGGATAGGTGACATTCCCTGCAAAGGAAACGTAGATTTTGTCCAGGAACAGAAATTTTTCAAGTTCTTTTGCTCCATAGCCAAAACAATGGAGAATCACACTGGTCCCCGGGTGAAAGTTTTTGAGGATGGTCAGGGTGTCTTCAAAGGCATTTCGTGAATGGATGAGAACAGGCTTCCCGTAATGGTGGGCCAGTTCTAATTGCTCTGCAAAAAGTTTTTGTTGTTGGTGGGGAGTACCGTACGCGTGGTGATAGTCAAGCCCTATTTCTCCGATGGCTATGGGGGAGAGAGTTTCTATCCATTGAGAGAGCTTCTTTTTTTCCTCTTCGTTCCAAATGGTACAGAGTTCAGGGTAGTAGCCAATGGCCCGTTTGATACGGGGGTGAGGCGATTTTTCGAAAAGGCTTAAGATTTCCTTGGGGGATATCGATATATCGATAAGATACCGGATGGTATCAAAAGGTATGTCGGCTGGCCAGTCAGGAGAACCAAAACAATGGGTGAGATGACAATGGGTATCAATATACATAAACTTGACTTATCTCTTATTTTAGGGTACAATATTATACAGCACAAAAATACATTTGGCTATTTTTATTCAAAAAGGTGAGGACACAAGGAGGAGTTATGGCTACCTACCGACGGAAAGTAAGCCGAAATGCGGAATTTATTCAGAAGCGCGATGAGATGTACCGGAAGACAAACTGGCAGAAATTTAAGGAGAAGTGGAGACTTTTCTGGTCTGAGATGAAGAGACAGCTTCAGCGTCTCATGATGAAGATTCATGAGAAGGGTTCTCAGCGCTTGACGATCATGGTGGTTCCCCATAGCGAGAAGAAGACCATCAATATCCATATCTCAAATTATGTGCTCTTTTTTACCACCGTTCTTTTAGTGGCCATGGTGGTGACATCAATGTACACCATTTCTGAAAATGCTCAGGCCAACAAACAGGTGGTGATTCTTCGCCAGTTAGATGATTATAACAGGAGACAGATTGCGGAGTACAAATCCAGTATTGAGTCTGTTTCTGAACGTTTTTATAATTTCAAAAGTGATATTGGGAGTATCATCAGTGGGGTTTCCAGCGAGAAGAATTTTCAGGAGTTGAATCCTATAGAGATCAAAGAGAGTTCAAACACGACGGTGGCCAAAGGGGTGAAGACCCTTGAACAGATGCAATTTGAACTTGATGTGATTCGAGAGAATGTGAAGCGGTTAGGGAAGTATGTGATGGATCACAAAAAGCTTCTCCGGGAAATGCCCTCTCGTTATCCCCTTCAGATGCGGGGTCGTCTCACTTCCAAGTATGGGCCACGTGTCGATCCTGTGTACAAGTGGCGTATTGAGAACCATCCAGGTATTGATCTTGCCGTGATTCCAGGTACTCCGGTATTAGCGGCAGCAGATGGAACCGTACGCATGGCTGAGTATAATGGTGGTTATGGGTTGGTTGTTGAGGTGCAACATAAATATGGGATGGCTACCAGATATGCACACATGATGCGTTTTGGTCCAGGCATCTATCCTGGTGCCCAGGTGAAACAGGGACAGGTGATCGGTTATGTGGGAACAACAGGGAAATCCACAGGATATCATCTCCATTATGAGGTTCGTATTGGAGGAGAGACTGTCAATCCGCTTCCCTATGCGACCATGTTAGAGTAAAAGAAACAGTTCATAAGCAAGGAGAAAAGGGGTAGGTATGGCTGATGAACAGATGATGATGAATGGAAATGAGGAACTGAGTAATTCGGTGATAGGGCATAATAACTGTTTTTCAGGAGAACTCCGTTCTGATGGGCTTTTGCGGATTGATGGGGATTATTGCGGGGTTATCAAAGGGTATGGGACGGTTTTGGTGGGGCAGCGTGGTCGTATCAAGGGAGATATTTATGCCAAAAAGGTGCGCATTGGGGGGAAGGTCAAGGGAACGGTCTATGCTCTGGAGAGGGTGGATATTCTTTCGACGGGCAAATTGGTGGGGGATATGTATACCAAACGCTGTCAGCTTGAAGAGGGTATGACCTTTACAGGCAAGGGGAATATTCTTCCTGATCAGCAACTGGAAGAGATCTTCAATCGAGAGGTGAAGAACGCTCCCAAAATTTCTATGGAAGATTTTTAAGTTTGAGGATAAAGGGGTAGAGATTGTATGGAAAGTTCAAAGGTGTATGTTGGTGTTGTAGATAGGCATGTCTATGTGGTCAAGGTTATTGGAAGGGGGACGCTTGAGTATTCCACGGAGATTTTTGAGACCTTTTCCGAAAAACTTGACAAAAATGAACTTGAGGCTTTGTATTTTGATCTTTCAGAAACCCAATATCTTGATAGTTCGTTTATAGGAGTGATTGTTTCCCTGCAGAAGAAAATGAAAAAAGACAAGAAAGGGGAGCTTTTTATCCTGAATCCTTCTCAAAAAGTGATAGAGATTTTTGTCACCATGGGGCTTGAAGACCTTCTTCCGATGAAGGTGGAGACGCAACTCAAGAATGTGGAGTATACCGAGGAACTGGCGCAGCGTCTTGAGAAGACAGAGGAATCTATTCGTATTCTGTTGCAGTCTCATCAGGATCTCATGGAGGTTAATCCCCAGAATCGTCGTCGTTTTCGTTTGGTTGAAGAGATGCTCAAGAAAGAACTGGAAAGGTTTCAAAAATGAGTATTCATCCTACGGCAGTGATTGGTCCAGAGGTTGTTCTGGGGGAGGGGGTGAAGATTCATCCCTATGCGGTTTTGGATGGAAAGATTACGGTTGGGGATGGGTGTGAGATTGGTCCCTTTGTTCATCTCACCGGCTGGGTTACTATCGGAAAAAACACCAAGATATACGCGGGGGCCGCTATTGGAACTCCCCCGCAGGATTATTCCTTTGATGGGACTCCCGGTCTTGTGGAGATTGGGGAAAACTGTGTGTTGCGGGAGTATGTGACTGTCCATACCCCTGTTCGTGGTGGTGAAGGGGAAAAAACCATTGTTGGGGATAATTGTTTTCTCATGGCCAATTCTCATGTGGCTCACAATGCCAAGTTGGGCAAAAATGTGGTGTTAGCCAATGGGTGTCTTTTGGCCGGCTATGTGGAGGTAGAGGATTTTGCCTTTCTTTCGGGAAATTCTGCTGTTCATCAGCACTGTCGGGTTGGGGCTTATGCCATGGTCGGGGGACTGACCAAGGTAGTACAGGACGTTCCACCCTATGTTCTTTGTGATGGAAGTCCCGCGGTAGCTCATGGACTCAATGTGGTAGGGCTTCGCAGGCGTGGGTTTACCCAGGAGCAGAGGTCGATGCTCAAAGAACTGTATAGAATACTCTACAGTGGCCTTTCTCTTCGGGAGGCTATAGCCAAGATGCAAGAAATGGCTACAGATCCGTTGGTGGCGCATTTTGTTCGTTTTGTGGAAAAAGCCGAAAAACGGGGTATTATCAGTGCCAGTGAATAGGCTTTTTTTCTCAGCGGGAGAGGTATCCGGGGATATTCATGCGGCTCGTCTCATCCGTTCCTTGCGTCGTCGGGCTCCAGAGGTGGAGATTGTTGGGCTTGGTGGACGCTATATGGCTCTGGAAGGGGCAGATCTTTTAGACGGGGATGTTTCTCTTTTGAGTACGGTGGGACTGACAGATTCGCTTCGTTTCTATAAGCGGAAAAAGGCTTCTTATGAAAAGGCGGTTGCGTATCTTGCTTCTCAAGAGGTCAGGGGAGTGGTCCTGGTTGATAACCAGGGGTTTAATATTCCCCTCGCTCGTTTTTGTTATGAAAAGGGGATTCCGTGTGTGTACTATATGCCACCCCATGTTTCTATCTGGGGGAGATGGAATGCCCCTAAACTCATGCAGTGGTGTCAGTATCTTTTTGTGAGTTTTCCGGAGGATTATGAGGTGTATCGTCAGTATGGCGATCATGTGGGCTTCTGGGGACATCCACTGGCTGAGGAGATCAGGGAATACCTTGGACAGCGAGGATACAGGGAGAACAAGGATGTGGTGATAGGGCTTTTCCCCGGTAGTAGATACCAGGAGATCGAAAATTTGCTTCCAGAGATGCTTCTTGCCGTCAAGAAAATGCCTTCTTCCTGGAAAGTGTGCTTGGCCATTTCCCATCCTGATTATGAACAGATGATTCGTGAACAGATAGTTTCCTGTGGTTTAGCTAACCGAATTCAACTCAGTTTTGATGCCCGAGAGGTTCTCTTTCAATCTACCGTGGTGGTGGCTTCATCGGGAACTATTACCCTTGAGGCGGCTCTTTTTCGCAAGCCGGTGATTTTGGGGTATCGTATTTCTTCTCTTTCTTACTGGATTGGACATCTTCTTCTCAAGGAGAAGCTTATTGGTATGCCCAATATTCTCTTGCATGAGAGGCTTTTCCCCGAGCTTCTCCAGAAGGACTGGAATCACGAGCGTATTCTCTCATGGATAGAATTTTTTCTTTCTCTCTCAGAAGAGGAAAAGAAGCGTTATCAAAAGGCCTACGAGAAAATATGGAGTCTTCTTTTGAGGGAAAATGGTCATGAGGCGGTGGCTTCTCAGATTGGAAAGGTTTTTGGTCTATGGGAAGAATCCTTGCCATAGATGTGGGAACAAAACGGGTGGGTTTGGCTCTCTCTGATCCCTTGCGTTTGATTGCTTCACCATGGGGGTCTTTGCCAAGGGATGGGAAATTGTGGGAGCAGCTCAAAGCCATCTGTGCCAAAGAGGGTGTGGATCTCATTGTGGTGGGCTATGTGGCCTCGGACTATTACGGGACAGCGACAGCCATGGTGAAAGCGTTTGTTGAAGAGATGCAAAAAGTGATAGCTCTTCCCGTCACCTTTCAGGATGAGTCTTATTCTTCAGAAGAGGCGGAGGGTTATCTTCGTTCTTGTGGCAAAAAGAGATCTCCTCGGGAGGACAGGGATAGTCTTGCTGCCACACGGATTCTCTGGGAGTATTTAGAGAGTTCTCGGAAAAACTGAAAAAATTCGAGACCTTTGCACGAATGTGCGAAGGTCTCAAAAAAGCAATAAAAAAAGAAAAAGAGTATAAAATATTCCTTACTCCAATAAAAAGCTCTCTTTTTGAACAAAAAAATGCAAATAGGCCCTTGTGAACGGAAAAATCGGGGTTTCAGGGGTGTTGCCCCTGACCCAGACAGGGAAAGCAAACACCCGTGCAAGAGTCTCAATTCTTTTCTTCAGGCAAAGATTCTTCGTGGAGAGAGCGTGATAGTCTTTTGGTTTTTTTAAAAAGGGCAGGATGGTTGTCGTTTCCCATATGAAACTGAATACCTATTTTCATATTTTCTGTGAAGGGAAATAAAACAAAAGTTATCTGTCTGATGTCTATTGAAAAAAGAGTTGTGCTTGAAAACATGACGGCAAGATGTGGCTATTACCCTGTTTCAGCTAACCCGTTGTTCTTTGCTGAAACAAAGTCATAGCTCTCGCCCATGCCGCGGTGCCATATCCAAAAAGCCTCTCCTGAAAAAGAAGCCCGGCGGGCTGGTAACAGAATAAACTCTCTTTTCTCCCCGGGCCGAGCCACAAGAGGTGGCGAGGAAGCTCAAGGTCAGATAGGACGTCTGTCCTTGAGCGGCTACAGAAAATGGAGGGGGTCATATTTTTCTTCCAGCCTGCAAGATAAGAGAAAAAAGAGGGTTCCCAGAAACCGTTGCAGGGGCGAAAACGGGGTTTTCAAAAGGGGCGGAGCCCCTTTTGCCCCGCGCGGGAGCGCTTCGTAGAAGAAGGAAAATGGGTAAAAAAAGTAGCCCAAAACTGAAAGAGAAAAGATGGTCGAACAAGTATTCAGTTTTTGTGTGAAGATAACCATTCTGGATGAATGTGGAACAACATAGCAAGGGCAAGATGGTCGCGAGAGGTTTTTTATTTGCTTTTTTGTTTTTCTTGTGATATGATAGACAGGGAGAAGGTATGGCGTATCATCTTGCCATTGTTGAGGATGAGGCAGTCGTTGCCCATAGTATTGCCCAGAAGCTTGTCAAGTTAGGGTATGAGGTCAGTGGGGTTTTCTCAAGGGGGGAGGATCTTCTGTCTTTTCTTGAAACGGCTGGGGTTGATCTCATTTTGATGGATATTCAACTTCAGAATGGGATGAGCGGGATAGAAGCGGCGGGAGAAATTCTCAGAAGATATCATATCCCTGTTGTGTATTTAACAGCCTTTTCTGATGATGCCACCCTGGAAATGGCGGCAAAAACGGAACCCTACGGATATCTTATCAAGCCTTTCAACGATCGTGAACTCAAAGCCACGGTGGAAATGGCTCTCTACAAGGCGTCGTCTCTGAGGGAATTGGCCTATCGAGAAGCCAAATGGGAGGCCATGTTTACCCATATTCGGGAAGGGCTTGTTGTCACAGATCCCAAAGGGCTGATCATCTCGGCAAACCCTGCTATGGAGAAGTTAGTTGGGTTGTCACTTGAGGAGATGCGAGGCAGGAGTCTTGATGAACTTTTTTTGTTTTCTCATCAAGTAGGAAAGGCTGGAAAATCGTTTGATTACGTTTCCAACAGGAGACCTGAAAGAGAGAGAAAAGGATAAAGAAGTTACCCCTGGCTCAAAAGATTTTTGTCAACTGTAGTATACAGGGAACATTTTAGATAAACAAGTTTTTTCTGGGGAAAGTACCCTTTTTAGGCCATAAAACAGGGCAATAAGTACGTACCATCCCTATGTTTTATATCACATCCTGCCAGTAGACACCATCGATAGCCTCATCACGATTATAGTAGTAATGCAAACGCACAGCAAGAACATTGGTTGCCCCTTCTCTTTTCCATACCCCTACATCCATTCTCTGGTTTATGGTTCGCATCACCCGTTCTGCCCTTGAGGTTGTTCCTGGCAAACCATCTTCACTGTCACAGGCGAACATGTCTTTTTGAGCACGAAGAAGATAATAAAAACAATGTTTGCGCCCTTTTTCGTGAAATAAGTCAAGAAGATTCTGAATATGCTGTCTGCGCTCGCTTTGATAACCAAGTCTTGTTTGCCAGTCATTTTTGTACCCCAAGAAACAGGCTTTCCCTGTTTCAGCGACAATATTTGTCCACTCAGAAGAACGATATCTCACTCTATCAAGACGAAGAAAATACTTCAATTGATAACTTACATGCCACAAACATCGTTGAAAAACGATACCGGGATGTTTGCCCTGGTTAATCCCTGTATCTCCATCGACAACAAGAAAAAACCGAGAAAAAGAGTGTTTTTCTTGAATGGGCTTAAGAAGTTTGTCCCAACCTGCATGGTAATTATCCACAAGAAGGCCTGCTATTCTTGTATTTTTTCCTGTCAATGGGGAGGCTTGTTGCCTCTCCTGCAAAAGAATTTTAGCTTCTTCTCCTTTTTTCTTGCCCTGAACAGGAATACCCGTCCCATCGGCTTCTCCACAGGGTTTTTCTTTTTCTGAGATACTGAAATGTATCTTTCTCCCAATATTTTGAAGGTTTTTCCAGAGGGTGCTAAGACCTATTTTATACCCTGTGAAGGAAAGAATACGAGCGGCCACTCGATAGGTGGTAAGAGCCCCGGCTAAAGCCACTCTGTAGATATCTTTCAGGATTTGCCTTTTTCGCTTTTCTACACCAAGAAGAGATCTTGTGAGAAAAAGTTTTCTTCCACACTTTTTGCATTGAATTTGGAGCTGAGGAAGAGTGATCTTTCCAAAGGGCATCAGAACAAAAACAGTGTTTTTTCCATGCTTTGTTTTCCATATGAAGTGATGTTTTTCTCCGCATGTACAGGTGATACGACCTTCTTTTATTTCTTTTTCTGCCACTTCTACAGAAATCTGATGAACAAATGACTCAAACACTCCTTTGATGGCCTGGAGAAAAACCACCACTAACGTCTCAAGTTTTGTGTCAGGGTAGTCGATAGTCAAAGTGAAGGTGAATTCTTTACGCATGGGTTCCTCCTTGTGTCCTATTATCGGCCAGGGAGGAACTTTTTTTTGCTTTTCCTCATCTTCCCACTGCAGGTCTCCTGAAAAAAACGTTACCAATCGTTTGTTCTTGAAGTAAAAAAGACGGGTTTTCGTACAGCCGTGTTCTGGGATTCGTCTGTGATGATGAATCAATATACGGAGAACTTAGGTGTAGTCCATATGTTTCATGATATCTCCGAAATTGTGGAGTATGAAGAGGCTCTCTCCCAGAGTGAGGAGCGTTATCGAACATTGGTTGAGGATCAAACGGATTGGGTGGTGCGATTATCGGAGGATGGAACGATTCTTTATGCCAATAGGGCTATGGCTTCTTCCTTGGGGTGGGAGGTGCAGCAAATCCATGGACAGAATTTCTTTGAGATTGTTCCGCTGGCTGATAGAGCGAAATGGCGAGATGTGCTGTTGTCTCTGGAATCTTCAGAGGATGTGGCTTCACTTGTTTTAGACTATGAAAGGTATGGGGTGCGGTATGTGATTGAGTGGCGCTTTCGTTGTGTGCATTTGAAGGGACAAACGCATACCTGTTGTGAGTTTCAGGGGGTGGGACGTGATATTACCCTTCTCAGGGAGACAGAGGAGGCACTTCGCGAGGAAGATGAGTTTTTGAAGCGGATTCTTATGAGTATTGATGAGGGGGTGGTGATTGTTGATGAAAGGGGGGAGATTGAGTTTGTCAATCCAAGAGGGAGAGAAATTCTCTCTCTCACAGGGGAAGAAAGGGGGCTTTTGTTAGAAAGGGTGAGTTTTGAAAGGCAGGGGGGAGAGAAAATAGAGGATTTTACTCTCCTTGTGCAGGAAATCCAGAAGTGGCCTGCCGGGGTATGGACACTTATCAATCGACGTGAAAAACGCTATGAACTCATGATAGACCTTTCTCTTTTGGGTGAGGCGGAGAAGAACAAACGGGAATATGTGCTTCTGATGACGGATATGACGCTTTTCAATCAACTCCAGCAGGAGTTTTACAGAGCGCAACGGCTTGAGGCGATGGAGGTGTTGGCGGGAGGGATTGCCCATGATTTCAACAATATTCTAACGGTCATTCTGGGCAATATTTCACTTCTTCGAATGCGATTGGGGGATTCTTTCCCTGAAACAAAGGACTATCTTCAGGAGGCGGAAGCCGCCTGTGAGAGAGCCAAGCAACTTACCACACAGATGCTTTCTTTTGCCAGGGGTGGGGCACCGGTGATCAAGTGGGAAAATGTGTTTCAGATGGTGGAGGATACGGTTCGGTTTCTTCTTCAGGGCTCGGCTGTTCGCTGGCATGTAGAGAGAAAGACAGAGGATGTTTCCATTCCGGTGGATATTGGCCAGTTGGGACAGGTTATCCAGAATCTGGTGCTCAATGCCCGTGAGGCGATGAAGGATGGGGGAGATCTCTGGATTGTCTTTGAGGGGGTAGCAGCGGAAGAGGTGCATGGGCGTATTCCGGATCCGCTCCCCGGGGTACAGCAGTATCTCTGTATTGTGGTGAAGGACAACGGACCAGGAATTGATCCGTCGGTACTTTCCCGTATTTTTGAGCCGTATGTTTCTACCAAGGCACGGGGGAGTGGGCTTGGACTGGCTATTGTGTACACTATTGTTCGAAAGCATCATGGTCTTATTGAGGTAGAATCTACACCGGGGGAGGGGACCACATTTTCTCTTTATTTGCCGGTGTATAGTGTGGCTGAAGAGAAAAGGGAAATAGTTTCTCCCGTGGGGGAAAAGAAGCTCTCTGACGATGGGAAACGGGTATGGATACTGGATGACGAGGTGGGGATTGTCCGTGTCCTGGAAAAGAGTTTACGACAGCGTGGCTATGAGGTGGAGAGTTTTCAGAGGACAGAAGACTTTCTGAAGCGGATAGGGGAAATATCTTCCCAGGATGTGGTGATTATGGACATTACCATGCCAGGGGAAATGGCCGTTGAGGAGAGACTGCAAAGGGTATTTGCTGTGGCCCCGGAAGTGGGGATTATTCTCATTAGTGGTTATGCGAAGAAGAGTCTTGCTCTTCCTGAACGTGAGGGGATGGTGTTTCTCACCAAGCCTTTTACGGTGCAGGAACTTTTAGAAAAGATGTACGATCTTCTTCAGGAGAAGAAAAATTCGTAAAGATGGTTTGGTTTCTCTTTCTACTTGACAAAATGAAATTCTTCCTTACACTAAAAAGGAGGAGGAGAGCGTGGCAGATCAATTGGCGGTGAGTGTGAACTTTCTTTATCCCGGGATTATTCTCAAGGGGGATGCTTTTGCCGAAAATGGGGAAAAGGTGCAGGATGGGTATGTTCCTTTCACAGATGAAAAAATAGCCTGGCTCAAAGCACGAGGTATTCGCACGCTTTATTATACCCCTTCGGAGGAAAAATCTCGGTGTACAGGCGGAGAACCCCTTATTCCGGAGGAAACCCTTGAAAAAGGACTTGATATAGCAAGAGAGGTGGAACAGCGGCTTCGTCAGAATGCCCCGCTTCCTACCAAAGAGATCAATGGGCTTATCGACGAACTGGTAGAAAAGGTTGTTCCTCTGAAAGGGACAACATTGAACCTTGTGGAACTGAAAAACTACGATGAATATACCTATACCCATTCTCTCAATGTTGCTCTTCTTTCCCTTCTGATGGGGAAAAAATTGGGGTACAATGAGGATCAACTGAAGATTTTGGGGGTGGGTGGGATGCTTCACGATATTGGCAAGGTGAAGATTCCCCTTGAAATTCTCAATAAACCGGACAGGCTTACCCCAAAAGAGTTTGAGGTGATGAAGCGTCATCCCGTGTATGGTTTTGAGATGGTCAAAAATGTCTATTCGCGTTTTGTGCAATCCATTGTGCTCTATCATCACGAGAAGGTTTCAGGGACAGGCTATCCCCTTGGCAAGAAGGGGACAGAGATGGGAGAGTTTGCTCAGATTGCCAGTCTCTGTGATGTCTTTGATGCCATCACCAGCAGTCGTCCCTATAAACCGGCACAGCCTTTCTGGTATGCCCTTCTGTGTATTTATCGGGAACAGGGGAAAAGTTTTGCCCCACGACTTGCCCAGACTTTTGTGAAAGAGCTTCCCCAGTATTTAGGCGAAAAACCCATCTTTCCAGGGGGAAGCTTTGTGAAGCTAAATACGGGTGAGATTGCCTATATTCCTCGGGATAGTCGGACCATCTGGCCGGTGGTGTATCTTCTCATCAATGAGAGGCGGGAGATCCCTCAAAGGTGGGTGATTATTGACCTTTCGTTGGATGAAACCCGGATGGTGGAGAAACAGATTTTTGACGAAAAACTCATAGAATCTCTCAAAAAGGTAGCTCAGAAGTTTCTTGATCCCGGGGAGGCACCACCAGAATGGAAACTCAAATGAAAGAGGCGCTTTTCTGGTCAGAAGAAAAAGAGGGTGCGCGCTGTCATCTCTGTCCTCATCACTGCTTGGTGCGGGAGGGAAAGTCGGGCATATGTGGAGCCAGGGCAGTGCGGGATGGCAAACTGGTCTCTCTGAACTACGGTCGTGTGGCCGGCATGGCCATTGATCCCATTGAAAAAAAGCCCCTGTTTCATTTTTATCCTGGATCCCGAATCTTTTCCATTGGAACGTTAGGGTGCAACCTTCACTGTCCTTTTTGCCAGAATGCGGGGCTTTCTCGTTTTTTTGATGGCTATGGGGGGAAGAGTGAGGATATTGATTTTGTCTCTGTGGAGGAACTAGTAGGGCTTGTGGAACGGAGTCAGGGGGAGAGAATGGTCGCCTATACCTATTCTGAACCCATCGTCTGGTATGAGTATGTCTTAGAAGCCATGGAAGAATGTCATAAAAGGGGTATCAAGAATGTGCTGGTTACCAATGGGTATATTGAAGCAGAACCTCTTGAGAAGTGGCTTCCCTTTCTTGATGCGGCAAATGTGGATCTCAAAAGCTTTCGTGAAGAGGGATACAGGAAATTAGGGGGGAGTCTTGCTCCGGTCAAAACAACCATCCGCCGTCTTTTTGAAGCCGGTGTTCATGTTGAGGTGACAACCCTTGTTGTGCCCGGTGTGAGTGATTCTCTTCTCGAGATGGAGGAACTCTCTTCCTGGCTTGCTTCACTCTCCCCGGAGATACCCTTTCATCTTTCGAGGTATTTTCCCCACTATCGTTATCAGGAACCTCCAACAGCCATTGACCTTCTTCATCGTATGCGAGAGGTGGCTAAAAGACATCTTCATCATGTGTATGTGGGCAATGTGATGGAAGATGCCTCTACCTTTTGTGCGGGATGTGGGCAGCTTTTGATTCGTCGTACTGGCTATCAGGTGGATGTGGTTGGTCTTGAGAAGGGGAAGTGTCTTCATTGTGGAAGGTCTCTCTGGGGGCGATATGCAGATTGAAAGGGGGGAGGAAAGATTTCGTTTTGTGCGGGTAGAAGGGCGTTATCTCTATAGCCCCTATGATCCCTTTCGGGAGATAGAACGTACCCTTGCCAAAGAGAGGCTTCCCGAGAGGCCTTTTTTCGTGCTTTTTGGTTCAGCCGAAGGCTATGTGGTGGAGTTCTTGCTGGAGAAGGGATATAGTCTTGAGGATATCTGGTGTCAGGAACCGCTTCCGGAACTCTCAACGTGGATGAGCCTGCATTATCCTGGTCTTGATAAAAACCTCTCTGAACGTCTCGAAAAGGCCCTTCTTGAGGGCAAAAGACCATTTCTCTTTGCCCTTGAGGGGTACAAACGGTTTTTTTCATCGGCGTATGAGGACTTCTGTCAGAGATATACGCTTGTTTTGACGCAGGCGGTGGAGAATATCAAGGTGACGGCCTTTTTTTCCCGTCTCTGGTGGGTGAATCTTGTGCGAAATATGAGTCTTTTTCGGGAGGGGAGGCTTTTCACGTTTCCGGAGAAAGGCTCTTTAGAAGAAGATGTGGTGGTGGTCGCCTCGGGACCTTCACTTGAGGCTTCTCTTGGTGAATTGAAAGAGTGGGCTTCTCACGGGGGAAAAATACTCTGTTGTCTTTCTTCGTATGCCACATTGAAGGAAGGGGGGATTACCCCATGGGGAGTGGTGGTAAGCGATGCAGGAGTGGCCAATGTTCTCCATGGGATGGGACTTGAGAAGGATGTGGTGGTGTTTGCCAGTCTCTATGCAAGTTCTGCTCTTTTGGTGTCCCTTGAGTCTCCCGTGGTGATCTATGATTATGCTACCGAGGTGGAGAATCCCTCTTTTGTGCTTTCTACCCCTTCGGTGGCAGTGGATGCCCTTTCTTTAGCCACAAAGCTTTTTTCCGGGAAGGTGTATGTGGTGGGGCTTGATCTTGCCTATACCACGGCGGGAACTCACACACAAACCAATATCCTTTCCCGGCTTTCGAGGGTTTCTTCTCACCGGCTGAAAACGGTGGAAACGATGAGTATGGGTTTTTTGTCCCGTCGTGATATCGAAGAGGTGAAACGAGGGGTATGGACCACACGAGCTTTTTCTCTCGTAAAAGCGGAGGTGGAAAAACGTTTCCCCATGGTGAGTATAGTAAAGCCCCTCCTTGAATGGTCTAACCCCACCTGTGAAGCGTTACCTCTTCCTGGAAAAACAGGAAAGGAGGTGGCGTTTGTGCCCATCGAAGATGGCGAGAGAGTTCTCCAAAAGGCCCGTATGGAAATTGAAAGGCATGAAGCCCTTCTGTATCTTCGAGAACAGATGAGTGGGGGGACATCAGAGAGATTGAAAAGACTTTTGCTGGATAAATACATGGTTCTGGCTAGAGAACCATAAAAGAAAAAGAGAGGAAAGGCGTGAAAGTGAGGTATTTCTGGATAGGGCTGGTTTTTTTGCTGGTGGGATGTTCTTCTCGTGTGGAGGTGTTTTTTTTGAATCGACTGGTGGTATTAGATGAGGGCCTTTCGCAGGTTGTGGATCGGGAGTTTTTCCCCATAGCGGCTTTGCGTTATCGGTGGCTAACCCCTTCTCAGGCTCTTGTCTATGGGATGGATGAACAGCAGAATCGGGGATGGTGGCTATGGGAGAGGGGAAAAGGGCGTTTTTCTCCCCTTGGAAGGGATATTCAGGGATTTGATGTCTCGGGGGAGAAGATCCTTGCTATTGGGAAAGAATGGGAGGATGGTTTTCCTCTCTGGATAGGATACCTCAAGGGAAAAGAGTTTCGCTGTGAGGTTTCTCTTCGTTTTCCTTTGGTTCCTGAGAATTCTCTTGGCGTGGATGGTGGGTTTTATCTTGCAGGAAAGGACGAAGAAGGGATTCATACGGTGTTTTTTCTCTCTTTGAGCGGGAAGCTTGAGAAATGTCTCGTTCTCACCAATCGAGAAGCGGTGCTACGGTTTGGTCGATTGGGGGAGAAGATTGTGGTCTATACCGCCTATGAGAAGGAAGCAGAGGAGAATCTTTTTGCCTTTGTGAATGAAGAAAATCCTTCCTGGAAGGTGATGACACGGGAGGGGACGGTGGTTCAAAAGGCGGTTTTTTTGAAAGAAGTGTTGGGGGTGCCTGTTCTCAGGGAGGGGAAAACTCTCTGGTTTGTTTTTGATAGCGAGATGCGTGTGGTGAGTCGGGGACCTGAGTGGAAGGCGGTGGTTTTTGAGGAACTTTCTGACGCGAAGGGTAAGGCAAAAGGGGTGTTTCTCTGTCTTCTCCCCGCGGAAAAGCGAAGTGCCCTTATGGTCTTTAGCTGGGATGGGGTTCAGTGGGGATGGAAGACTCTCTCCCCTTGATTTGACAAAAACTAAAGTCTTCTTTACAATATTCCATCCTTCCTGTCTCTTTTTCGGGTTTCTCTGAGGGTAGGAAACCGAGAGGGACGGGCGATTATGACCACAAGGAGGAAAGAATGCGGAAGTATGAAATGGCCTTTCTTCTCAAAGAAGGAGAGGCTTCTGTTCAGGCTCAGTCCAGACTCAAGGATTACCTGAAGCGGTTCAATGGGGTGTTGGTTGGTGATTCCAATATGGGTGTGCGTGAGCTTGCCTATGTGATTCACAAGAATCGCCAGAAATTCCCTAAGGCTTTCTACTATTTCATGGAAGTGGAAATGGACCCTGCTCAGGTAGAGGCTTTTGAGAAACTGGTTCGGTATGATGAGGATGTTATCCGCCATATGGTATTGGTGAAGTAATATGGCGTGGGATATCAATCGTGTCGTGCTTGTCGGTCGATTGGCAAGGGATCCTGAGATCAAGTATACCCCTACGAATACCGCCGTGGCTCGTTTTACCCTCGCTGTCGGTGGTAAACCCCGTAATGATGGGGGTGATAGTGTCTCCTTTATCCCTATTGTAGTATGGGGCAAAACAGCTGAAACCTGCAAGCAGTATCTTTCCAAAGGAAAGATGGTGGCTGTGGATGGGAGGCTGGATCAGCGTTCCTGGAAGGCCCAGGATGGTTCTGCTCGAAGTGTGATTGAGGTTGTCGCTGATAGAGTGGAATTTCTGGGTTCTCCCGGTGGATCCGGAAAACCTGCTGAAGCAAAGGGAGATGCTACTTCTTTTGATGCAGGTGATGAGGCGAGTTTTTACTACGACAATACGGATATTGATACCAATCCGGTCAATCCTGAAGACCCTGGATTTTAGGGTTCTAAAAACCTAACAGAAGGAGAGATGTATGATGGATAAAGAAACCGATATCAAGATGGATGTTGTGGTTCCAGAAGATGTGGAGAAGGAAAAAGAAGAATTGCCTGCTGAGGAAGTAGCTGAAAAGGCCGCTTCTGAAAGAGACAAGAAGAGATTCTTCTACTCCAAGAAGGTATGCCGTTTCTGTACGGGCCAGATCAAGATGGAGGAAGTAAACTACAAGAACGTGGAACTTCTCCGTCGGTATATCATGCCCAGTGGAAAGATTGTTCCCCGGCGTATCACCGGTACCTGTGCAAAACACCAGCGTATCTTGGCCGGTGAGATCAAGAAGGCCCGTATTCTTGCGCTGTTGCCATTTTTGGCACGGTAAGTGGAAGGCGAGTTTCGGCTTTTCCTTGTGCTTCTTGCCCTTGTAGGGTGGGGAGTGCATGAGGGGATAGTGATTCTGGCAAAGGTGCTTGCTACCCCCATTGGTCGCCTAAGTGCTCTTGGGGTAGCAGGAGTTGGTGGTTGGTTTTTGGGAGGGTGGCCTGCTGGGCTTGTGGGGTGTGGTGTAGCCGCACTTCTGGCGTACAGCCCTCCGAAATGGCGAATAGGGATAGGGTTTGGACTCTCTCTTCTTTTGATGGTCTGGTATGCGTTTACGGAGGAGAGGGTGTGGTTTTTTCTCAGGCCGTGGCTATGGTCGCTGGCTGAGAAGGCGTCTCTTTCGCCGGAGGTGGTAAATATTGTGGTGTTTTTTCGCCCCTGGTATGCGGGTTATCTGGTAGCTCACATGCTGTGGGGAGTGTATAGAGTATATGGGAAATACCCTTTCACTCTCTGGTACCGTTTGGTCCGGAGGCCTCTTCTGAGAGAAGTCATGGTGTTTGGTGGGCTTTCTGGACTTATGCTGATCGGGACCAGAGAGAGGCTATGGATAGGGCGTTTACTGGCCGGGCCATGGATGGTGCTCCTTTCCTTTTTTGTGTGGAGAGGGGTCATGGTGGTTCATACCCACATAGGAAGACGTCTGCCCTTCTGGATGGTTGTGGCCTTGGTGATGGTGCTTCTACTCTGGTTAGGGGAGGAGTTTCTGGTTGGGGTGTGGGTGTTTGCTGGTGTAGGACTGATGAGTGATTTTTTTGTAGAAAAAAAAGAAACACGATAAGGAGGACTTCTATGCGTGTGATTTTGCTGGAAAATGTGATTGGGCTTGGCAAGGCTGGAGAGATAAAAGAAGTTCGAGATGGCTATGGGAGAAATTATCTGATTCCCAAGAAGCTTGCCGTGTTAGCCACAAAAGAACAGGAACATCATTTTCAGAGATTGGCTGCCAAGCTTGCAGAGAAGGCGAAGCAGCAGTATGAGAATGCCATGCAGCTCAAAGAGGCCTTGGAGAAAGAAGTGCTGGAGATATCGGCTCGTGTAGGAGAAGGGAATCGTCTCTTTGGTTCTATCACCAATGCTGATGTGGCCACCTTGCTTTCTGAAAAGGGCTATACTATCGAAAAGAGAAAGATTGTGAACGAACATATCAAGACCATTGGTGAGCATACGGTTCGCGTGCGTCTTGATGAAGGTGTCACTGCAGAAATCAAGCTTGTGGTGAAACCAGCATAGGATTGGTATGGCAGGAGAAGAGTTACTCAAGCGACTGCCACCATACAGTTCTGAAGCAGAAAAGGCTCTCCTGGGGGTTTTACTCAAGACCCCCAGGGTTTTGAGCGAAATAGGGGATGTTCAGGAGGACGATTTTTTTGACGAACGTCATCGTCTTATTTTCCGTGCGATTGTGGATATGGCAGATCATGGGCAGGGGGTGGACCCTGTCACCGTTTCAGAGTGGTTGGAGAAAAAGAAGCTTCTGGAAAGGGCGGGAGGGATCTCATATCTTGCCCAGATTCAGGATGCTCCTGTTATAGTTTCTCATTTTACAGCTTATAAGAATATTCTTCTTGAGAAATCGCTTCTTCGGGCCCTTATCAGGGCATCGGAAGGGATTATTCAGACGTGTTATGAGTCTCAGCGAGCTATTGAGGAGATCTGTAATGAGGCGGAGAAAAGCATCTTTGATGTGACGAATCGTCGTTTGAGAACGGATTTTGTCCATATCAAAGATGTGCTCATGAGGGGAGTGAGTACGGTTGAACTTCACAAAAGGGGAGAGGTGGTTTTTTCCGGGTATTCAAGCGGGTATCATGATCTTGATGAGAAGATTTTGGGGCTTCAGAAACAGGATATGATTGTCCTTGCTGCTCGCCCTTCTATGGGAAAGACGGCTTTTGCCCTCAATATTGCCCTTCGTCTCACCGAAGTTCACCCTGATGTGGCGGTGATGATCTTTTCGCTTGAAATGAGTAATCTTGAGTTAGCCTTTCGTGCTATTTCCTGTGCTTCCAGGATACCGCTTTACAAAATACGCTCGGCTAAGATTACCAAGGAGGAGATGGATCAACTCGTCGATACGGCCGGTTCTCTCTCTCGTAAGAATATTTTGTTAGACGACACGCCGGCTATTTCTCTCAATGAACTCAGGTCCAAGGCAAGAAGGGCGAAGTCTCGTTATCCGAATTTAGGACTGATTATCATTGATCATATCCAGCTGATCAGGACGTCAGATTCGATTGTGAGTAACCGGGTTCAGGAGTTGTCATATATTTCTCGTAATCTCAAGGCCTTGGCCAAGGAACTTGATATTCCTGTGATGGTGCTTTCTCAGCTTTCTCGTGCGGTGGATCAGCGTGAGGATCATAGGCCTATTCTCTCGGATCTGCGTGATTCGGGTGCCATTGAACAGGATGCGGATCTTGTGATGTTTCTCTATCGTGAGGAGTATTACAAGCCCAATACGGAAAAGAAAAACATTGTTGAGGTCATTATTGCCAAGCAGAGAAATGGAGCGGTGGGTTCTGTAGAACTTGCCTTCTTTGGAGAAACCACTCGATTTGAAGAGTTAGAAAAGGGTTTCGTGTCTTCTCCGGAGAGACATGGGGGAGGAGAGCGTGAATTTTAAGGAAAAAGTGATCATCTTTTTTCATGAGATAGGGGAGTTTTTTCTCTTTTTGCTTGCGGTGGGGAAACGCTTCTGGCGTGGTATGCACCAGTGGCAGGAACTTCTCAGGCAGGTCTATATGGTGGGCTTTGAGTCTATTCCTGTGGTGATTCTTACGGGGCTTTTTTCTGGGCTTATTATGGGGCTTTCGCTTGGAAATGCCCTTGAAAGTATCATCATGGGGACGGCTCAGTATCTGAGCGGGGGACTATCTGTGGCCCTGGTGAAGGAACTGGGACCTGTGCTTACGGCGCTTATTGTGGTGAGCCGGGTGTGTTCTTCGGTGACAGCTCACTTGGGGACAATGAGGGTAACAGAGCAGATCGACGCCCTTGAAACGATGGGGGTGGACCCGATTGAGTATCTTGTGGTTCCAAGGGTACTTGCTGGTATGATTTCTCTCCCGGTATTGGGGCTGATTTCTATTGTCTTTTCCCTTGTTGGGGGATGGATGATGATATCAGGGGTTCATGGGGTTCAGACGGCTGTATATATTGAATGGGCTCAGATTCCTCTGAAGATCTCCTATATTTTTGAATCTCTTTTCAAAATGCTGTTTATTGGGGGATTTATTCTCCTTGTGAGTACCTTTGAGGGCTTTCGGGCCGGCGGAGGGGCAGCCGGTGTGGGAAACGCCACCATCCGATCAGTGGTGACGAGTAGTGTGATGGTGATCTTTTTAGATTATGTACTGGGCACCCTTTTTATGATTGTGAGTGGAGGGATATTCTGATGGCGGCTATTATTGAAGTCTATGACCTTCACAAAACGCTCAACAAAAAGAAGGTGCTGGATGGGGTGTCGCTTTCTATTGCTCAAGGAGAGACCTTTGTTCTCATCGGACAGAGTGGGGTGGGCAAGAGTGTGCTTCTGAAGCACCTGATTGGGTTGATGAGACCGGATAGTGGGGAGATTTATATTGATGGGATACGGCTTGATTATGATAATTCTGAGGTGCTTTCTTCTCTTCGTTGTCGGTTCGGGATGCTTTTTCAGGGAGGAGCCCTTTTTGATTCTCTTACCGTGGGGGAGAATATTCTCTTCGCCCTTGATCATCTGAGACCAACGATGAGCCAGGAGGAGAAACTCTTGCGGATGAGACGGGCCTTAGAACTTGTGGAGCTTCCGGGGATTGAGGATTTTGCGATTGCATCTCTCTCGGGAGGGATGATGAAGCGTGTAGCTTTGGCCAGAGCCATTGTAGCTGAACCGGAGATTGTGCTCTTTGATGAACCAACAACGGGGCTTGATCCTGTGACGACGGCGACCATCAATGATCTCATGGTGGATTTGAAGAAAAAACTTCAGATTACCTTTGTGGTGGTTACCCATGATATCAAGAGTGCCCTTTTTGTGGGGGATAGAATCGGGATGCTTTATAAGGGGAAACTTCTTTTTGAGGGGACTCCCGAAGAACTCAAACAAACGACGAACCCCTATGTGAAACAGTTTGTGGAGGGGAGATCCCAGGGGCCCATCACAGAAGAGTATCAGAAACAACTTCAGGCGATAAAAACATCAGCACAGGCTGGAGGTGAGGTATGGAAAAACAGCTGAAAAAGAAAGCCCTTTATGTAGGGGTATTTGGATTTTTGGGCATTGTTCTCATTGTGGGGTTTATCATTTTTGCAGGAAAGTATAACGCCATCCTTGGTGGGGCGTACAAGCTTCACCTTGTCTATACCTTTCTGGATAATCTTCAGGTTGGGGCGAAGGTCAAGATTGCGGGTGGACCATCGATTGGGTATGTGGATAGGATCGATCTCAAAGAGGGAAAGTTAGTGGTTACGGTCTATATCCAGAAAAAATTCAAGATCAACCGTGGGGCTGAATTCAATATTTATTCCACGAGTTTAGTTGGGCAGAAATACATCAATATTTCTCATTATAATCCAGCGACGACAGATTTCTATACCAACAATGAGGAAATCTTAGGGGTGACCCCTATGGGATTTTCACGGGTACTGGAAGTGGCGGGAGTAGGGCTTCAGAGCCTTGTTTCCGGTGAAAACGTGGATACCCTTTATCAGGTGAAGGCTACCTTTGAGAATACGGCTGAACTCATTGCAGGATTGAATGCCCTTGTCAAGGACAATAGTGCCGATATTCGTTCAAGTATGGCCAATCTCAGCAAGGCCCTTCGTTTCTCTGAGGATATGATCAAGCATGTGAATACCATCATTCTCAATTTAGAGGTGGCTTCAGCCCAGCTCAACAAGCGTATTGAGGCGGTGGATGAGAAGCAGGTGGCCAGTGCCATCAGGGATATTCAGACAACCGCAGAGGAACTTCGCAAGCTCTCCCAGGAACTCAATCGTATCGCTTCGGATAAAAATAGCGTCATTGCGCTCTTGAAAGACAAAGAGATGAAAACATCGCTTGAAAATACCATCAAAAACCTTGAGGAGTTCAGTAAAAAGATCAAAGAAAATCCCAGCAAACTCTTTTTCAGGTAGGATCGCATGATACCAATTGGTGATGAAAATCCGAGGTACTCTTTTCCTATCGTGAATACGGTGTTGCTTCTTTTGAATATTGGAATTTTTGTGTATGGTTTTTTTCATCCTGCTCTGTATGAAGCCTGGATGAGGGAATATGCCTTTGTAGCCGGACCATTCTGGGCAGATCCCATGTCTCATGCCTATCGGCTTGTCAGTTATGCTTTTCTTCATGGAGGGTGGCTTCATCTTTTGGGGAATATGCTTTTTCTCTATATCTTTGGGGATAATGTAGAAGATAGAATCGGGCATTTTTCCTATCTGGTGTTTTATCTTCTTTCGGCGGTGGTTGGGGCGCTTGTTCAGGGAGCCTTTTTGGGGAGTTCCACTATTCCCATGGTGGGGGCAAGTGCCGCCATTTCAGCGGTGGTGATAGCCTATATGTTTTTCTTCCCTACCAAGAATGTGGTGACGCTTGTGTTTTTTGGGTTTTTCTTAGTGCCTGTTCGAATTCCAGCCTTTTTTTATATCTTTATGTGGGCCGTGATCCAGGTTCTCAATTCTCTTCTCATGGTGGGGAATATTGAGTTCTCCGGTGGCGTAGCCTATCTGGCTCATGTAGGGGGAATGGGGATGGGACTGCTCTGGGTCCTTCTTGGACCAAAGCGTCGTCTCAAGGCACGTTCACGGTGGTGAGAAGAACCCTATCCTGGTGCCAGAAGAGGAGTTTTTCGCCGTTGTGAAGGGGGATAACATGGGAAACGACTCTTCCCTGGATGTTGGTGAGAAGAACAAAGGCGTTATCCTGGAGTTTGAGAAGAGAGATTCCGTTGTATTGATCGGCAAGCCATATTCCCGCCGGGGTGAGGGCAATATCCATCGTGTTTCCTAACGCTTCATACACCGCAAGAAAAGAGGGGGTCCATGGGGAGTGAATATCATAGGCTCTCACGCCATTAATCCTATCCGCGAGGATAAGCCTTTTTTCCTGGGGGAGAACAGAGAGGGAACTGATGGAACCGATAATCCAGGAGTAGTTGGTTATCCTTTTTCGTTTCTGGTCTATGAGGGTAAGCCCTTTGTCTCCCTGAGCGATGTAGAGCATGGACTGGTATTGGGCTATGCTCCAGATACGAAAGGGATAAGGGAATGGGAGGGATTGGGGAGAGTTGGGAAGAAACGAGGAGCTTGCGTCCTGGGAAAAGAAAAGTCCATCGGCGGCCCAGAAAAGGACATTCGAGATTTTTGCCATGCCGTATATCTGGTTGTAGGTAAGAGAGGCCTGGGTGATAATAGAAGGGGTATTGGTGTTTGAGAAGGAGAGGCCAAGAGAAAACCATACAAGGCTCTGGCTATTTCCTGTGGTTGTCCAGGCGATACCCTGGGCTTCATTGGTGTTGGCAGAGAGCCAGAGAAGGGAAATAAGCCCGCTTTCTGAAAAGGGGAGGAGTGTAATTTCATTTGGGCGCTCAATGGGGAAAAAGGCGATTTCTCCGGTATTGAGGGTGAGAAAGACAAACTCTCCTATGGCATGGGCATCTTGAATAAAGGCATTTTGAGGGGCCTGCCATTCCCAACTCACGGAGAAAGAGAACGAACGAGAAGGGTTTTTTTGTTCACAGGCCACTAAAAAGATAAACAAAAACCAAAAGATTTTTCGAAAAGATTTCATTTTTTTGCCCCGTTTATGGTATATTATAGTGAAGAAAGTGAAGATGTGTATACTATACAGATGCGGCGGGATTTTTGCAAAAAAATGAAGATATAAAACGAGCTCGCCGATACTGTAAAGAGAGAATGCAGGAGGATACTATGAGATACATCTCCTTTTTTGTGAGTCTGATGATAGTGGCATCAACGATGTTTGGAAGTTTTGAGGATATTGGCTGGACCATGCGAAGTAAGGGAATGGGAAATGCTATCTTTGGCGATTTTGATGGGGTAAATACCATGCATTATAATCCTGCGACGATCAGTATGGCCAGAAGCATTCAATTTTATACTGGATGGAATACACCCTATGCGGGATTTGATGATAAATCGATGATCAACGTCATCGATGTAAATCTCGTGGCCCCCTTCTGGAACCGTTTTACCATTCCTGTGGATAATTTCTTTACGAAGCGTGGAGCCATAGGACTCTCTTTCCATCGATTGAGTCTGATAGGTCCGGATGGTCTTTCTGACAATACGGTGGAGTATTACCATGAGGGAGTGTATAGTCTTGTCTATGCGAAGGATCTCAATGACGTACTTTCTCGTGGAGCCAAAATCTCTGTGGGAACGAAACTGAGTTTGTATGATATCGGGGTGGGTGGTTTCGAGGATACCACAGCCAACCCTGAACTGAAAGGGGCTATGGGTCGTTTGGGATTTGGTATGGACGTGGGGGTAACTTATGACTTCAGTGAAACGATTCGTTTGGGTCTTGTGTACAAAAACCTTATTTCCCCCAATGTCTCTATCCTCCCTGATGGGCAGGATGTGCTTCCATCGGAACTCCGTATAGGGGCCAATATGGAGATGGGAAATCTTTTTTTCATGAAAAAAGCCAAACTTGGTGTTGGATATGTCTCCTATGGTCGTGAATGGAACAAGGAAACAAATGACAACCGCCAGGCGGATTCTTCCTGGCATGTGGGATATGAATTTTGGCAACTGACGGCGGGTGATCTTTTCCCCACGAGTCTTTATAAGGGAGAGATGCTTGCTGTTCGTGCGGGGATGATCTTTGAACCTCGGAAGGTTGGAGATGAGATAGATCTTTTCGTAGCCAAATTGACCGGTGTGCTTAATTTCACCTTTGGGCTTGGTTTCACGTATGTTTTCAATTACAGCCATCAGGTGACGCTGGATTCTTCCCTTCAGTGGGGGGTCAATATGGGAAAACTTGAGCCAAGTGTGAGCCTGAATTATCAGTATCTTCTTCCCAACAGTGCTTTTGCGTATCGAGAAGAGGAGATCAAGGCCAGACAGCTTGAGGAAGAGGTCCAGAAGCGACAGGAGGAACTTCGGATTGAAGAACTCAAGAAACAGAAACAAACCAATACCCAAACCAATGCGGCTCCTGTGCCACCGACAACTCCACCTCCTACAACCAATACCAATACGCAACCAAAACCCACAACTCCTCCAAAGACTAAATAATCATGCCTCGAAGGCCCACTGGGTATCCAGTGGGCCTTTTTTGTGAAAAAAAGATGGAATTTTTGAGGTTACACCCTGAATTTGAGGACGCTTTCTTTCACATAAAGAGACCTTTGCACGAATGTGCAAAGGTCTCAAAAAAGTAATAAAGAAACAAAAATTAGTATCAAAATGTTCCTTGTCGTAATAAATAAACCGATTTTTTGAATAAAAAAGACAAACCAGCCCTTGTAAACAGAAAAAACGGGGAAGAGGGGCGTAGCCCCTGACCCAAACAGGGGAAGAAAACACCCGTGCAAGGGTCTCATAAAGAAAATTTATTGCACCTTTCCTCAGAAAATCTTTTCAAAATATAGACAAAAAGCTCAAAAAGAGGTATAATACTCCAAACGAAAATCCGGGAGGATAGCCTCTATGGAAGGAAAGCTTAAAGAACTTACCCAGAAGATTTATGCCGAGGGTCTTGAGAAAGCCCAGAAAGAGGGCCAGATGATTATCCGGAAGGCAGAAGAGGAAGCAAACAAAATCCTCGAGAAGGCAAAAAAGGATGCCGAACAGATGATAAAAAAGGCTGAGCAGGAAGCAGAACAGCTCAGACAACGCACCCTTTCTGAGGTAAAGATGGCTTCTGAACAGGCTATGGCAAGCCTCAGGCAGGAGATAACCCGTCTTGTGGTGGAGTCGGTGATAAAGCCTTCGCTGAAAGAAACCCTCTCTGATGAGAACGTGGTGGGAGAGGTGATTCTTACGTTAGCCAGGCACTGGTCAAACGAAGAGGGGCGATTTGATATCACTGTGGTTCTCCCGGAAAAACACAAAGAAAAACTCCTTGCCTGGTTCAAGGCAAAGGCGGCCGCTCTTCTTGAAAAGGGGCTTGATATCCAGTTTGAATCGAGGATGGAGGGAGGATTCAGGATTGTCCCCAAAGATGGATCGTTTGTTCTCTCGTTTACAGAGAAGGATTTTGCTGAGTTCTTCCAGTCGTTTTTGAAGCCACAGGCAAAAGAGATGCTCTTTGGAGGAAAGTAGTGCAGTATTACTACCTGCTTTCCAGTCTCTATGATATCTCTCTTGAGGCCGAGAAGGTTGGGAATACGCTTGAGGAAGTGTGGAATCTCTGTGCCGAAGAGATGACCGAGAAGGATTTTGAGGGACTCAGGTCTCTTTTTCTTTTCAATGATATTGCCAATGCGGTGAACTATGGCAAGCCGGATTTTGTGTATCAGTACCCCGCGTATTATACCCAGGAAGAGTTTGAAGAGAACATGAAGGATAGTGAGAGTTTTCTTCCTTTCTTAGCGGAATACTGGTTTGCCTATCAGAGTGAGAGACGGATCTATCCCGACCTTTTGCCTGAAGAGGAATTGACGGTGCTTTTATATGAGCACCTTGATGATTTCTCTGACGTCTTTGTCAGAGAGTACTATGAGCGCGAGGCGCATCTTCGCAATATCAAGGCCGGTCTTGTGGCCAGACGCTATCATCGGCCCATGGAGAGAGCTATGTTACCTGTGGGGGAGTTTTCAGATCTCATGCGTCGAAGCTCTTCTCCGGATTTTGGGGTGGGTGGAGAGTTTGAGTTTATCGAGAAGGCAGCCCAGATGTATGAGAGTGGACGACTCTTAGAAATGGAACTTCTCTTTGATGAGGTACGGTGGAAATGGCTTGAGGAAAGGGTGATGCTTGAACCTTTTTCTGCTCATGAGGTATATAGTTATGTGCTGAGACTTGCTATGGTGACACGCTGGCTTTCACTGGTGACAGAAGAGGGCAAGAAAAAACTCCAGTCTCTTATTCATTCTATTGAATCCAAGATAGTATTTTCACATGAATTCGACATCCGCCAAGGGAGGAAATAATGGTCAAGGGAAAAGTAAAAGGCATTATCGCCAACTTAGTTGCGGTTGAAGTGGATGGTCCTGTTGGGCAGAATGAGATTGCCTTTATCGCGATGCCGGATGCCCGTTTGATGAGTGAGGTGATCAAGATAACCGGAAATATAGCTTATGTTCAGGTTTTTGAATCCACCCGTGGGCTCAAGGTGGGGACGGAGGTGGAATTTACAGGCCATATGCTTGAGGTGGAACTCGGGCCCGGGCTTCTCTCCAAGAACTTTGATGGTCTTCAGAATGATCTTGACAAGAAACAGGGGATTTTCTTGCGTCGAGGGGAGTATACCGAGCCCCTTGATTATGAGGCCAAGTATGATTTCAAGCCCCTTGTGAAGGCAGGGGACAGTGTTCAGGCCGGAGACTGGCTTGGTTCTGTGAAGGAAAACTGGATTGACCACAAGATTATGGTGCCTTTCAAGCTGGAGGGCAAATGGCGAGTGAAGTCCATTGTGTCTGCTGGTTCCTACAGGGTGAAGGATGTTGTCGCTGTACTTGAGAATGAGGATGGGGTAACCGAGGAAGTCACCATGGTGCAGCGATGGCCTGTCAAAAAAGAGATTCGCTGTTATCGTGAGAAGCCCAGGCCCTTCAAGGTGATGGAAACAGGTATTCGTATCATTGATACCTTCAATCCCATGGCAGAAGGGGGAACGGGATTTATTCCTGGACCTTTCGGGTGTGGAAAAACGGTGTTGCAGCATGCTATCTCGAAAAATGCTGAGGCGGATTTGATTCTCATTGCGGCTTGTGGAGAACGTGCCAATGAGGTGGTGGAAATTTTCACTGAGTTTCCTGAACTCATCGATCCACGTACAGGTCGAAAACTCATGGAAAGAACCACCATCATCTGTAATACGTCAAACATGCCGGTAGCTGCTCGTGAGGCTTCGGTGTATACGGCGATGACCATTGCAGAGTACTATCGAAATATGGGACTTCGGGTGCTTCTTTTGGCCGACTCGACATCGAGATGGGCTCAGGCTCTTCGAGAGATGTCCAACCGACTGGAGGAACTTCCTGGGCCGGATGCCTTCCCCATGGATTTGCCTGCGGTGATCTCCAACTTTTACTCCCGTGCGGGTATTGTCTATCTCAACAATGGACAGACGGGATCGGTGACTTTTATCGGCACTGTATCTCCAGCGGGTGGAAATTTGAAAGAACCGGTGACAGAGGCTACCAAGAAGGCGGCTCGCTGTTTTTATGCCCTTGCTCAGGCAAGAGCAGATTCCAAGCGTTATCCAGCCATTGATCCTATCGATAGTTATTCAAAATACCTTGAATATCCAGAGATTCAGGAGTATCTCAATAAGCGACTTGGTTCTGACTGGGTGGAGAAAGTGTACAACGCCCGCAACTGGACACTGAGGGGAAAAGAGGCGTATGACCAGATTACCATTCTTGGTGATGATGGAGTGCCTATTGATTATCATGTCACCTACTGGAAATCGGAGACCATTGACTTTGTGCTTTATCAGCAGGATGCGTTTGATGAGATTGATGCCATTACGCCTTTAGAAAGACAGAAATACATGCTTGATTTAGTGACAGAGATTTTAGAAAGTGAGTTTGAATTTTCGTCTTTTGAAGAGGTAGGGCAGTATTTCAAGCGGCTCATCAATATCATGAAACAGATGAACTACAGTCCCTTCAAACAGGAGAAGTTTCTCCAGTATGAGAAGGAACTCCGTGAAGCCATAGCAGAAAGGAGGAAAAACGCATGAGTGGCCAGGCATTTCAAAAGATTTATACAAAGATAACCAAGATTACCAAGGCAACCTGTTCTCTGATTGCTGAGGGGGTGAGTTATGAGGAGCTTGCTTATGTGAATGGGCGGCCTGCTCAGGTGGTGAAGATCCAGGGTAATGAGGTCACCCTTCAGGTTTTCCAGGGGACAGCAGGGATTGGTACCAATGCCGAAGTGGTTTTCACAGGGGCTCCCCCGAAACTCAAGGTTTCTGATCAACTTGCCGGGCGCTTTTTCAATGCGTATGGACAGCCTATTGACGGGGGACCGGAAATTGAGGGTGAGGAAAGGGAGATTGGTTCTCCGTCGGTAAACCCTGTTCGTCGTAAACAGCCATCGGAACTCATCGCTACAGGTATTGCGGGTATTGACCTGAATAATACGTTAGTGACCGGGCAGAAGATTCCTTTCTTTGCTGATGCGGATCAGCCATACAATATGGTGATGGCCAATGTGGCCCTTCGTGCCCGTGCAGACAAGATTATTCTTGGGGGCATGGGGCTTTCCAATGATGACTATCTCTATTTCAAGCATCTTTTTGATAACGCTGGGGCTCTCAGTAAGATTGTTTCTTTTGTGAATACCACAGAGGATCCACCTGTAGAGAGGCTTCTGATTCCTGATATGGCTCTCACGGCGGCGGAGTATTTTGCTGTTGACAAGAACGAAAAAGTACTAGTGCTTCTCACTGATATGACGCTGTATGCGGATGCCTTGGCTATTGTGTCAAACAAGATGGATCAGATTCCTTCCAAGGACTCTATGCCAGGTTCCCTCTACTCAGACCTTGCCAAGATTTATGAAAAGGCCGTCCAGTTCCCATCTGGCGGTTCGATTACGATTATTGCGGTAACGACTCTTTCTGGTGGGGATATTACCCATGCTATTCCTGACAATACGGGGTATATTACCGAGGGGCAGCTTTTCCTTCGCAAGGATAGTGATATTAACAAGGTGATTGTGGATCCCTTCCGTTCGCTCTCTCGTCTCAAGCAGCTCGTGATTGGAAAGAAGACCAGGGAAGATCATCCCCAGGTGATGAATGCGGCGGTTCGTCTCTATGCCGACGCTGCCAATGCCAAAACCAAGCGGGATAATGGGTTTGACCTGACTGACTATGATGAACGCTGTATTCAGTTTGCCCGTGAGTATTCAGAGAAGCTTCTCGCTATTGATGTGAATATAGCCGTGGATGAGATGCTTGATACAGCCTGGGAACTCTTTGCCAAGTACTTTAACCGCAATGAAGTGGGTATCAAAAAAGAACTCATGGACAAGTACTGGAAAGGACAGTAAGGTATGGCGATCAAGTATCAGTTTAACAAACTGGCCATGCAGGCCATGCAAAAACAGATCAAGATACGCCAGAATGCCCTTCCTACCTTGAAGAGTAAGGAGACAGCTCTTCGTCTCACAGTAAAAAGGCTCAAGGAGGAGAGGGATAAAATTGCAGAGGAGTTTGATCGTTATCTCAAGGAGATGGAGGGAAACATCCGCCTCTGGGCGGAGTTTCCCGAGGGGCTTGTGTTTCTTGAGGAGGTGGTGATTACTACCCAGAAGATTGCGGGAGTGAAGACCCCTGATTTTTCTGATGTGAAGATGAAGGTGGGGGCCTATTCGCTTTTTCATACCCCTATGTGGTATACCGAGGGTATTCAGCAACTGGAAAAAATAGCGAGGATTCTCTCAAGGCTCAAGATCCTTGAGAGAAAGATGGCCATCCTGGATTATGCGAGAAGGAAAACCACCCAGAAGGTCAATCTCTACGAGAAGGTGCAGATTCCTGCGTACGAAGAGGCCATCCGAAAGATCAAGAGATTTCTTGAGGATGTGGATAACCTTGAGAAATCAGCACAAAAGATCACCAAGCAGAAGGTGATTGAGGGTGGGGAGGGATAGCATGATTGAGAAAATGCAGAAACTCTCCTGTTTCATTTACCATCAGGAAATGGAGAAACTCCTTCAGGATTTGCAAAACCTTGGGCTTGTGCATATTGAAACCATGACCACAGATGATGAGGAGATCAAGCGTCTTGAGGCGGAGAAGAAACTTCTTGATGATGCCCTGCGGATTTTGAAAGGGTATGTCAAAGAGGAGAAAAAGCTTCAGAAAGAGGTTATTCAGGATGTTCCCCTTGAGGTTGCTCGTTGGGTGGTAGAAAAGCAAAATGCCATCCAGCAGCTTCAGGCAGAGATTCAGAGTATGGAAAGGACGCTCAAAGAGATTTCTGTGTGGGGAGAGTTTGGTTCAGAAGACAAAGCCAAACTTGAATCTCTTGGGCTTTCTATTCGCTTTTATATGGCCCTTGAGTCAGCCTACAAGAGGCTTGCCACCGACCTCCCTGTAGAGAAGATCAACCAGGTGGGGAAAACGGTGTATTTTGTGGCTATTACCCCAATGGGGGAGGAGATTGAGGCGCTCAAACCCTATGAGGTGGCGTATCGCCCGATTTCTATGGAGGCCTTAGAAAAGGAGATTGCCATCAGAGAGGCGACGCTTTCTGAGTGGTTCCTTGAACTGGAACACCTTGTCCCGATGATGGATCTTTTAGAGAGGGAAAAACTCCTCATTGAGGATAGGTTGGCCTACAGGCTGGCTGAGGTATCAGCTCTCCCGGAGGCTGAGGGAACAGTGCGTTTCCTGCAGGGATGGTTTCCAAAAAAGAAACGGCCAAAGATTGAGGCGCTTCTTCAGTCTTATACCATAGTCTATCTCATTGAAGATCCAAAACCGGGAGAGAATGTGCCGGTGCTTCTCAGAAATAACCCTTTCAGTCGTCTTTTTGAACCTATTCTCACCCTTCATAGTGTGCCTTCGTATTATGAGATTGATCCTACGCCGTTAGTGGCCCCGTTTTTTGCGCTCTTTTTTGGGCTCTGTATGGCGGATGTGGGGTATGGGGCTATTATGCTTCTTATTACCCTTGCGCTTGTGTTTCTCACGAAGGGATCGGCCAGAAGACTTGCCTGGCTTGGAGTGGTGTTTAGTGTGATGACTATTGTGGCTGGATGGGTACTCAATAGCTTCTTTGGGGTGCAGCTCACCGGTATTCTGCCCGGCGAATGGAAAGGGACGGTTTTTTTTGCTAATATCAATGATGCCATGGCCTTTTCTTTGATGTTAGGAGTTCTTCAGTTGTCTATCGGTTTGATAGTGAAGATCATAAACAAGATCCGTATGGATGGGGTAGTGTATGCCCTTCATCCGTTGGGAACGCTTCTCTTGATGGGGGGTGTACTCATAGCCATGATTGCGGCGCTTTCTCCGGCGGGATTTTCTATCGGGCCATTTGCTGTGAGGGCGTGGGTGGAAGCTATACCCAATGCCGTCATGGTGGGGAGTGTGATGGCGGTGATTGGTGTTGGACTTATCCTTCTTTTCAATAATCCCCAGAATAAACTCTGGGTGCGACCTCTTCTTGGACTATGGGAGTTGTATGGGACGGTTACAGGTCTTCCGGGGGATATTCTTTCGTATATTCGACTCTTTGCCCTTGGTCTTTCCGGGGGGATGCTCGGGAGTGCCTTCAACCAGATTGCTCTGATGGCACGGGGGGATAACCCGGGGATTCTCAACTGGGTGGGAATGGGTCTGATTCTGGTGATAGGGCATGGACTGAATTTAGCGCTTGCTCTTTTAGGCGCTTTTGTTCATCCACTACGATTGACCTTTCTTGAGTTTTTCAAGACCATGGACTATCAGGGTGGTGGGAGACGGTATGAACCGTTTCGACATAGAGAATATATGCAAAAGGAGTAGACTATGGAAAACGCATTGGCTTTGATTTTAGGCGGTATTGGGCTTGGACTTATGGTGGGTATGCCCGGTGTGGGTTCAGCTATGGGGCTGGTGATCAGTGGAAGTACGGCTATTGGGGCTCTCAAGAAGCGTCCGGATGCCTTTGGTACGCTTCTGGTGGCTTCGGTGCTTCCCTCAACCCAGGGTATTTATGGGTTTGTGAGTTTCTTCTTCTATCAGAGTTATATGAAGCCTGAACTTACCCTTTTGCAGGGTGCGGTGATGCTTGGGGCCGGGATTATGGTGGGACTTGCTGGTCTTGTGTCGGCTATTTATCAGGGAAAGGTCTGTGCCTCCAGTGCGGCGGCTATTGGATCAGGCCATAACACCCTTGTGCCCGGTCTTGTGATGGCGGCTCTTCCTGAGTTCTATGCTATTCTTGCCCTTGTGGCAGCTATCCTTATGACAGGGTTGATGGGATAAGTTCTTATTTTGATTTTTTAGTGGCTGTCTCTTCTCGTTTTTTGATAGTCTGGATATGGACAGAAAGAGGAGAAGGGACAGCCTTTTTTCAAGAGAAGAGGCCATTGCGATGTGCAATGGCCTCAAGAAAGTAATAAAAAAGCACAAAGCAGTATAAAAATATTCCTTTCTATAATAAACAAGCCTATTTTTTGGATGAAAAAAGACAAATAAACCCTTGTCAACAGAAAAAACGGGGTTTCAGGGGTGTAGCCCCTGATCCAGGAAGGATAAGAACCCACCCCTGCAAGGGGTGCAAGAAAGGAGTGGGGATAGAAACGGATGATTGCGGTAGAGAATATTGCCAAATCGTATGGAGGACAAAAGCTTTTTTCAGAGGCGTCTTTTACCATTCACCCCCGGGAGAGGATAGGGCTCTGCGGGAGAAATGGAAGCGGGAAAACCACCCTTCTTCGTCTTCTTTCAGGAGAGGAAGAGGTGGATGAGGGACGAATTGTATTCCCCAGGGATTACAGGGTGGGGTATCTCAAACAGCACCTTGTCTGGAGAGAGAAAACCGTTCTTGATGAGGTGAGACAGCATATTCCCGGGGAAGAGAAGCCTGCCTATGAGGCGGAGAAACTTCTCCATGGACTTGGCTTCACTCATGAGATGGTAGGGCTCTCTCCGTTGGTCCTTTCCAGCGGGTATCAGATGCGGCTTGCTCTTGCCTGTGTGCTTATTTCAAAGCCGGATCTTTTGCTTTTAGATGAACCTACGAACTATCTGGATATTCTTTCCATTCGTTTTTTGAAAAATCTCCTTTTAGGCTGGAAGGGGGAGTTGGTGATTATTTCTCATGATAGGGATTTTCTTGATGAGGTGATCACCCACACGCTTTATATCCATCGTCAGCGTATCCGAAAAATGGAAGGCAAGACGGAGAAGATGTACAATCAGATTGCCCTTGAGGAAGAGGTGTACGAAAAAACGAGAATTCACGAGGAGAAAAAAAGACAGCAGATAGAACTCTTTATCAGCCGTTTTCGGGCGAAGGCCAGGCTTGCCAGTCAGGCGAAGTCGAGACAGCGAATGTTAGCCAAAATAGAACGCAAGGAAAAACTTGAGAAGCTTCCAGAATTGGAATTTCATTTTCCTTATGCAGAGACGAGTGCAAAAATTTTGCTTGAGATTGAAGGACTTTCGTTTGGATATGAGAAACCTCTCTTTGAGAACCTGTCCTTTCGTGTGGAAAAGGGCGAGTGTGTGGCCGTGGTGGGCCGAAATGGCCAGGGAAAAACGACGCTTCTTGAGGTAATCCAAGGGTATAAGACTCCCTGGAGGGGAAAAATCACCTACCATCCCCAGGCAAGGGTGCAGTACTTTGGGCAGACAGAGGTGGAGAGGCTCCATCCGGAGAATACCATCGAAGAAGAGATTATGAATAGCCTTGGTGAAAGAAACAGAACTCAGGCCAGAACCATTGCAGGGGCTATGCTTTTTGAGGGGAGTCTTGCCGAAAAACCGATCAGGGTTTTGTCGGGAGGGGAGAGATATCGTGTGCTTCTTGGAAAGATTTTGGCAAAGCCTTCGAATCTGCTTCTTCTTGATGAGCCAACCAACCACTTAGATATGGAGGCTACCGATGCCTTGCTTGCGGCTTTAGACCAGTTTCCCGGGGGGATTGTTTTGGTAACTCACAATGAGGCTTTTCTCCGTGTGTTGGCCACCAAGTTTGTTATCTTCAATGAGGGAAGGGTGCAGGTGTTTGAGGGGACGTATGATGATTTTCTTGAAAAGATTGGCTGGGAGTGGGAGGCTGAGGAAAAAAGAGCGTTTTCTTCCGGGACAAGTCAGAAAACAAATCGCCAGAAAAGGGCGGAGATTGTCCAGGAAAAATCGAAGGTTTTGAAGCCTTTGCAGCAGAGGCTTACTCAATTAGAGAAAGAGATCTCTGAACTGGAAGAGGAAAAAAATCGTCTCACAACCCTTCTTTTAGAGGCTTCTGTGGTCTCTGACGGGGAGCGAATCAGGGTGTATGGAGTGTCTCTGAAACAGGTGGAGAGAACCCTTGAAGAAAGGTATGAGGCATACTATACCTTGGCTTCAGAGGTGGAAGAAAAAGAAAAGGAATATGAATGGCGTCTGAAAGAGGCATAGGACAAAAGGAGGGGATATGGTGGATTTCTGGCAGGTGGTGGTGGGGACAGCACTGGGGTTTTTCGTGGGGGCGATTCCCTTTGCCGTATGGTTGGGGAAATGGGTTTTGGGGGTAGATGTGCGGGAGTACGGGGATCACAACCCTGGGGCGACGAATGTGTTTCGAGCCGGTGGGAAATGGATAGGGGTTCTCGTGGTCTTTCTTGAGGTTGGCAAGGGGGCTTTGCCGGTTACGCTAGCCTATCATCTGTGGGGAATGAGAGGTTGGGGACTTATCCCGGTGCTTCTCTCACCGGTTTTTGGGCATCATTTTTCGCCATTCTTGGGTTTTCGAGGGGGAAAGGCAGTAGCGGCCACCCTTGGGGTATGGGGAGCCGTGACCGTTGGGATCATACCCCTTGTAGGGGGGATAATCACCTTTTTCGTGAGGTTTTTTTTGAGACCGGATGCCTGGGTGGTGATGGTGCTTTTTCTTTCAAATCTTTTTGCCGGCCAGCTATTGGGAATTTGGCGGGATGGATACCTTTTGATAGCTTTTGTACTCAACTGGTTTTTTCTTGCCTGGACTCATCGGGAGGAGTTGTGGGGGCTTCCTCAGATAGGCTGGAGGGGCAAATCCTGAAGAGTCTTTCAAAGAAAAGGGGGAAGTTACCAGAGTCTTTCTAACTGTGTTCCACTATAAAAATAGAGAAGGATATCCTTGTAGGATTTTCCAGCAAGAGCCATCCCGTAGGCATCCCACTGGGCAAGTCCTACCCCATGACCATATCCCACCCCATGGATAACGAGCTTCTCCTCTTCTACACGAATGTTGGCACGGGTACTTTTCATGAGGGTTGGTCCAATCATGGCCCGGAGATTGGTACCCGGGATCTTGATGGTTCTCCCCGCCTCATCGGTGAACTGGACAATTTTCAAACGTTGCGATGGGGTACGTTCTAAAACATCCACCTTTTTGATGGGGGCGGTGCCTAACTTTTGAGAGAGTGCGGAGAGGGGGATTTCGATTTTCCATTCATTGTTTGGATACACCTTGTAATAGGGAGAGGGAAGGGACCTGAGATAAGGCCAGGCTATCCCAAAAACCTCCTCACTATTTTCCGTAAAACCACCACTGGCCGCATGGAAATAGGCGGGGATAATTTTTCCCTGATAGCGAAGAACCTCTCCCCGTGTTTCATCAACAGCGAGAGAAGTGGCTTTGTATTCGGCACTTTCTCCTTTGTAAACCTGGGAACGTGTGTCGGCATAGACATCAAAGGGGAGTTTTTTTTGTCGACTGGATACCATTTCATAGAGGGCGTAGGTTCGTGCAGCCACGGCCTGGGCTTTGAGGGCCTCTTTGGGCCAGGTCGGGGGAATCTCCGAGGGAACAACACTGTAGAGGTACGTTTCTATGTCAATCACATTGATGAGCATCAGACGGTTATTGGTGAGAAGTACCAAAAGACTCCCTTTGTAATTCCCCTGGGGGAGACGGAAACTCTCCCCAAGAAATTCACAGCAGCTTTCTTCGAGAGGGACACCATTGACGGAGAGTTTGTTGCTTTCCGCGGAGAGAAAGACCTTGCCTTTGCCTGTTTCCTGATAGGAACCAGTCTTGAAGACAAAACTTCCTGAAAAAGACACGGAAATACTGGACAGATTTTCTAAAAGGAGCACCTTGAGGCGAGGGGTCTCTTCTCTCACGGGAGAGAAAGAGGGGAGGGTGCTGGACGAACAGCCGGCAATCATAAAAAGAAGAAGAAGGGCATTCCAGAGAACCTGGGTAAAAAGAGAACGGGACATAGGATCTCCTTTTTTTCTGTGTTATACTCTATCGGAAAAAAAAGAGAAGGCTATAGAAAGGAGGAGTTGTTTTGTTTGTGAGAAGATGCTGAGAGAAGGAAACTACAAAGGGCGATAAGTTTTTTCTTTTTTTAGAAAAAACTGAATTTCTGGGAAGAAGAAGCCGATAGGTAGAATGGTGGAGGTTGGTATGTTTATCGATAGACGGCAATTTGAAAGAGAGATTATTGATATCCCAGGGCGGTATGAGGCAAAGGGGAAATGGCAGGAGTGCCATATTGATGATATTTCTGAGGACGGGATCGGGCTTGAAGGGGTGACGAAGCTTCACGCGGGGGAAGTGATAAAGGTAGAGTTTCGGGGCAAAACCTTTGAAACAAAAGTTGTCTATGTCGAGGGTGAGCATGCCGGTGTGAAGCTGGTCAACCCTACGGATGAGGATAGACAGTGGCTTTCTGAACAAAAGAACATCAAGTGAAGGCGTTGGTCCCATACAGGGGTTTTCTTGAGAAATCTGAGAAGAGAAAAGTTTTTCTCTGGAGAGAAAAACTTTTTTGTGGTCTTTAAGAAAGAAGACGTTCAACGAGAGTGAGAACCTCATCGGCCCGAAAGGGTTTGGCAAGCCAGCCGTCAGCCTTGATGTCTTCTGCTTTTTGTCTGAGAATGTCTTCATTTCTTCCGGAGATAAGGACGATGCGAGGTTTATTTCCTTTTCGTGAGTTGATGAGTTCTTGTCCTAAGGTATAGCCTGCAACTCCCGGCATGAGCAGGTCAATGATCACCATGTCGGGATCTTCCTGGAGAATGTCCTGAATCTTTGGCACAAACTGGAGACAAAGGACGTCATAATGAGCGGCCTTCAAGGTCTTTTCTAAAAGGTGAAGCACATCTCTCTGATCGTCAATGATAAGGATTTTCTTCATCTGGCATTTCTCCTGCTTTTTTATTATAAAATAAAAGGAGAAAGAGTGCAAGTTTTCTCTGGTTTGAGACCTTTGCACGAATGTGCGAAGGTCTCAAAAAAGTAATAAAAAAAAACAAAAATAGTATAAAAATATTTCTTTTCGTAATCAATAATCCTATTTTTTGAATAGAAAAGACAAATAAGCCCCTGTAAACAGAAAAAACGGGGAAGAGGGGCGTAGCCCCTGACCTAAAAAGGGCAAGAAAGCACCCGCGCAAGGGTCTCGGTATTGTTTTTGCTCTTTTCTTCTTTCTTGCGATATCTTGTTTTTTGCTTTATGATAACATACTTTGAAAAAGGAGCCAGGCGTGGCACAGGTGTGGTTTGGGATATTTAATTTCTTGGGTAGCCTTGGAATCTTTCTCTTTGGTATTCGCATCATGAGCGAGGCTATCCAGAGAGCAGGAAGCGAGAGAATCAAAAGTGTTCTTGGTTTTTTTACGAAAACCCCACTTGGGGGTGTCCTTGTAGGGTTGGGGATTACAGGTATTATTCAATCGTCATCGGCGACGACGGTGATGGTGGTTACATTGGTGCATGCCCAGCTTATGAATCTCACGCAGGCGATCAGTGTGATCATGGGGGCGAATATTGGAACGACCCTGACTGCCTGGATTGTGTCGTTTTTTGGGTTCAAGTTTGATATAGGGCTTCTCACTATGCCTGCTATTGCTATTGGTTTTCCTATGGCTTTTAGCAGTCGGGAGAGGTGGCGAAATTTTGGGGAGTTTTTGGTTGGTTTTGGGCTTCTCTTTTTTGGTCTTGGACTTCTCAAAGATGCTGTGCCAGATCTCAGAAACCATGTGGAGGTTCTTGGTTTTATCCAGAAAATCTCAGGCTTTGGGTTTGGTTCTGTAGTACTGGCGGTGATTATCGGTACTATTTTGACTATTATCATTCAATCTTCAAGTGCGGCTATGACAATTACTATCGCTCTTGCGTACAAAGGTTGGATTCCCGCAGAGATTGCTTTTGGTTTTGTACTGGGAGAGAATATTGGAACAACCATCACGGCTTATCTTGCGTCGCTTCATCTCAATATCAGCGCGAAACGGGCGGCGAGAGCCCATATGCTTTTCAATTTGATTGGGGTAGCATGGATGCTTGTGGTGTTTTATCCCTTTGTAGGACTTGTGGATAGACTGATCCCTGGGCCGCTTCAGGTGCCAGAACATCTTCCTTTTCACCTTTCGGCTTTTCATTCGCTTTTCAATATCTGTAATACTGTTCTTCTTATATGGTTTATTCCCCAGCTTGCGGCTATTGTGAGTTGGTGGGTCAAGCCGAAGAAACTCACTGATGAGACCTATGAAATCAAGCCTATTCGGGTAGGGATGCCTGATTTTGCAGAGGCTAATATCGGAATGGCTAAAAGGGAAATAGGTCGGATGATTGGTATGACCTATGAGATGGCTCTTCAGTTTCTCCGTGTGGTGAAAGAAGATCTCAAGGTCATTGAGGAAACGGAACTTCATATCCAGGAACAGGATGGGTATATTGAGCAGATGAGAGAAACACTCTCCCGTTTTTTGGCGGAGTGTCGAACAACTATTGTGACAGAGAAACAGAGTTATGAGATCAATGCGTATTTGATTCTCATTGGAGAAATCAGAAGTATCAGTACCAGTATCAGTATGCTTTTTTCTCTTTTGAAGAAGAAGAAGAAAAAGAAGCTGAAGTTTCATAAAAATGGCATGGAAGAGATTATCCAGTATACCTATGAAGTGCTGGATTTTCTTAAGTATAATGTGGACTATCTCCAGGAGAGGCTTCAAGATCATAGTATTGAACTAGCTCAAAAGATGGAAAAGGCCATCAACTCCAAGCGAAATCGGCTCCGAAAATTGGTGGAAAACAAGCTGATCAAGGGGGCTGATATTGAGGGAGAGATTATCTACATGGAGATGGTGAAACATCTCGAGCATATCGGGGATTTTTGTTATACGATAGCAAACTATCTGGAGGACCTTGCTTAGTTCATGGTGTATCGCTTGCTTGGGGAGAACGGTCCTCGTGTTTCGGTGATTGGGTATGGTGGTTGGGCCCTGGGAGAAGAGGGATGGCCGGATGTGGAGAGTTTGCTTGCCCTTCGTTCTCTGGAAGAGGCTTTTGATCGGGGGATTACCCTGTATGATACAGCCCCTTTCTATGGACGGGGGCTTTCGGAGGAGAGGATTGGGACGGTTCTCTCTTCTGTTCGCAAGCAGATTGTGATTGCTACCAAATGCGGCATTCAGTGGGATGATTCTCGTATATGGCTCTCTCTTAGCCGTGATGATATCCTGCGGGAGGTTGAGGATAGCCTTCGTCGTCTGAAAACTGATTATATTGATCTTTATCAGGTGCACTGGTATGACCAGAAAACACCGCTTCTTGAGGTCTCTAAAACGCTTCAGGAACTCAAAAGGCAGGGGGTTATTCGCCATATAGGGGTGTGCAATTTTTCTGTGGGGCTTCTCGCCAAAGCCGTCAAGTGGATGGATGTGGTCAGTGTGCAGACAGAATACAATCTTGTCAACAGGAAGGCAGAAGAGGAGATTCTCCCCTTTTGTCAAAAGGCGTCTATAGGCTTTCTTGCCTATAGCCCTTTGGCTCAAGGGTTTTTGGCAGGCAGAGCCTTTGATCCCCAGAGCTATGTGAAGGATGTACGAAAACATCATCCCCTTTATAAGACTGGACAGTGGCGCCAGATAACAGGGGGAAAAGAGGAGGCTTTTCGTTTTTTGCTTCGTGCGGAGGGGGTGACGGCTTTCTTAGTGAGTATGACCAAACCTTCTCATGTTCGAGAGAACGTGGAGATAGTGGAGGCTTTTTTCTCATCGTAGGGGGATTTTTCGTAGGAGGAGAGGGCTTTCAAAGTTGTATTTTTTTTCCCTTTTCCTTATAATCTCTTTTATTAAAAGGAAAAAAGAGAGGAAAAACTATGGCGGATACTTCGGAACGTGAAAAAGCCCTTCAGGCGGCGATAGCCCAGATAGAGAAGCAGTTTGGCAAGGGTGCCATCATGAAGTTGGGGGACAGGGGCAAAACGAATGATATTCCTGTTATCCCTACGGGTGCGCTCACCCTTGATCTTGCCCTTGGTATTGGGGGGATTCCTATTGGGAGAGTCACAGAGATTTATGGGCCTGAGTCTTCGGGAAAGACGACACTCACGCTTAGTATCATTGCCGAGTGCCAGAAACGAGGGGGAATCTGTGCCTTCATTGACGCTGAACATGCCCTTGATCCTTCGTATGCGAAAAGCCTTGGAGTGGATGTGGACAATCTCTATATCTCTCAGCCGGATACCGGCGAGCAGGCTCTTGAGATTGTGGAGAGTCTCATCCGGAGTAATGCCATAGATCTCATTGTTGTGGATTCCGTGGCGGCTCTTGTTCCCAAAGCGGAGATCGATGGGGATATGGGAGATGCGGTTATGGGGATGCAGGCCCGTCTTATGAGTCAGGCTCTGCGAAAGCTTACCGCTATTCTCAACAAGACCAAAACCGCTCTCATTTTCATCAACCAGATTCGAATGAAGATCGGGACCTATGGAAATCCAGAAACCACCACCGGTGGGCTTGCGTTGAAGTTTTATGCCTCTATTCGTATGGAGATTCGCAAGAAGGACACCCTGAAAAAGGGAGAAGAGAACTACGGCAATCGTGTGAAGGTGAAGGTGGTGAAAAATAAATTGGCGGCTCCTTTCCGTTCGGCTGAGTTTGATATTCTCTTTGGGAAGGGGATTTCCAAAGCGGGTTGTCTTGTGGACGCCGGGCTTGTCTGTGGGGTTATTGAGAGGCACGGGACATGGTATTCTGTGAATGGGGAAAGGGTTGCCCAGGGAAGAGAAAACCTTGTGGCTCTCATAGAGAGTAAACCTGATATGTATCAGAAGATCGAAGACGCCATCCGAAAGCGTCTCTCTGAATCCCCTCAGTTAGACTTTGGATCTGATGATGATGGGAGTGCTGAGGCATGAAACGCTTTCGTATTGGCGTATGCGGAGGAAGTGGATACACCGGTATTGAACTTCTTCGCTGGCTAAAACAACACCCGGCTTTCGAGGTGGTATTTGTCACCTCTGAGAGCCAGGCAGGAAAGACGATAGGGAGTTGTGAGCCCTATCTTTTTGAGTATACGGATATGGTCTATGTTTCCCTTGAGGCTGAGTCAAACTTCAGGGATGTTGATCTCGTTTTTCTTGCCCTTCCCCATGAGGCTTCGGCGGCTATTACCCCTCGTTTTCTTCAGGCGGGTATCAAGGTAGTGGATCTCAGTGCGGCCTATCGAATCAAAGACAAAACGGTCTTTGAGAAGGCTTATGGGTTTGCTCATCCCTCTTTTGACTTAGTTAGTGAAGCGGTGTATGGACTTCCGGAACTCAGAAGAGAAATGGTGGCCAAGGCCCGTCTTGTGGCTAATCCCGGGTGTTATCCTACGAGTATCCTTCTTCCTGTTTTACCCCTTCTTGAGGCAGGACTGGTGAAAGAAGGTCCTGTGATCGCTGACTCAAAGTCAGGGTTTTCTGGGCGTGGGAGAAAAACCGATATTCCCGGTCTTTTCTCAGAGATGAATGAAAATTTCTATGCCTATAGTGTGGGAAATCACAGGCATCAGCCAGAGATTGCCCAGGAGGTTTCGTTCTCAGCGAAGCGGGAGATATCCGTTATATTTACTCCCCATATTCTTCCCCTTGATAGGGGAATACTCTCGACTATCTATATACCTTTTGACAGGGATCCGACAAAAGAGGTGTATGCTGTCTGGCAAAAGAGCTATGAGAAGGCCCCTTTTGTTCGTATTCTTCAGGGGAGATTTCCTCAACTGAAGTGGGTGCAGCATACGAATGAGGTTCATATGGCTTTTACGTATCTTGCTTCTCAAAAGATGGGTGTTATTGTCAGTACGATAGATAATCTTGTAAAAGGGGCTTCTGGTCAGGCTATCCAGAATGCCAATCTGATGATGGGGCTGCCTGAAACTACGGGACTGATAATTCAAAAAGGAGTGGAATGATGGAAAAGATGCGTGTTATTGAAGGAGGGGTCAATACCCCGAAAGGATTTCGTGCCACGGGGGTTTCCTGTGGGCTCAAGGAGGGTGGATACGGTGGATACAAGGATATTGCCCTGCTCTATAGTGAAGTTCCCTGTGAGACGGTATGTGCTTTTACCCAGAATCGGGTGAAGGCGGCACCTATTTTAGTCAATATGGAGCGGCTTGAAAATAAGATACAGGCTATCATCACCAACAGCGGGAATGCCAATTGTGTGACAGGGGAAGAAGGTATCCAAAATGCAAAAGAGATGGTGGCTCTCACCGAACAATATCTTGGTCTTGCGCCTGGTTCTGTGATGGTGGCCTCCACCGGGGTGATAGGAAGAAAGTTAGATATGGATAAGATTCGCTATGGGGTACAGCGAATCTGCAATTCTATTCGGGCTGATAATGATGTGCGTAGTTATGCGACAGCGATTATGACAACTGACACCAAGATCAAAACCCTGGCCTGTGAATGCGAGATCGGAGGAACACCTGTTCGGTTGGGGATTACGGCCAAGGGAGCCGGTATGATCAAGCCGAATCTCAAGATTCCGCATGCGACGATGTTAGTCTATATCACTACGGATGCGGTTATCTCAAAGGAGATGCTTACCCTTGCGCTTGAGGATGCCATAAACCTCTCCTTCAATAGAATTTCAGTAGATAATGATACCAGCACCAATGATAGCGTGTTTCTCTTGGCCAATGGTATGGCGGAAAATCCCCCTATCACCCAGCAAAATGAGGATTTCCAGACCTTCAAAGAGGCCCTCATCTTTCTCTGTCAGGAGATAGGCAAGATGATTGTCAAAGATGGGGAGGGGGCTACCAAGGTGGTGAAGATTGAGGTGAAAAACGCGCTTACCTCCACGGATGCTGAAAAGATTGCCAGGAGTGTGGCGGATTCGTATCTTGTCAAGACAGCCATCTTTGGCCAGAACCCCAACTGGGGGCGTATTCTTGCTGCAATGGGATATTCTGGAGCCAAGTTTGAACTGGAGAGGGTTGTGGTGACTCTCAATGGGGTGGTGTTGTTTGAGAATGGAGAGCCACAAAAAAATGGGATCAGTCAGGCGGATACCCTCATGCGTGAGAATGAGATAACCATTGGGATTGATCTCAATATTGGACATAAGGATTTCTTTGTCTGGACATGCGACCTCTCCCATGACTATGTGAAGATCAATTCGCACTATATTTCGTAGGAGAAAGAGCATGCGAAAACATTGGTGGCTTCTCTTGCTTGTGGTGGTAGCCTATGCCCAGCAGAGTCAGATGTATGTCTTTTGCTATCACACGTTTTCTACGAATCTCTCTTCTCCCTACAATTTTCGGCCGGAGGTGTTCCGAAACCATCTTGAGAGTTTGAGAAATGCCGGATATCGTTTTGTCTGCTGGCAGGATGTGCTATTCACCAATCTCAAAGGGAGCAGAAATATTCTGATCGCCATTGATGATGCCAATGTTTCTATCCGAAATGTTGAGGGAGTTCTGGATGAGTTTGGGATAAAACCTATCCTTTTTGTGTACCCGGCTATTATCGGAAGGGTACACTATGCTCTGACGTGGGAGGACATTCAAAGGCTTCAGAACAAGGGATGGACGATTGGAGCCCATGGGTATTATCATCTCTATGTGAATCAGAAGTTGTATGAAACGGATAGAAGCGGTTTTTTTCGTGAGATTGTGATGAGTAAACGGGTACTGGAAAAGAGGTTGGGTACTTCCGTGACGCTTTTTGGATATCCGTTTGGTCTGTATAGTCCTGTGACTATCGAAACTCTCCAGAAAGAAAACTACGCCTATGCCTTTACCATAGCGGGGAAACCAGCGGTATGGCCTCCCTCTGATCCCTACCAGATTCCCCGTTACCTCATGACCCCTCAGATGTGGCATCACCTTGTTCGGCTTTTGATAACGACCAATAACATAGCCCATAAGGAGTAGACGGTGAAAAACCTCAGGGTAGCTCTCTGTCAGGTGAACCCCACAGTAGGAGAGATTTCCTCTAATACGGAGAAGATTCTTGATTTCTGGAGGCAGGCAAATCAGGATGGGGCTCATATAGCGGTGTTTCCGGAACTTTCTCTTGTGGGTTATCCTCCTGAGGATTTGTTGTACAAAACGGAGTTTCTTGAGGCCAACCAGGAGGCCCTGGCAAAACTTGTTGGGCATTCAAAGCATATTTCCACCGCTCTTCTTGTGGGGTTTGTTGATCAGGATGAGAGTGGCATCTATAATGCGGCGGCCCTCGTTGCGGGGGGGAAGATTGTTTCTGTTTATCACAAGATTTTTCTCCCCAATTATGGGGTGTTTGATGAGAAGCGCTATTTCAATGAGGGAAAACATCTCTCTCTCTGTGAGATAAATGGTATCAAAACAGCCATTACGATCTGTGAGGACATCTGGTATCCTGATGGTCCCATGCATTATGCCTGTCTTCTTGAGGATGTTCAGGTGGTGGTCAATCTCAGTGCCTCTCCCTTTCACAAGGAGAAGCCCCTTCTTCGTGAGAGAATGCTGGCCACAAGGGCATCGGATGAGAATGCAGCCGTGGTAATGGTGAACATGGTGGGTGGGCAGGATGAGTTGGTCTTTGATGGGAACTCTTCTGTTTTTGGTTCCAAGGGGGAATGTTTCTGTCGGCTGAAGGCATTTGAGGAGGACTACCAGTGTATGGATATTGTTCCCACCAATATTCTTCTCCATAGGCTCAAGGATGCCAGACGTCGGCAGGAAAAGCTCTACTTCCAGAAGGCCACCTTGCCCTGGGAGATACAGAAGACAATGCTTGAGATAGAAACTCATCCAAAAGCCCCTATTGTCAGTGTCGTGGAACCCATGCTAGAGGATATTCCCCTTTTGTACAAGGCGCTTGTGGTGGGTACCCGTGATTATGTGGAGAAGAATGGTTTCAAAGAGGTGATTCTTGGGATCAGTGGGGGGATTGATTCGGCTTTAGTGGCGGCGATTGCCGTGGATGCTCTGGGAGCTAGCCGTGTGCATGGGCTTTTTCTTCCCACCCGGTTTTCTGCTGATATCAGCCGTGAGGATAGTTTTGCTTTAGCCAAGAACCTTGGTTTTCATCTTGAGGAACTCTCCATTGAGGGACTTTTTAACCATTACCTTGAGGAACTCAAACCCTTTTTCAAGGATACGCCCTTTGGCTTGGCCGAGGAGAATCTTCAGTCACGTATTCGTGGGAATATTGTGATGGCGCTTTCAAACAAGTTTGGGTATTTGGTTCTCACCACGGGCAATAAGAGTGAAATGAGTACGGGCTATGCTACGCTGTATGGGGATATGGCAGGAGGATTTGCGGTGATCAAGGATGTGCTCAAGACGGAGGTATATGCCCTTGCAAGGTATAGAAATAGCCTTTCGCCGGTTATCCCTGAACGGATACTCACCCGTCCTCCTTCGGCTGAACTGAGGCCAGATCAAAAGGATACCGATAGTCTTCCACCCTATGAGGTGCTTGACCCACTGATTCAGGCGTATGTGGAGGAGGACCTCTCTCTTGAGGATATGTACAGGATGGCTCCTTCACCTGAGGTGGTGCACAGGGTGATCAAGATGATTCATACAAGTGAATACAAACGGCGCCAGGCCCCTCCGGGTATCAAGGTGAGTGTCAGGGCTTTTGGGAAGGATAGGCGTATGCCAATCACGAACCGTTTTTCTGTGTCTTACAGGAAGAAAATTTGACAAAAGCGTTTAGTTTCGTTATAATACTACTTCCTGGAAACAGGGAATGGGCCCATAGCTCAGCCGGTTAGAGCAACTGACTCATAATCAGTGGGTCCCTGGTTCGAGCCCAGGTGGGCCCATGTTTCCTATTCTCAAAGGAGGCTATTCATGATATCATTCGCCAGTGGAATCCGTCTTGACAAGATAAAGAAACTCGTGGAATATCAGAGACTCTACAATCGTGAACAGGAGATTCGTCGCAAGTACGCTGAAGAAGAAAAAAAGATGGAAAGGCTTCTTGCGGATAATGCCAAATTGGTGGCAAGAAAAAACGACCTTGAGATGAATATCTATGCCACCCAGAAAAAACTTGAGGATGAACAGCAGAAGAAGGCACAGATAGAACAACGAATCAAGGATCTTGATGAAAACAAAGACAAGGTGAAGATTACCCGTCAGATCAAGGCCTGGGAAAAGGAGATGGAAACGCTCCAGCAGGATCTCAACATGATTATTCACCAGATAGACTACGAGACCAAGAAACAGAGTGATACTCTTGAAGAACTCAATCAGATCAATGCCAGCATGGCTGAGAATGATGCCAAAATCAAGGCTCTCCGTGAAACCATTGCCGCTATTGAGGCTGAACATCGGGATGAGCTTGCCTTTATCAGCGAAACCAAGAAAAATATCGCCTCTGAGTTTGATGTCTCTGTGATTGAATATGTTGATCTTCTTCTTCAGAAGACAAAGGGGATGGCTATTGTGTCGGTTCTGGATGGGGATACCTGTTCCGGGTGTTACACTATCCTTCCCACGATGATTCAGGGAGAGATTGGACCAAATCTTCCTGTGGAGGAGATTGAACTCCAGCAATGTCCGCATTGTTTCCGTTTTCTCTACTATCCTGAATGGCTTGAGAGAGACGAATAGAACGTAAGGCTTTTGTTTCTCTTTTCTTGTCTGTGGTGCTATCTTAGTGAAAAAAGTATTGGTTTTTGTGTTTTTGGTCTTGTTGTCCTTTGGGGGGAAGGGACAGACGTCTTTGTGTGTAGAGTACCTATCTTTTTGGGTTTAGTTTTTCATTCCTGGGAGATTTTTGAGATTTCCTATGAGTATCCTGCCGAAAGGGATTTCTCTAAAACTCCAGGTAGCCTCGTTTGTAAAGTGCCGCTCTTGGGCAAGCTATTCTCAAAAGCTTGAGGCTATACCAAGAGAGGTGTACCACCCATCCGTGGTGTACTGGTATTCCCAGAGGGTGGTGAGGGGAAGCACATACCCCAAAAGCCATTTAGCATAAATCTGGACGTAGGCCCCGTAGAATTCTCGAAGAGTATTCGGCCTTGAAAGGAGAAGGGCGTATGAACCTAACACAGTTCCCACTGATTCAAAGTAAACAGGGAAATGCTTGTAGCCTGCTTCCACACGAAGGGGAAGAACCCAGAAGCCATGGGTGCCCACCACACCGTTGTAGAAAGAGCGTCCCCAGTAGGTTGGGGAATCTTCTGGGAGGGTTTCTGTGAGAACGGCATAGTTTCTTAGCGTGTCAAGGGGGGAGAAGAAGATTACATTCCCCCAGCCACCAAGAATGCCAAGCGAGAGTCCTTTCGTGGAGTAGACGAGATTTCCATAGGTGTAATAATTTTTGCTGTTGTCCACATAAGCCTGAAGAAAGAGTGGTCCCTGGAAGATGTCATACGGAGTGGAGAGATAGCCCTGGGAGATGGCCCAGACAAGGCTGGTGGTATAACCAAAAGAGAAGTTTTGGGTGAAATGAAAGGCATTTCTCCAGGCAATCCTTTCTCTGAAAGAAACGTCCCACTGGTAGGAGAAGCCCGTTACAAGATTTCCTGGTTCAAGTCCCAAGGGAGTAAGATAACCACCGTAGCCTATGAAGGTAGAGAAGGGATAAAAATAGCGATTTTGCCACTCTCCATACCACGACATGGTTTGCCATGGTGATAAATAGTGGAGTTCTATAGAGGTGGAGTTTTCCTGCAGGGGATCCTCATTGTAGAGGAAAAGACTACTATCCCAGAAGACATAGCCGTAGAGAAGGGCAATCGGATCAGGGTAGAGAAGGGGAATTCTCACTCCCGGGAGTTGATCGGAGAGATTTCTTGCTGAAGAGGGGGAGAGAACAAGGTTTTCCTGCTGATAAGGGGTAAAGTCAAGGACAAGACTTTCTTTTTTTTCTTCTTTTTTGGGGAGTTTGCTGATAACCTCATCTTTTTTGATCGATACACACCGCGACTTTTCGGTGTATCGTTTGATGACATAGAGTTCGGTATCGAAAATTCCTATCTGATAAAATCCCCCACTTGTTTCTACCCCAAAAACGTCAAGCCTTTCTTCCTCAAGAGAAAAGAGCCCAATTCTTCCCAAACTGTTTCCCTCTCGTGGGAAGAGGGTAAGCCACACGTTGTTTTTTTCTACCGCAAGGGAGGTTATCTCATACGCTGAGAGATCATAGAACGTCATCTCTCCGCTCTCAACAGTTCCCACCCCAAGATAGGGTCTATTGGTGATGAGAACGACACACACAAACCTCTGATCGTCCACAAAACGGGGGAACAGGTATTGTCTATAGGGATGAGCCTCAAGAAGGATTTTTGAAAGGCCATTGTCCTGAAAAACAAGACGGCTTTCAAACCCATCCACCTTGACCATGAGGAGACGGTTTCCCTGAATATCCATGTCCCTTACGTGTGGGAGAAAGGTCTTCTTTCCGTTCTGGTAGAGCACGAAGCCGTCCTGGGGTTTGCCTTCTTTGAAACGAATTCGTCTGAAGGCTCTCGCTATCCCATCAGAGGCCACATCTTCGCCGTCTCCCACGTACACAAGCTTCTGGTTTTTCCACTGGTAGATCTTGTCTTTTTCCCTATCAATAATGTACAGTGCATTTTTTGTGCTGCGGAGGGAGAGGGATTTTCCTTCTTTGAGGAATTTTTCTTCGATGGGGAGTCGGACCACTTCAAGAAGAAAATTGGAACGAAAAGAAGCCCATTCTCTCTCTATAGAGGTGCCGTAAACCCTCTGAAAGGTGGACTGAAAGCTATAAGGCCAGAACCTTGTGGCACTTACCTTGAAAAGTTCGCCATATTTTTCCCAGCCATATTTCTTCTGAAGGTGGTCGCTAAAAAAGCCACCATAGATGTAGTGATAACTGCCCTTGCTATAGCGCATTTGTGCCACATCGCTATAGTCCTCAAACCGGTTCTCAAGGAGATGCTGAATGAGAATGGCTCTGTGGGAGGGGGAGTTCACTCTTCCATGACCGGAGGCACTTTCACCGCTTACCGTAATCCCTTCAATCATCCACCAGGGGAGTTGAACATACTGTGGAGAGAGAAAATCCCCCATAATGAAGGAAAGAAAGTCCCATTCGGCTGTTCTCACACTGAGGGAAATAGCATGAAGAAGTTCATGGGTGAAGAGGGCTTTGAGAGCGTCATCGGAGGGAACAAGCATGGGATCTGAGAGGTACTCATAGAGGATGATGGTATTCCGGGGAAGAGAGGTAAACATGCCGTTCATCATTTCAACATCTGGGGTGAGAATGACAAGAAAACGATAGGTTTTGGAAAGGCCAAGTCGGTTTATCCATTCCTCATAGATGGTATCAGCCATGGAAACAAGCCTTGCCACTGTGTTGGTTTGAGAAGAGGCATAGAGAATACGAAAGTGTTTGGTGCTTACCTCCTGAACCTCTGTGCTTCTATGAAAGAGTGGTCCTGCCCAGAGGGAGAGGGGGAGAAGAAGTCCAAAAATGATAGGGCTGAGGTGATATTTTTTTCTCTGTTCTGTCATGGAAGTTGCTCCAATCTTTTTATTTCTTCCTGTATTTGGGAGATGACTTCAGTGTTATAAATTACTTTTTTATCTTCTTTTTTGATAGAAAAGATATAAAATACTTTTCCTCCAAATTTTTTGCTGAAGGCTTCGGCTGTTCTCTGGTGTTGTTGTTGCAGTGTTTGGGCGTACTGAGGGGCATGTTCAAAGGTTATGGGCTTTATTTGCAGGCCAATATAAGAATTTCTCACCTGAATATAAAAGTCTACATTATATTTTCTATCCCATTCATCTGGTGCAGGGTGAATGGGAGTTCCAAGTAATTCTTGAAGTTGTCCATAGATGGTTTTCTTTTCAGTTATGTAGCCTTCGAAAGTTTTTTTTATGACAAGGTTTTTGATGTACTCAATACAATCTTCTTCTGTAATGGATTGGATTTCTGCATGAAGAACTTCTGATATTTTGGTGTAGAGTTTTCTGCCCAACTCTTCTAAATGTGCTTTTGAACGTACATTTTCATAATAATACCGTTCCCATTCTTCTATATTTTTGGGAGAGCATTTTCTGATTTCTTCGGATACAGCACCCACATTCTTTTTTTTCTGCAGTCCCCAGCGGTTGATGGCAATATTTAGTATCCACTCTTTTGACATATCATTTCCTCGGTTTGCAGAAAACGCTCTTTGAGAGAATATTCAGAGCCTCTATCTACCTCAACAAAACCATATTTTATAAGATGCAGGTTTATGAAGGTTTTATTTTTGAGATAGAGATACACAAGGAGATTCCCTTCTTCATCATATTTATTTATATCAAATTTCAGGAAAATTCTTTGTCCGGAGGTTTTTTGTTTAAGAAAGTCGATAGCAGCCTGTTCTTTTTGAGGGTTTGTTTTGATTCCTATCAGTCTTACTTTGACGCCATTATTGAGGAGGAGTGTTGTCGGAGAAAGAATTTCTTTGATAGTATAATAAGTGGTGGTACTCTTTTTCTCTTCGCTACTTACGCGTGAACCAAAAGAAAGTTTCCGTGGATCTACTTTCTTATCAAATCTTGTTTTGTCAACAAAAATGTAAGGAAGGCGACTAATGTGTTTGTCCCAGTCTATATTTTGTTTTTCTGTTTCTATGAAAATAAAATCAGCGATGGCTCTTTTTTCTTCTATAGCCAGTTTTTTTTTGATGATGGGGAGAAAAGAGGAGTTGATTTCATATCCTATGGAATTCCTATGAAGGTTCACGGCAGCCAAAGAGGTTGTTCCGCTTCCCAAAAAGGGATCAAGAACAGTGTCTCCTACAAAACTAAACATTTTGATAAGCCTTTTGGGAAGTTCTTCCGGGAACATGGCAATGTGTTCGTTCTGTCTTTCGCCATTAAAATACCAGTGACCGTTAAAATATTCATTCCATTCTTCTTTGGAAAGCTTTGAAAGTTCTTTGATTTCTTTAGAAACTTTTGGAGGAGGACCAGGTTTTTTGAAGATAAGAATGAATTCATAATCAATTTTTATGATACCATTTCTTGGATAGGGAAAGCTTCCCATAATGCTGGCTCCACCGGTGGTATTCATTGTGGTGGGTTTTTGCCAGATAATGGCCCCCATATAATCGAATCCAATGGTTTCACAAAACTTGATGATTTCTTCTCGAATAGGGATGATCTTGTATCTACCGTAATAGACAGATCTGGCAAATTGATCACCGATGTTAATACAGAGCCGGCAACCGTCCATAAGGACTCTATAACATTCGTTCCATACTAAGTTAAGATGATTGATATATTCTTCATACGTGTGATTGAAACCAATTTGATCTTCGTGTCCGTAGTCTTTGAGTTGCCAGTAAGGCGGGGAGGTGATAATCAGGTGAACACTCTGATCGCGCACTTCTGACATGTGTCTTGAATCGCCTATGATGATAGTATGGTGCGTTTTCATGCAATAATTCTCCTTGCCATCTTCTCAATATTATAGTTGTCTGAAATGTTTTTGTCAAGAAACACTTTGGGGGCTTTTTGTGAAGATTTTCTCTGTCGTTCCACACTCATACAGAATGGTTATCTTCACAAAAAAACTGAATGCTTGTTTAACCATCTTTTTTCTTTCAGTTTTAGGCTCTTTTTGCTACCCATCTTCCTTTTCTCCATGAAGCGCTCCCGCGCGGGGCAAAAGGGGCGTTGTCCTCGTCGCATGCTACGCATGCGCCTCGGACGGAAAATGGGCCGCTTTTGCGGGCAAATAGAAAGACCTCATCTCTTTCCGGGGAAGTCCTTCCTCCGTGGGCGACATTGCCTCGCCCTCTGGACTTCGGCAACCACAACTCGTCCTCCTGACTTCGGAAGCATAACGCCCACCTCGCTTTGCCGATTCCCCGCTAAAGCGGGGTCCCCGCGGCTCCACTTCGGTGGGCTTTTGAGAAAAAGCAACAAAAGATGTCGCCCCGGGTGCCTCCTGCACCCTCACTCCGGAAGGACTTCCACCTTACAACAAAGAGCACACGACCGCAAAAGCGGCCCGGTGGGGTACAGAAAAAAAGGGGTGATAAAAGAACCAGGCATTCTTTCACCAGCCCGCAGGGCTTCTCTTCCAGCAGGGCTTTTTAGATATAGCATCGCGGTAGAGGCGAAAGCTATGACTTTGTTTCAGCAAAGAGCAATGGTTTAGCTGAAACAGGGTAATAGCTCTTTCTTGTCGTAATGCTTTCAAACTCAACTTTTTTCAATAGGCATCAGAACAGAAAGCTTTTGTGTTGTTTCCCTGTTCATAAGAAATGTGAAAATAGCTATTCAGTTTCATATGTGGAACGACATTTTGTGAAGATTTTCTCAATGTGTTCTTTTTTCAAAACTTGCATTTTCTTTTTCTCTGCCCTATGATAAAAAGAAAAAGGCAAGGGTGTATGCTGTCCTTTCTTTCTGGTAGGGTTGTGGAAGTCAATGAAGAGAGCGTGGTTCTTGACTATCAGGGTATGGGATTTCTGGTTACGGTTCCTCTCTCTGTAGCGAAGAAACTCACGGCTGGTGAGAAGGTAACGCTTCATACCCATCTCATGATTCGGGAGACAGAGGTGGCTTTGTATGGGTTTTTGGATGCAGCGGATAGGAGGCTTTTTCTCTCGCTTCAGGAGGTGAGTGGGGTGGGGCCAAAGCAGGCTCTTCGGATTCTTTCGGAGTTTTCTGCTTCTGATCTTCGGGAGATTATTATCCAGGGCGATGGGTTTCGCTTGGGACAGGTCAAGGGAATTGGACCAAAAACGGCATCAAGGATTATTCTTGAGCTTCAGGACAGGATGAAAAAAATCCCCATCGAGGGGGAAAAGGTGTCGCCACTTGCAGAGAGACGGCTGGAGCTTTTGATGGCGATGCGGGTTTTGGGCTATACGGATCAGGAGTGTAGCAAGGCCATTGATGGTCTTCTTCAGGATACGGCGACGAGAAACCTTTCTCTGGAGGATCAGGTGAAGCATCTGTTGGCTATTCTTTCCAGGAGGTCTTCATGACGCCACGGTATGAGAACAGGTTTGATGTTCGGTTCACGGAAAAAAGTCCCATCGGGACTATCCCTGTGGCCACCCTCTGTCGTTATCTTCTTGAGGTGGCCGATGACCATGCGTATCAATTGGGGGTGGATTTTGAGAGCATGTTTCGCCGGGGAATGACCTGGGCACTTCTTCGTGTCTGGATGGAGATACCGGAGAATCTGTCTTCTTTTTCTGAGATAGTGGTCTCCACCTGGTCAACGGCAAGAGAGGGGCTCTATGTGTATCGAGATTATGCTATTTCTTCACAAGGGGAAACAGTAGCACGGGCAACTTCTCAGTGGGTGGTTCTTGATAAGACGACACGAAAACCCATTCGTCCCCCAGAGTTTATGAATACGCTCTATGAAAAGCTCTACGGTGATACCCCACCAGAGAGATTGAAAGTGGCCTTCACGCGATGGAATCAGATAGATCCTGCGTGTTATCCACACCGATCTCAGCGGGATATTCTTGTGCGGCGGAGTGATACGGACCTCAATGGGCATACCAATACGGCGGCTTATATTGAATTCATGGAGGAGGCTATACCACTTGAATGGTATCAGAGAAGGCATATCCGTTATTTTGAGCTTCATTGTTTGGCTGAGAGTTTTGAGGGGGATGAACTTCTGTCTCTTGTGGAGATTTCTTCTGATGAGAGGGAGATGATTCATACCCTGGTTCGCAAAAAGGATAATACTACGATTGCCAAGGGGAAAAGCCTGTGGCAGTGAGTCACGAGACCATTCGATCTGAATTTGAGCGATATCTTCGGTATGAGAGACAGCTCTCGGAGAATTCCGTGGAGGCTTATCTTGAGGATGTGGGGGATTTTCTCTCTTTTCTTGAAGAGGAGAAGATGGAGCTTCTCTCTCTCGGGTATGATGAGGTGATGGAGTTTGTTATTTCTCTCTATGAGCGGGGGCTTGTGGCTCGAAGTGTGGCAAGAAAAATTTCAGCTCTCAGGGGGTTTTTTCTTTTTCTTCTCCGGATGGAGTGGATAAAGGAAAATCCCCTTGACCTTCTGGAAGCCCCCCGATATCTCAAGAAGCTTCCATCGTATCTCACCGTGGAGGAGATTGAGGCCATGATTGTGCCGGTGGAGGAGAGTTTTCAGGAGGTGAGGGATAGCTGTATCATTGAGTTTCTCTATTCCTGTGGGCTTCGGGTGTCGGAGTTGTGCCGTCTCTCGCTTCATGATATTCTCCGGGATGAGAGGCTTCTTCGTGTGCTTGGCAAGGGGAACAAGGAAAGGCTTGTGCCTATTGGGGCCCGTGCGATGGAGTGGCTTTCTCGTTATCTTCCCTATCGGGCAGCTCTTTTAGCGGGCAAGAAGAGTCGGGATGAGGTTTTTCTCTCGAGGCTTTGTCGTCCTCTCAGTCGTGTTTCTGTGTGGAGTATTGTGAAGGAAAGGGCTCGTCGAGCAGGGATTGACAAGGAGATCTCCCCTCATACCCTCAGGCATAGCTTTGCCACGCATCTCGTGATGGAAGGGGCAGACCTTCGGGGTGTTCAGGAGCTTTTGGGACATGCGGATATCTCGACCACACAGGTATATACTCATGTGTCTTCTTCCTATCTCAGGCGGGAGCATGAAGCCTATCACCCCCTTGAACAGCAAGAAAAAAAGAAAAAGCCTTGAAAGTGGCTGTTTTTGGGAGAGGGGATGAGGGGGGATTGTGGGAGAAAGAGGGTGTTTTGCTGAAACATGGTAATAGCCAGAAAGTAATTTTTGCTGTTAAGCGAAAAGATACGTTTGGGGAAAGAAAAGACTTTTTTGCCTTTTCTATGAGGAGGAGGGTGGGGCTTTTTTCTTGTGGGGAGAGACTCTTTGTGATGGGATGGAGAGCACTTTTTATGTTCTCATATTGGCTTTTTATGTACCATTTTATCACAAAAAGAGAACAAAAACCTTGCAAAAAGTCCCTCTTTTGTCTATACTATAGGCAACCCTATGAAAAGGAGGAAGACCATGAGAGAGCTTGGGAGAGTTCGTGAAGTGTATCGTGATCGTGTGGTGATTGATATTGTGGAGCATAGTGCCTCCTCCTGTAATCAGTGCAGTCTTCATGGGCATTGTCATATAGAGAATGGGGAAAGAAGGCTCACCCTCTGGACAAAAGGAAACTGGAGGGTTGGTGATGAGGTGTGGGTAGAGATGAAAGAGACGGTTCTGATAGAGATTGCGACCCTTCTTTTTCTCATTCCGACGATTCTTTTGATTGTGGGAAGTGCCGTGATGAGCCAGTGGTTGCCAACGCTGTGGAGTGTGGGGGGAGCCCTTGTCCTCATGGGGCTTTACTTCTGTGTGCTTCGGTGTCTCACCCCACGGATTTTGCGTCGGTTCAGGCTTATTCCAAAAGAGAGTGTTTCGGAGGTGTACGATGACATCAGTCACTATACACGATATCCAGAAAACCTTAGATTGTGAGATTCTCTATGAAGCCAACACCACTCCTATAAAAGGAGTGGTGGCTTCAGGGCTCATGAGCGATGTACTCACCACGGAGATGGAGGATTTTCTGCTTGTATGCAATCTCGCCAATGCTCAGGTGGTGAGAACAGCCTATATGGTGGGAGCTCCATCTATTCTTGTCACGAATGCCAAACAGGTTCCCCCGGATTTTCTTGAGCTGTGTCAGGCACATCATATCAATCTGCTTCGAACGGACTATTCGCTTTTTGAGGCCTGTGTGCTGTTGGGTGAACTCTTTCCTGTGAAGCGGAGGCAGAGGTGAAAAATCCTATTCCCATCAGTGCTGATAAGTCCGCCAATGCGGTGATGGAGATTCTTCTTCGGCTCAAGGTTCGTGATGCCATGCAGAAGAAGATCTATACCGCTTCTCCTGAGGATACAATGCGGACAGTTCAACATATCATGAAGCAGAAGAAGATTTCCGGTGTTCCTATTGTGGAGGGGCAGCATTTAGTCGGGATAGTGTCGGTGAACGATATCATCAATGCCCTGGACGGGGGGTATATCAACGATCCTGTGAAAATGCACATGTCCACCAATCTCATTGTGCTTGAGGATGATATGCCTTTGTCGTTTGCCCTTTCTTTTTTCAACAAGTTTTCCTACAGGCGTTTTCCTGTGATCAACAGGGACAAGCATCTTGTGGGGATGCTCACCAGTCGGGATATTCTTTCGGCTCTGGTAGCGGAGCTCAACAAGGAGATCAAAAGTCTTGAAAACAAAATCAAGGAGCGTCCCGATGTTTCTGAGGCTATCTATCGTGAGTTTACCATTAAACGGTATGATTTTGAACACGCGGGACAGGCTTCTTTTGAGTTGAAGCGGCTTCTCAAGGAAAAAAAGATAGCCCCTCCTCTCATACGACGGGCTTCTATCGCTTCGTATGAACTGGAGATGAATATTGTGATTCACTCCGTGGGAGGCAAGATGAGTTTTATCATTGATGATCAGAAGATAGAGATTATCGCCAAGGATGATGGACCGGGAATTGCCGATGTGGAGGCGGCTCTCAGAGAGGGTTTTTCTACCGCCAGTGAGTGGATTCGTTCGCTTGGGTTTGGGGCAGGTATGGGACTCCCCAATACGAAGAGGGTTTCTGATGAGTTTCGGATCTCGTCTGAGGTGGGAAGAGGGACAGAGATACAATCGATTATCTATCTGGAGGGAAAATCATGACAGTCACAGAAATCGCCAAAGCGCTTGGTTTTGAGGTGGTGAATACGAGTTATGCCGATGGGGAAGTGACGACGGGGTATACCTCTGATCTCTTGAGTGATGTGATGGCCAATGCGGAGGAGGGGTCTCTTTTGATAACTATTCAGGCCCATAAGAATACGATTGCGGTGGCCACGATGGTGGGGGCATCGGCTATTCTCATCTGCAATGCCCGACAGATCCCAGAGGATATGATTCAGGCGGCGGATAGTGAGTCTCTTCCTCTTCTCAGGACACCTCTCAATCAGTATCAGGCTTCTTATCGCGTGCATGATCTCATCAAGGCATGAGGCTAAGGGCTGATCTTCATATCCACTCGTGTCTTTCTCCTTGTGGGAGTCTGGAGATGTCTCCAAAGCGGATCGTAGAGGAGGCTCTCTCTCGAGGTCTTGATATTGTGGCTCTCACGGATCACAATAGTGCACTCAATTGTCCGGCTTTTTTTTCCTATGCTCGACGAAAGGGTATTCTCCCCCTTTGTGGGCTTGAGGTCGCCTCTCGTGAGGAGGTGCATATTTTGGGGCTTTTTGAGAGCCCTGAGGAGGCGTTATCTGTAGGGGAGTGGGTGTATGAGTCTCTTTCCCCTCTCTCGTTTGATCCTGAGAAGTATGGGGATCAGGTGTATGTGGATGAGGACGAGGTGGTGTTGGGTGAGGTGGAACGTTATCTTGGGCAGGCCTGTGGGTATTCACTGGAGGAGATTGTCAGGGCCATTCATGAGAGGGGGGGACTTGCCATTCCATCGCATATTGACAGGCCCGGTAGTGGGCTTCTGGATAATCTTGGGTTTCTTCTTGCCCCTGAAGAGACAGGCTTTGATGCGATTGAACTTTCCAAGAGTTATTGGCTCTCGCCCTATCCGATAGCGAATATGGAGGGTTATCCCTGTGTGGCTTCGTCTGATGCCCACTATCCAGAGGGGATTGGGTGTCTTGTGACGGTGCTTGAGATGGAGGAGAAATCCTGGGAAGGGTTTTGTGAGGCACTGAAAGCGGGAAGAGTGGGGGTGGAAAGGGGGTGAGATGGGGTGGTTTTTCAGGGGGTATTCTTGTTTGACGAAAGTGTCATTTTTCCTTTGCGAAATAATTGACATTTTTTTGAAACTTCTTATAATAAAAAATGCCACGCCCAAAAAAGCGTGGCAAGGTTGTCCCGTGGGACAATACCTGCGACCAGTAAGAGGTCTTACTGGAACTTGCAGAATCTATTGAAAATTTCCGAAATAGGAGAAAAACGATGAAGCATATTCTTGTGACAGAATATGCTGAATACCTCAGACTTGAACAGGGGATGCTTTCTGTATGGCATGAGGGGAAAAAACAACGGGAGTATCCGCTCAGCAAAATCAAGACTCTCACCGTGTGCCGAAGGGGGGTGGGACTATCTTCTGATTTGATTGTTCAGTGTGCTCTTCGGGGTATTCGATTGTTTTTTCTTGATTTTCGCGGGATTCAGGTGGCAGGAGTTCTACCTCTTAATACTCATGCTGTGAGCAAGGTGAGAAAAGCCCAGTTTGCTTTTATGGAAAGTCTGGGATCTCGAGAAAGGGCCAGGGCTTTTTTGGGGTATAATCAGTAGAATTTTTAAGTTATAAAAAATTTTATACATATATAAGTTGTAGAATAGATAGGAAAGGAGGATTTTATGTATAGCCGAACAGATTATATTCTTACAGAGGAAGTTCTCAATAAATATGGTTTTGCTTTTATTGAAAGGAAAGATGTTTCTGGAAATGTTGAAGATATAGAAGGATTTAGTGAAAAAGAATATGTAGATATATATAAAACATATACATATGGTCATATTAGTGGAATGTATAAGTTTGTTATTTATGTTTATTATATTGAAATTGATGGTGTTTTGTATCAGAAGTTAGAAAAAGCAATTGAAATTTATAAAGTTGATATAAAAAATTATACTCAAAGTTTGTATCATAAAGATGTTTTTAATTCTTTTGAAGATTATTTTATAAATAATAGAGATTATTTTATTGGTTATGTATTTAATGTTTTTGGTAAACATACAATTTTTATTGGAGATTATTGTTTTTTGTCTCATAAATACGAATTTGGTGGATATTATTTACTGTTTTTTACACCAATTTATGCAAAATATTACTTTGATACATATCTTTTAGGTTATATACCTTTTTATAAAAAGACAAGGTTTATTATTATGGAAGCAATAGATACTTGGTCTTTTGTGGTTGATATTGATGAATTTGATAGACTTTATAATGAAAGATATATTTCAACTTATTTTTATAGACCATCTGCTGTTGAGCATTTAGTTAATACAGAAGATTTTACTGATTTATCAAAAGTGTTTTATTTCTTTAATAAAGCAATTGAAAGGTATCTTAAAAAGAATGGTAAGGAAGAAGATTATAATAAATATTTTGCAAATATTAACTATGAAGAAGCATTACCAGAAGAAATATTTAGTGTTTCTAAAAAATAATTATATAAAAATTTTTAAAAAATTTTTAAAAAAATATTCTTGTCAGCAATAAACAATTCTATTTTTTTTGAATGAAAAAGACAAATAAGCCCTTGTAGAGAAAAAGTGGGGTTTCAGGGGCGTAGCCCCTGATCCAGATACAGGAAGAAAGTATTCCTGCAAGGGTCTCATATAAGTTGTAGAATGATAGGAAAGGAGGTTTTTATGAAATGGTTTAATGTGAGATTTCTTAAATACAAAAAAGGAAGAAGTATTTATTTTAAGGAAGATATTACAGGTAAAGAAGAAAGAGTTTTGAGTGGTAAAACCAATTTTGTTTGGGTTGTTCTTGGTGTTTTGTATGAAGGTTTTTGGAATATGATTTTCATATTTATTATTTCTATTCTTATTTATATTTTTATACCATCAGCATTTTATGTTATGGTTCCCATTGCTGTTTTTCATTTATCTACTAAATCTTTTTATTCTATTTTCTTATTTTTGTTTGGTATGTTTATGAACTCACTTGTTTTATGGGGTGTTTTGTATATAAATTATATTTTTTATGCTTTATTTTATAAAGGTGGATTTTCGGTTCGTAGGGGGTTTGAAAAGATTAAACTTATTATTAAGTATAGAAAGAATAAAGAGTATGTAAGGTTTATTTTGGATAATGAACCTTATAAATTTTATAGTATATTGAATAATAAGAGGGGGTAAATTATGAAATGGTTTGATAGATTTTCAAATATTTTCTTTGTGTATGGATTTGTTATTTTGGTTGTTTATTGGTATATTGTAGTATGTATTGATGATACTGATAAATATAAGAACCTTTTTAATATGTATGAATATGAAACTAAGGTTGTTAGGTTATTTCTTAAAGAAACTTTTGTTGATTTTGTTGATGGATTAAAAGATAATACTGATTTTTCTCTTTTGGAAGCATATAAGATTTTTGATAAAAAATTTAATTATTTGTATTTATTACCAAATTATATGACTTTTAGTGTTTATAATTGTTATTATTATGAACCTGTTAGTAGTGATTGTGTTGAATTTAAGAGTAAAATGATTGAGATTACGAATGATTTTGATAAGTATTATGAAAAAGTGGTTTCAAATTTATATTTATGGAGGAGTTATGATAAATAATATACCCTGCATCCGTGGAAATAACCTTTGTCCTTGGCTAAAAGAAGAAAAAATCCCCCTCATAACCTCAAAAAAGCGGGACAAAAAGAAAGAGACCCTTGCACGGGTAGCGATTTGTTAGCAAGATAAAGCGAAAAAAGAAAGCGGGAAAAGCAGTATTTATTTCCCTTACTTGAAATTAAAAGAAAATGTGTTATACTATAAGGCAGGAACGAGGCAAGAGGAGGCCCATATGCCAATCAAAACGAGCAGCCCAGGATTTTCCGATTATGAAATCGAGTTAAAGAGAAAACCGAAGAAAAGCATTTTAGATAAAATCAATCAACTTATTGACTGGTATGAAATTGAGAAGATTTTATCTCATTCCTACAAGGCGGGGAAAAGCCCCAAAGGAGAAAAAGCCTATCCTCCGCTGATTATGTTCAAAGTCCTTATTCTTCAGCATCTCTATAACCTTTCTGATGAGCAAGCGGAAGAATCACTTCGAGACAGGCTTTCCTTTCTCAGGTTTTGTGGTTTCCATGTGAGCGATGAAATTCCTGATTATACCACAATTTGTCGTTTTCGGAATAGACTCTTGAAACTTGATCTTTATCAGGTACTTTTTGATGAATTTAACAAGCAACTTGAGGAGAAGGGACTTATTGTGAAGAAGGGTACACTTATTGATGCTACAGTGATAAAGAGTTCTCGACGACCTAAAAAGACAGTTGATGCCAGGATATTGCCGGAAGATAGAAAAGAGGAGGATCAGCAAGAGGGAAAGGAAAATTCTTCGGAGATAAGATATTCTGATGATAAAGACGCTCGATATCTTAAGAAAGGGAATCAGGTATTTTATGGATACAAATCTCATGTAGCGGTTGATGGGCAGGGAAGGTTTATTATAGGGGGGCATATGACGCCAGCAAATGTTCCGGATATGAAGGAGATGGGAAAACTTTTGAAAAATCTCAAGTTACGTGAGGGGAGTTTTGTTGTGGCGGATAAGGGTTATGCATGGGCAGAAAATGTAAAACTTGTGAGGCAACAGGGTTTCGTGAACTTTATTATGAAAAAAGCGGCGAGGAATAGACCTCTCACAGAGAAAGAGAAGAAGCAAAACAAAGCGATAAGTACGCTTCGTTATCGAATTGAGCAGGTGTTTGGACATCTGAAAAAGCATATGGGATTTGAGAGAGTAAGGTATGTTGGACTCGAAAAAGCTCAGATAGAGTTTCAACTCAAGGCGATGGCTTATAATCTCAAGATGGCAGCCCTTATGCTTGCATAAGGAAAGAGGAGCGAGAAAAAGGTCAAAAGAGAAGAAAAAAGGCTTTTGAGGAGGAAAAAGGTCTTAGAAAATGCATTGGATGCCCTAACAAACATAGTCGGCGCTCAGATATTTTTCTGTTTTCTTTCGAAGAATTCGCTAAAGAGGAAAAGAGAGACAGAGAAAAGAGTCGTGCAAGGGTCTCAAAAAATATAAGTCATATTATAAGGTCTTTTTTCTGCAAGTTCCAGCTTCTGAGATAGCCTATAGACAAAATTCAGAGTCATATTATAAGGCCTTTTTTCTGCAAGTTCCAGCTCATCATACAAAGGCACGCAATCAACGCCGTTAGTGTCGTTTCAATCAAACTGTTCAGGTGTGAGTAAGAGGATAAATTTGACCTTCGTACTATATCCTCTCCACAGGAAAGTTTCAAAGGGTATGACCTAAAGGGGGGATGAGATTTTTCAGCAGGTGTGATAGCCTGCACGGCAGGAGGCCTGGTCTGCCGCCGCTCGACTGTGGAGTTGATTCCCCAGGCGGAGCCCCCACAGCTTCACATATATTATCGCACAAAAGGAGAAAAAAGTCAAGCGGTGGAGGGTGTTTTTTGAAAAAATTTTGTCGTTCCACGGTTGTTCCACATATGAAACTGAATGGCTATTTTCACCTTTCCTGTGAAGGGAAATAACCCCATAGCTTTCTATTCCGATGCCTATAGACTTGCTTAAAAACATTACGGCAAGAGAGAGCTATTACCCTGTTTCAGCTAAACCATGGTTCTTTGCTGAAACATCGTCATAGCCTTTTTCCTGCCCCTGCTCGCGGTGCCACCTGAGAGAAGCCCCGGCAGGGGACACGTGCCAGGCGGACCTGGTGGGAGAGGGCTATGTTCTTTCACCCCCCCTTTTTTTCTGTACCCCACTTCGACTTCGCTCAGTACCCACCGGGCCGCTTTTGCGGTAGTGTGTCCTTTGCCGTGGAGTGGGAAAGTCCTTCCGAAGTGAGGGCACAGGAGGTGCCCGTGGCGACCTCTTGTGTTGCTTTTGCCCTCAAGCCCACCGAAGCGGAGCCGCGGGGGTTTTGCTGAAACAGAGTAATAGCCGTGGTCGGCTTTTCTCCCTGAAACAAGGTGATAGCCACTGCTTGAGTTTGTATGGGGAGAGATTAAACGTTCAACCCATGGGGTGTTTTGCTGAAACAAGGTCATAGCCTTCCCCGCCCCTGCCTGCGGTGCGCCGTAGGAGAAGCCCCGGGGTGACACGTGCCCTGCGGGTTGGTAACGGAAGCCATTGTCTTTTCACCACTGGCCGAACCACAGGAGGTGGTGAGGAAGCCCGGGGTCAGGCATGGAGGACTGTCCCCCGGCGGCTACAGAAGAGAGCGGGGCTACAGGCTTTTGTTTCAGCCCGCACTGTGGGAGACAGGTCGGTGGCTACAGAAACCGCCGCAGGGGCGGGGGTGGGGTTTTCAAAAGGGGCGGAGCCCCTTTTGTCCCGCGCGGAAGCGCTTCATGAAAGAGGAGAAAGGGGAGAAAATAACGAAAAAGAGAACAAATGTTCAATTATGGGGTAAAGGAAGCGGATCTGAAATACGTTATATATTGGGTTTTACGACCGATGGTGGAACACGCCTTGCGAAGGGGGAGTTTGTTTTTTGAGAGTGAGCATTGAAATAAAAATGTTTCAGGAAAAGCTGAGAGCCGTCGTAGCCGTTGGCCTGGACAGCTACCGCTCCACTGTGGAGTTGATTCCCCAGGCGGAGCCCCCACAGCTTCGTATATATTATCGCACAAAAGGAGAAAAAAGTCAAGTGGTGGAGGGGGGGTTTTTGAAAAAATATGAAAGGAGGAATTCTTATAAACCAGAGACTTTTGCATTTCTTTTCCCTTTGCCGTATAATAAAAAGAAACCTTTTTCTATGAAAGGAGTGATTCATGGACTACAGTAAGACGGTTAACCTACCCAATACCCCATTTTCCATGAAGGCTAACTTGGTTGAGAAGGAACCAAAGATTCTCGAGATGTGGGAGAAGAATCGCATTTATTTCAAGCAGTTGGAGAAAAGAGCCAAGGCTCCTACTTTTATTCTCCATGATGGTCCCCCGTATGCCAATGGGGAGATTCACCTTGGAACGGCTCTCAACAAGATTCTCAAAGACATGATTGTGAAATACAAGTTCTTTCGAGGATACAAAACGCCCTTTGTCCCGGGGTGGGATTGTCATGGGCTTCCTATTGAACTCAAGGTCGTGGATCAATTGGGAGGGAAGGCCCATGAGATTCCTGTGAAAAAGCTTCGGGCTGAGTGTCGCAAATACGCTGAAAAATATGTAGGTATTCAGCGAGATGGGTTCCGCAGGCTTGGCTGTATCGGTGATTGGGAGAATCCCTATCTCACCATGTCTCATGAATACGAGGCCGCTATTGTGGAGGCTTTTGGGCGTATTGTAGAGAAAGGGCTCATCTATCGTGGGCTTCGTCCGGTGCACTGGTGTCTTCACTGTGGGACGTCGTTGGCAGAGGCCGAGATTGAATACCATGATCACCGTTCACCTTCGATTTATGTGAAGTTCCCGGTGGAAAAGCATGGGGTTTCGGATCTTGCCGGCAAAGAGGTTTTTGTTCTCATCTGGACCACAACACCCTGGACGCTTCCTGCCAATACCGGGCTTTCCTTCCACCCGGAGGAAACCTATGTGGCTGCTGAGATTGGAGGGGAGTACCTGATTGTGGCAGAAAAACTTCTCTCTTCTGTGGCTTCTGTGAAAGAGGGCAAGGTGGGCAAGACCATACCCCTTTCTCGAAAAGATCTGGAAGGTTTTGTGGTGAAACACCCATGGATTCAGCGAGAGTCCAAGATTGTGTTTGGAAAGCATGTGACCATGGATACGGGAACGGGAATTGTGCATACCGCTCCCGGTCATGGTATGGAAGACTATCTCATCGGCAAGGAAACAGGGCTTGAGATGCTTTCCCCTGTGAATGATAAGGGAGAGTTTACCCCTGAGGTTCCCGAGTTTGAAGGGATGAACGTCTTCGAGGCGAACGAGAAGATTATCGTCTTTCTCAGTGAGAGAAACAGGCTCTATGCCCGGGCGGATATAGATCATAGCTATCCACACTGCTGGCGATGTAAAAATCCTATCATCTTTCGTTCCAAGCCCCAGTGGTTTTTCAAGGTTTCTGATCCGGCGTTGGCCAAAAAGGCTCTTGAGACACTTCCCCATATTCAGTGGATTCCAGCGTGGGGACAGACCCGTATTGAAAACATGCTCAAGGACAGGCCTGATTGGTGTCTTTCTCGCCAGCGGCATTGGGGAGTGCCTATTCCAGCTTTTTATTGCGAGTACTGCAATGAACCTCACCTTGATAAAAAGACGATCGACCATATCATTGGGCTCATTCATGAACACGGGATCGATGTCTGGTTTGATAGAGAACCAGCCGAACTTTTGCCGGCTGGAACGGTGTGTCACAATTGTGGCGGCAAGACCTTCCGCAAGGAAACAGATATTCTCGATGTGTGGTTTGACTCAGGGGTGAGCAATATTGCCGTTCTTGACAAACATCCCATGCTCCATTCTCCTGCTGATGTGTACCTTGAAGGAAACGACCAGTACCGGGGATGGTTCCAGGCTTCTCTCTGGCCTTCGGTGGCCACCAAGGACAAGGCTCCTTTCAAGGCGGTGATTACCCATGGGTGGGTGTTGGATGAACAGGGACGCCAGATGCACAAGAGCCTTGGAAATGCGGTTTCTCCCAAGGAGGTGTATGACAAATTTGGGGCTGATGTGCTTCGTCTCTGGGTGGTGACAGAGGATTACCGGGGGGATTTGCGCATTGGGGCAAACCTTATCCAAAAGGCTGTGGATAGCTACCGCAAGGTGAGAAATACCTTCCGTTTCATCATGGGGAACCTTGATGGTTTTTCACCGGACAAAAAAGTTCCCGTGGGTAAACTCAAACCTGTAGATGCCTACATGCTCTCTGAACTTGCTTCTCTGACCGAGAGGGTAACCACTTTCTTTGATCAGTATGAATTCTATCGCGGATTTCGTGAGCTTTATAACTTCTGTGCGGTGGATCTCAGTGCTTTTTATCTTGATATTCTCAAAGACCGATTGTATATCTACGAGAGGGAAAGCTATGAGAGGCTCTCTGCTCAGACGGTTCTGTATGAGATGCTTCGTGTTCTGACCATTCTCTTTGCTCCTATTCTTTCCTTCACCATGGAGGAGGTGTACCAGACCTATTTTGCCAAGGGAGAAGGAGACAGTGTGCTTCTTCAGGATTGGCCTGTGATTCCTGCTGAGTGGAGAAACGAAAACCTCGCCAAGGATTTCAAGGCACTTCTTGATATTCGGGAGAGTGTGCTCAAGGCTATTGAGGTTTTGAGGTCAAGGGAAAAAGACTTAGGCGGTTCCCTTGAGACAAAGATTCTTCTTGAGGCAAAGAATCCCTATACTAAGGAATTGCTTGCCAAGTACAAAGAGGATATCCGGTTCTTCTTTATTGTCTCTCAGGTGGAATATACCACGGTCTCTTCTCCGGATGCTGAGGATGACAATGTGAAGGTGCAGGCAAAACTCGCCGATGGGAAAAAATGCGCTCGATGCTGGAATTATTCTGTCCATGTAGGGGAGTCGTCGGAGTATCCTGATCTCTGTGAAAGGTGTGCACCTATTGTCAAAAAGATGAAGGTATAGGTATGTCACTCAAGGTCAGTGTTTCTGGGATTCGTGGTATCTGGGGGGAAAGCCTCACCCTTGAGGTTCTCCGGGAGTATACCTACGCGTTTGGGATGATGCTTCGGGAGAGGGCCACAGGGAATCAGGTGAAGGTCCTGTTGGGTCGGGATGGTCGTAAAACAGGGTCTCTCATTGCCCGTTATGTGGCCAGTGTCCTGAATGCCATGGGGATTGAGGTTGTAGATGCGGGGCTTGTGCCAACCCCTTCTGTGCTTTTTGGTGTCCGGGAGTGGCATCTTGATGGGGGGATTATTATCACAGCGTCGCATAACCCTATTGAATGGAATGCCCTCAAGTTTGTGGTTCGGGGAGGGACGTTTACTACCGAAAAGGATCTGGAACACCTTCTCTCCTTGAAGGGGAAGCCTTTTTCCTATGCTTCCTGGAAACACATTGGCGATACACAAATGACGGCCGACATAGCCGAGGCTCATATGGAGAGGGTGCTTTCCGTGGTGGATAAAAAAGCCATTCAGGAGAAAAAATATACGGTAGTACTTGATCCAGTCAATAGTGCGGGTGGGCCGATCACGACAAAGCTTCTTGAGGCGTTGGGGTGTCGGGTGATAGGGGTGAATACGGAGCTCACTGGTGAGTTTGGTCGTGTGGCTGAGCCCACTCCTGCCAACCTTGCCCATCTTCCAGAGCTTGTGCAACGTTATCAGGCCGATGTGGCCTTTGCCCAGGACCCTGATGCGGATAGGTTAGTGATAGCCGATGAGACAGGGAGAATCTTGAGTGAGGAGTGGACATTGGCCCTTGCGGTTCGGCATATTCTTTCAAAAACTCCAGGTCCTGTCGTGGTGAATCTTTCCACTTCTCTTGTGAGTGAAATCTTTGCTGCTCAGGCAGGGCAACCGTGCTACTATGCCAAGGTGGGAGAGGCGAACGTCGTCGAAGAAATCAAAAACCGTGGAGCTGTCATTGGTGGGGAGGGGAACGGAGGGGTTATCTATCCCCGGGCCAATTTAGGACGGGATAGCCTCGTGGGCATTGCTCTCACTCTTGAGGCCATGGCTACCTCTGGCAAAAAACTTTCTACCCTTGTAGAGGATTTTCCCCGTCTGTTTTCTCTCAAGGAAAAGTTTTCAGGGAGTCTTGATATAGGGACTCTCACAGAGACATTAAAACAGCTTTTCCCTACGGCTTCGTTTCATACCCTCGATGGGATACGGATGGATATAGCAAGAGGGAGTGAGAGACTCTGGGTACATCTCAGAGCTTCCAACACGGAGCCGGTGGTGCGACTCATCGGAGAGTCAACAGACGAGAAGTGGCTTTTAGAGGTGAGGGAAAAGTTGCAGGCTCTTTTTTGAAGAAAAAGAAAGGGGTCTGACACAATACTCTTGCTTGTGGGTTTTAGAGCCATTTGATGATGGCAGTAGAGAGAGAAAAAAGAATTCCAATAAACCACATCATCATCGTAAACCGTTTATTCATATCATCAAACCGTTTATTCATATCTTCAAAGCGTTTATCAATAACCTCAAAGCGCTTTTCCATAGCCTCAAAACGAGTATTCATGACCTCCACGACGGTTTTCAGGTCACTTCGGATGCCCTGGAGTTCAAGAACAATACGATTCTCCTTTTGCTGGGCTGTTTCTTTCATTTCTACCTGGTTCAGCAAAAGCGTGAGAAAATGCCTCGCTGATTCTTTGTCTTTTTTCTCAAGCACTTCAAGAAATTCTTCTTCAAGAACTTCATACATTTCTTGAGTGAGCATGGCTTTCCTCCATGGCTAATTATACCATAGCCGAAAAGAAAAGTCAAATGGCAGTTTTTCGATGACAAAAGAGCCTTTGTTGTCGTTCCACATATGAAACTGAATACCTTCGCCTTTTCTGAAAGTATTATGGCAAAATGAGACCTTTGCACGAATGTGCAAAGGTCTCAAAAAAGTAATAAAGAAACAAAAATTAGTATCAAAATATTCCGTGCTGTAATAAATAAACCAATTTTTTTGAATAAAAAAGACAAACCGGCCCTTGTAAACAGAAAAATCGGGGTTTCAGGGGCGTAGCCCCTGACCCAGACAGGCAAAGAAAACATCCGTGCAAGGGTCTCAAAATAGGGCTATTCTCCTGTTTCAGCTAAACCATGGTTCTTTGCTGAAACAAAGTCATAGCCTTTGCCCCCCTGCCCGCGGTGCCACCTGAGAGAAGCTCCGGTGGGAGCAGAAGCCCTGCGGGCTGGGGGGAGAAGGACCCCTTCTGGAGAGGAAGACCCGTTCTTTCTTTCACCCCCCTTTTTTTTTTGTACTTCCCCTTCGACTTCGCTCAGTATTCTCTGGCCGCTTTTGCGGTTGTGTGCCTTTGTCGCAAGAGGGAAGTCCTTCCGGAGTGAGGGTGCAGGAGGCACCCGGGGCGACATCTTTTGTTGCTTTTTCCCAAAAGCCCACCGAAGCGAAGCTGCGGGGACCCCGCCTGAGCGGGGAATCGGCGGAGCAAGGTGGGCGCTATACTTCCGAAGTCAGGAGGACGAGTTGTGGTTGCCGAAGTCCAGAGGGCGAGGCAATGTCGCCCACGGAGGAAGGACTTCCCCGGAAAGAGAAGAGGTCTTTCTGCTTGCCCGCAAAAGCGGTGCACTATCCGTCTGAGGCGCATGCGTAGCATGCGACGAGGACAACGCCCTTTCTTCTTAGTCTCTGTTTCTCAGCCAGAGAAGGCGCGCAAGTTGCAAAAGGGCCATCAGCGTCGCGGCGATATAGGTGAGAGCGGCGGCTGTGAGGACTGATTTCACTCCGCGAAGCTCCCTTTCGTCCATATAGCCCTGTTTCAAGACAGCCACGGCACGACGGCTGGCGTCAATCTCAACAGGAAGCGTGACAAGATGAAAAGCCACTGTTCCAGCAAAGAGATAAATGCCTAAATCAATGAGAAAGGGAAGACCCGCAAGAAAACCAAGGAAAAACAACGGGAAGGCCATATACGAGGAGAAGGCGGCTACAGGATAGATCAGATTGCGAAGAACCAGAGGGAGAAAAGCTCTCGCATGCTGAACAGCGTGTCCTGCCTCGTGGGCAGCCACTCCAATGGCAGCTATCGAATCACTCCCGTAAGTGGCATCAGAAAGACGCAGTACCTTTTTCCGGGGGTCATAATGGTCAGTCAGCTGTCCCGGCGTGTGTTCTATAATCACATCCTGGATGCCGTGCTGGAGGAGAATCTGGTAGGCTACATCCTCGGCTGTTTTTCCGGAGCGGCTTGGTTTCTGGCTATATCTGGCAAAGGTACTTTGGACCTTCCATTGAGCCCACGCAGCAAAGAGAAGCGCAGGGATCAGAAAGATCATGCTTGGATCATAAAAGAAGGGGTACATATCAACCTCCGTTATTCGTTTGTTGTTCTCATATCAAAAGATACAGAAAGAAAAGGGAAAAGTCAAGTTTCTCAATCTTGCAAGAGGTGTCTCTGATGCTTCTTGACAATTTGGTGTAATGAGGATACAATATATTTACACGAAAAAGATATACAAGTTGAGACCTTTGCACGAATGTGCAAAGGTCTCAAGAAAGTAATAAAAAAACAAAAAATAGTATAAAAATGTTCCTTTTCATAATAAACAAGCCTATTTTTTGGATAAAAAAGACAAATAAATCTTGTAAACAGAAAAAGTGGGGAAGAGGGGCGTAGCCCCTGACCTAGAAAGGGCAAGAAAGCACCCGTGCAAGGGTCTCAAGTTTTTGGTGGTGGGAGTCCAGGGAAACACGGGAAGGAATATCAAAAATTTTCTTGATAAAGAATGAACATAGAGAAGAAAAAAGAGATTTTGAGAAGAGGGACTTTCAAAGACGAAATCCATAGTGGAGAGGAGTCAACTATTATAAATTCACCTCCTGAGGGAAGGAGGTAAGGCGAAAGGGGTCGAAGGTAGTTTGATGAGAGAGCATGGCGTAGAGGAGGCGAAGGAGTTTGTGAGCCACGCAGAGATTGGCCTTTTTAGCAACACGGGATTGAGCAAATTTGAGGTTAAAATACTCACCGAAAGCGGGGACAAAACGTCTGACAGAGCGAGCGAGGAGAAAAAGGATACGTCTGAGGTGACGGTTCCCTCGTCGAGAGATATGGCCTGTGGTCGAGGACTGTCCGGATTGATAAATAGCGGGGTCAAGACCTGCGTAAGCGATGAGTTTTTTGTAGTTCTCAAAACGGCTGATAGAGCCTATTTCGGCGAGGAAGGTAGCGGCACCGACAAGACCTATACCAGGGACGGAGGTAAGGATCTGTATTTCAGTGGGAAAAGCCTGAAGGGCGAGGGACTGGATGTGAGCGTCAAGTTTCTCGAGGTGCTCCTGGAGGAAAAAGAGCTGGCTTATAATGTTCTGGAGAACGTTTTCCTCGGCGGAGTCTGGAGAAGCGATGGAGGAAGAGGCGAGTTCTTTGATTTTAGTGATGGAGAGGCGGGATTTTCTGCCCCGTTTGTTTGGTGGGAAGAAGGCCTCGAGGGAACTTTCAGAGGCCTTCTGGATGGCGGTAGCGCCGGGGAAAGCCAGGAGGAGAGAAAGGAGGCTTTTGGGGTAACCTGTGGTGTACTTGAGGATTTCCGGAAAACAGTCGAAAATGGCGTCCTCGAGGAGGTTTTTTACCATAGCGATGAGGGTAACGACTTTTTCACGGTAACGGGTGAGGCTACGGAGTTCTGGACATGGATGCCGGAAGGGTTTTTCGAGGGAATGATACTGGGAGAGGAGAAAAAGAGCGATGTGATGAGCATCGATGGAGTCAGTTTTGGTTTTTCGAAGGGAGAGTCTGGAAAACGTTCGTGTCTGAAGTGGGTTAAGCACGAAAGTGCGGAAACTCTGAGAGGTCAAGAACCTGAAAAGATGGTGGTGATAACCGCCGGTAGATTCAAGACCGACGACCAGACTCTCCTTTGGGTAAATCGAGAGAAGGGTGAGGAGTTTGTCAAAGCCCTCTCTCTCCATGGGGAGGGCAGACGAGTGAAGGACCTGCCGCTGGTCGTCAAGGACACAGACGAAGAAATCTTTTTTGGCGACGTCGATACCGACGAAAAGGGTTGGGGTGTGAAGCATATGGCTTCCTCCTTATGGAATTTTGTGGTTTCTGGCAGGTCCTCCCACTCAAAACTCCATTATGACAAGGGCTTCTTAGCCCAATCAACTTATGATGAGTACGGGAGGCAGGAGACAGACTCCTCTAAGGGCTCTTCTGGCCCAGGAAATATTCGTCTTCCTGCCAGATGGGTGGTTTATTATAAAGGGAATTTTATGTAGGAGGATAGAATGTCCTGGGGAAAGGGTTTGGTGGTGCTTTTTTTTCTTCTCTGGGGGTTTTCTTCTGGCTATGGGGTTGAAACCTCTATTTATCTTCTTGAAAAAACGGAGGATAATAAAGAAACCACCTATATCCGTGGTATCCCTTCTTTTCGCCTTTCGGGGAATTCTTTTTTTGTTGGCTGGCTCAAAAAGAATCAATGGATACGGCTGGAAGTACAGGGTTTTCAGGAGAGGAAAAATTACGTCTTTTATAGTGGAAACCGCTGGGTGAGAATAAAACAGGTTTTTTTCTATGACGAAAATGGCCTTCCTTTTCCTTTAGAGAGGGAAAAAGAAGAAGCCTTCTTTTTTTTACCTACCGGTTTTTCTTCTCTTGTGCTTGATGTGGAACTTGCAGGACCTCCCATTATTGTTTCTCCGGTGGTTATGGAGGTAGAAAAATTTTTCGGAAAAAGGCTTCTTACTTCGACGCATGTGGGGGTGATAGGGATTCTTTTTGGTTTTTTTCTTTTGTGGTATGGCTTTTGGGCTATCCGGAGAAAGGACTGGCCTCGTCTGTGGAAGACAATTAACTTTCTTCTCTTGGGGCTTCTTACCTACGGGGCATTGTTTCCAGAAAGGGGCGGGCTTTCTTTGATATTGTTTTTGATGGGTTTTTTTGGTTTTTCATGGGTTGGGTATCAGCTCTCTATGCATCCTGAGCTGAGACGGCCAGATATGATTCTTTTGCATGGTCTTTTTCTTTTTCTTGTGGCCGGGGTGATCGTGGCGGCTTTTGTTCATCCGGTGATTGGTTTTTTTCTTTTTGGTATAGCCATTCATTTCAATCTGATTTTACTCATTTTTTACTATCAGATTTCTCAGAGGTGGCGTTTTCTTCCCTGGCATCTTTTTTTTCTTCTTTCCTGGGTGGGGTTTTTCTGGGAGATGATGGGACTCTGGACACGGATTTCGCCAATTGCTCCGTGGGTAATTGTTCTGGGTCTTGTGGTTTATCTTTTGGTGGAATGCTGGGAGGTATTCAAAGAGATCTATCTTGACAAGAGTCTCTATCAGTTTTATCAGAACACCAATCGTCTTCTGAGAGGTTACCTTGCCCAGAGTAATCGGAAGCTTCAGGAAACCGTTTCAGCTCTCAAAAAAGAAAGTCAACAGAAGGCACAACTGGCGCATCTCTATGAACTTCAGCAGAAAAAATATCGTGATCTTGTCGAAAACCTTTCTGATTGGATATGGGAGATGGATAGAAATCTCGTGGTTACGTATACGTCTCCCCGAGTGGAGGATTTTTTAGGGATTTCTCCGGATGCGCTTCTCAAAAAGTCTCTTGAAGCTACTGTAGGAAAAGAAGCCTTTTTTGTTCTCAAGCGGGCGCTTCAGCAATCAGAGGGGAAACTCAGCGGGCATCTTCTCTCTCTTCAGGGAAAAGAGAGGCAGATTCTTCTTGAGGTGGCTTCTACGCCTCTTATGAAGGATGGCAAAGTAGAGGGATATCGTTGTATTGGACGGGATGTTTCTCAGCTGATTACTATGAGAAGCGATCTTTCGATGTATCAACAGGATCTCTCCCTGTTGTTTGATCGTTCTCCCTTGGCGATGGCGATTATTGATATTGAGAATCTTGCTTTCTACAGGTGGAATAAGCGCTTTGAGGAGATTTTTCCCCTGAGTAATTCTCGTCTCACGGCTTTTCTTGAAAAGGTGGGGGATCCCTATGCCAAGGATATCTATTTTGCTTTCAAAAATCTCCTTTCTTCTGAAGAGATACGGGTTTTTTCTTTTTCTCTTCCTTTTCCTTTCAATGGAGATTTTCTCTGGTTGGTGGTTCAGGGGTATCGGCTCTTGTTTGAGAATCATGGTTATGTGGTGTTGACGGTTTTTCCGCCGGAGTTCCGGCTTTTTGAGAAACAATGGGAGTGGATTTCTTCCTGGCCAATTCCTGTAGTCGTTATGGACAAGTATGGGAAGACTCTTCTGACGAACCAACGGGCCCAGGAAATATCCTTCTCCTTCTCGTTGCCTTCACCACTTCCAACGGAGGTGATGTCGATACCCTATGGGGAAGAGGGGAGTGTGGTTATTGTCCCCAGGGCTCCTTTGTTGTATCTGGTGTTTGGATGGATTCAGAACCACACCCTGGCTAAACAGGTGACAAGAAATCTTCTTCAGCGTTTTCCGGTGCCATGGGTGGTGCTCACAAAGGATTTTCGTGCTGTGGAGTGGCATCCTTCTATTTTTGAGACCTTCCACTTTCAGGTTTCTCATGCTTCTCTTCTTTCCCAGATGATAAAAGAGAGTGGACTCATGAAACAGATTTCTTTTTCTTCTCAGCCGTCACACAAGGTGGTTTCAGCCTATTTTCGGAATAAACAGGAAGAGATTTTTCACAAAGAGGTTCATCTCTTTGTTTTTGAAGAATATGCGATGCTTTTCTTCTTTGAACCTGGCTTCTCTTCCCCAGAAGGAGAGATTATCCCTCTTTTCATTCACCAGCTTTCTTTTTTTGTTGATTCTTTGAAGGGCATCGAAAAAGAATTGTCTCAACTCCAAACGGGTATGGCGGTGGTAGAGGTTTCTCAGAAGACGGAGGCGTCTGAACTTTCTTTATTGACCGACACAGAGAGAAAAATTCTCTCCCTTCTGGTACAGGGGAAGACCAATGCAGAGATTGCCCATCTTCAACAGATTTCTGAGGAGACGGTGAAGGGGCATATCAAGCATATTTTCAAAAAACTCGGGGTCTCCAAGCGCTATCAGATCATTCAGCGGTATCATGGACTGGTATAAGTTTCTATGAGGCTTTTTTGAAAGCTTTTTGTTTTTGCTTTACAATACAGGAGAAAAAAGAAGGGAGTAAAAGCGATGGTTTCGGTTATTCTTGCCGGAGGGAGTGGGACGAGACTCTGGCCATACTCACGACAGAATTTTCCCAAGCAATTCTTGAATTTGGTGGGGGACAAAAGTCTTCTCCAAATGACAGCGGAAAGACTCAGTTCTCTTTCGCCTGTGGAAGAGATATATGTGGTGGCGGGTGAACAGTACAAATTTACCATCACCGATCATATGTGTCAACTCTTTGGGTGTTCGTTTTCCAATCTTATTTTGGAACCGGTGGGAAGAAATACCGCTCCGGCTATAGCCTTGACTGTCAAATATCTTCTTGAAAAGGGATATGATCCTGATACGGTGGTATTTTTCTCCCCTTCTGATCATGTGATTTCACCTGTTTCTCTCTTTGCAGAGGCTGTGCGCTCAGTGGAGAAAGATGCCCACAATCATATTATTACCTTTGGTATTGTGCCGTCCCGACCTGAAACCGGCTATGGGTATATTGAGCTTGGGAAGCAAAGACGGGAGCACCTTTATGCGGTGAGTCGTTTTGTCGAAAAGCCTGATAGAGAAACGGCAGAACGGTATGTCCAGAGTGGGCAGTACATGTGGAATGCAGGGATGTTTCTCTTTTCCCTTCGGGTGATTCTTGAGGCTTTTCAAAAGTATATGCCGGAGATTTACCAAGCTCTCACCACCCAGAGTTATCAGGAAATGGTTTCCCGGTACACAGAACTTCCTTCTATTTCCATTGACTATGGGGTGATGGAAAAAGCCACCAATATTCTTTGTTATACGCTTCATGTTTCCTGGAATGATGTGGGATCCTGGGATTCGGTGTACGATCTCTTTTCTCCTGATGAGCATGGCAATGCCACTTCTGGGGATGTGGTATGTTTAGATACGAAAAAGAGCCTTGTGCTTTCCAAGAAACATCTCACGGCGCTGATTGGGGTAAGTGATCTTGTCGTTGTAGAGACGGAGGATGCTATCCTGATTGCCAATCGCAACCATACCCAGAAGGTGAAAGACATGGTACAGATTCTTGCTTCCCAGAAGCGTCCTGAGGTCACAGAACATGTGACAGTGTACAGGCCATGGGGATCGTACACGGTGCTTGAGGAGGCCGATCGGTACAAGATCAAAAAGATAGTGGTCAATGTAGGGGCGGCTCTCAGTCTTCAAAGGCATCAGCACCGGAGTGAGCACTGGATTGTGGTGAAAGGGACAGCCCTTGTAGAGATTGAGGGCAAGCAGCAGTTTGTCCATGAGAATGAGAGTGTGTATGTGCCAAAATCAGCCCTGCATCGGCTCTCCAATCCAGGGAAGATCCCGTTAGAGATGATCGAGGTCCAGAATGGAGAATACCTTGGCGAAGATGATATAGAACGTTTCACGGATAACTATGGGAGAAAGTGATGAAGCGATGCCTCCGCTATGGGGGGATGGGGGTATGCTTCTTGTTGGCTTTGGGGCTTGGTTCTCTATGGGCAAGGGTCTTTTTTGTTGGGAGTAATCCCTACCTCTCTGTGGTGGCTTTTCCTCAGGATCTTTCTCTGTGGGAGCGTTCGTTCTTTGCAGTAGGGCTTTCTTATCAGAGTCTTCCATGGTGGGGGGATATAGATAGTCCCACCAATCGTCCGAATGAAGGGTATACTTCTACCGAGGAAAATATTCAGTTTGTCAGGGAAGAGGGTGAATCAGAGAGGTCCTACTTTCAGACGTATGGAACCACCCATCTTTTTGGGGCCAATATTCAGTATTTTGGGAAACAGAAAGACGTCTTCTTTTTTGGAAAGTTTGGGTACCAGCCTCGCTGGATGGTAACCTCTGCAGAGGGAAATCTTCGTGGGGAAACGAATGGGACCTATCAGTATATTCCCTTTTCTTATGAGGCATCGCATGTGATAAACCAGATTCAATTAGAGGGTATTGTGGCGACGAAACGTGAAGGAATTCCCCTTGGTTTGAAAGTCGCCTTTATGTATGAGAATACGGGAGAGATGGAGCATTCTTTTCAGGCGACAGTAGATGGAACAAGAGTATCTTCAGAGAGGCTTTTGTGGGGATGGACCACAGTGGGATGTAATCATATCTTTGGCTATCGTTCTATCAATGCTGATGCCTGGTTTCAGGATAATTTTGTGATAGGACCGGTCTGGCAGTGGGATATTCAGGCAGGCCTGAGTCTCTCTCAGGTGCGTTTTGGAAACAGGTTTCGACTTGTAGGAGCCCTTCAGCAGGAATACGAATGGCGGATGGCTACCAATGCTTCGACTCTTCTCGAAACAAACTTTTCAGGAAGCTATCAGCTTTCTCCTTATCTTCTCAAGACGGATGGGTGGTTGAACCGTACCTATGCCAATCTCACCTGGATAGAAAAAGAGAACTGGAAGTTTAATACCCTTTTCTTTTTGGGGCTGGATGGGAGTACTCTTTCTCGAGTGCTTTCCAATGATACGGACTCGTATGGATGGGGAAAAACTAAAAGTGGGGGTTTTCTTGTTGAGGTGAACCCCAATGTGTCTCTTCGGCCAGCAAAGGACGTTTTGATGGATATGGCGCTTCTTTTGAGTGGAGAATGGCATAGAACAGAAAACGTGGGGGAATACTACAATCCACAGCAGGGGATTTCAAAGGAGACCTGGCAGAACTCCACGGCTTACGAGGGACCGGAATATTCCTGGGAAGGTTTTTCGTATGTGGATAGTGTGGCGTTTCATGGAGGGGTGGATATGATAGCGTATCTTCCTCTCTATGGTTCAAAAACTCGACAGATGGGGCTTGTTCTCAATGTCTTTGAGAATACGCAGTGGACCTGGCTCACCAAGTATTATGGGACCAATCGTTTCACTTCCACGGAGACCGTTTTTGATGTTTCGGCCAAGCGGAAGACTTTTCGTCGAGAAGCCTGGATTCACACGATGGTGGGGTATCAGTATCGGCAAGCCCCGTATAGTGTTCGCGTAGAGGTGCTGTCTCCTTTGTTGTACAGCCTTTCTGTGTCTCAGGTGCTGGAGGATGATCGGGAAAGGGTGCTCTATGAGGTGAAAAAGAGCCAGAACTGGGCTGTTCAGGAGGGGCTGGCTATTCGTCTCACCGTTGCCTATGAGTTGTAAAAAAGTTGCAAAAAAAGAGCCTTTTTGGTACACTATGGAGGAGAAAAAATACGTAAATAATGGGTAAGGAGGAGATTATGAAACGGTATTTTGTGTTGTTGGTTTTTCTGGTGATGGCTATTTTCGGGTGTGGAATGAAGAAGACAGATATTTACTATCCCAAGGCTCATTATACCCAGATGACGCTTGATCAGGCCGACAAAAAGGTGATCTATGTAGATTGGGGAAATCCCCTTGTCTATGCGGGCAAGATGCAAACCAATAGTGAAGTGGTGAAGGGCAAAACCAATGAAGTGATATATGTGCTTGTCCAGAAACAGGATACAAAAGAAAAGGGGTGGGTGAGCCTTTCTTCGGTGGTGAAAAATCCTGTAGCCAAAGCAACGCTTCTGAATACCACCCAGATATACAAAACCCCAAATGAGGTTTCTCGAGAGTTCTTTACCATGGTGGCTCCTATGATCGGGTATGTGGTGGAGATTCAGGAGGGATGGGCAAGGGTTCAGTGGTATATGGCGGCTTACAAGACTTTTACCGGCAAAAGTGATTGGACTACCTATGAATGGGTGAAACTTTCCGAGATTTCGACCAATGCCAATGAGGCGGATTTGCTTTCTTTGGCCTATGTGTCGTACAAGAAACTTGCTGATTGGCAGGCAAAATGGCCTACACTCACTGATGAGAAGCAAAAGTTGAGTATGAGTAATGAGATAGAGACAGAGATTATCTATCTTGAGAAGGCTATCAAAAATTATGGTGGAGCGTATGGACCGGTAGCCTCATCAAGGTATGTGGCCAATATTGTAGATTCCCTTCGTTCTCTAATCTATCCCCCAATTCAGGAGGAGTATACTGAAGAATCCTACGATGGGGAAGAAATGTCAGAAGAATATTAAAAGACACCTCATGCCCCCACCAGGAAAGGTGGGGGTTTTTGTTTCAGGGAGGGAGAGAATGGAGTTGGGAAAGGGTTGAGACTTGTGAGGGAGGGCTTGAGATTTGTGTCCTTGAGGAGGAGGCTTGTGTGAAAATTGCCATTATCACCGTGGGATGTAAACTCAATCAGTTTGAATCAGATGCCCTGGCTCAGAAACTCCGGGAAAGTGGTTTTGAGATAGTGGAGGAGATGGAAAGAGCGGATACGGTTATCATCAATACCTGTACGGTAACGAACACGGCTGATAGTAAATCAAGGCTGCACATGAAACAGGCCAAAAGGTTGGGAAAGCGTGTGATTGTGACGGGGTGTTATGCCACCACCGATGGGGAAGAGATTGAAAGACGGGGGCTTGCGGATATGGTGGTTCCCAATGAGAGCAAGTTTACTCTGCCTTCTCTTCTTCTCGAAGAACCTGTAGCGGAAAAAGAGGATTTTCCCCTTGTGGTGGAGTATGAGAGGACCAGGGCTTACCTCAAGATACAGGATGGGTGCAATCGTTTTTGTAGCTATTGCAAGATCCCGTATGGAAGGGGGAGAAGCCGTTCTCTTTCTTTTTCTGAGGTCGTTGGGCGATTTGAGGAGCTTGTGAAAAGGGGATACAAAGAGGTTGTTCTCACCGGGGTCAATATCAGTGATTACCATGATGGAGAAAGAGGACTGGCAAAACTGGTGAGAAGTCTTTTAGAGATTCCTGGAGAGTATAGACTACGGCTTTCTTCTCTCCAGCCGGATCAGTTTGAGATGGAACTATTGGAGCTTCTTTCTCATCCCCGGATGACCCCACATTTTCATCTTTCTCTTCAGTCTGGAAGTGATACAGTGCTTTCAAGGATGAGGCGGCGTTATACGGCAAAGGATTTTCTTGTCCTTTGCCAGCGTATCCGTTCTGCGCGGGAGGATACGGCTCTCACCACAGATATTATTGTGGGTTTCCCCGGGGAGACGGAAAGGGAGTTTGAAGAGACAAAAGCCTTGGTCAAAGAAGTGGCCTTTTCGAGGGTGCATCTTTTTTCCTATTCTCCACGGGCGGGAACCTGGGCGGCCAATCAAAAGCAACTTCCCGAAGAAGTCAAAAAGTTTCGGCTTCATGAACTGGAAAAAGAGGCCCTGATCACGGCTGAAGAGTGGGTTCAAAAGACCATGAGAGAACGAGAAGTTCATGTTCTCATAGAAGAAACCGATGGGCCTTTTTCCTATGGATATACAGAACACTATCTTTATACGAAAGTGGCGGGGGTTTATGCTCACAATACCTTTGTGCCTTCATATATGAAGGGCCTCTGGAATCATCAGGGGGCTGTTGCCCTTTTTGCTGAGACGAGAGAGGGGTGCGTGTGATAAGATTTTCTCTCTTGTCCACTTTACTTTTTTCTATTTTGTGCTATAATGAAAAAGAGAAAAAGAGGTGGGTATGAAACGTGCTCGTTTTTCTTTGGAAGGTTTTACGCTTCTTGAGCTTCTTGTTGTCCTGACTATCATCGGGATCCTGATGACGATAGGTATGGCGGCCTATACCGGGGTGATTGAATCTGCCACGCGGAGAGCGGTGGAGGTGGAGATATCCCAGTTTCAGGTGGCTATCTTCAATTTCAAAATCGAAGAGGGCCGTATGCCTTCTTCTACAGAAGAGCTTCTCTCGAGTGGCTATATCACTCAAGAGCTTCTGAAAGACCCCTGGGGGGAGAGCTATATCCTTCGGGAAAACGAGGGGCGTTATCAGATTGTCTCAAAAGGTCCAGACAAAAAGATAGGAACAAAAGATGATATTGTCAAGACACTGGATTAGTGGGTTTACCCTCATCGAGGTTCTTGTGGCTCTTTCGCTTATGAGCATGGCTATTCTTGCCGTGGTGGGGGTATGGGGGACATTGAGTCTTACTTCCGAGCGTTCTGCTATGGTGAACCAGCTTGCCGCTCGTATCAATGACTTTCTTGTGCTTTCTCAGGCGTCCATGAGCTGGACAAACTGGCGTGAAGGTACGTGGCGTACCAATATAGACACCTTTCCGGTGGAGATGACGGTGATATGGACAAATGTGTCTCTCTGTATGGTGAAAATACAGGCAACCTACCTTGTTGCCAGAAGGACAAATCTCTATGAAGTGGAAACAGCCTTTTCTCGCGCGTATGAAGAAGCTTTTTAGACTTGAGGGTTTTACTCTCACTGAACTTCTGGTTACGATGACCCTTTTTGCCCTTGTGATGGCGGTTGTCACCACGGTGGTGAGTATGCAACTTCGAACGATCGAGCGCCTTTCCCACGGAGGGAATAACCGCACTCTTTTCTGGCACCACATAGAAACCATTAGTTTTCAGAGTACTCAGTGGGGGAAAACAGAAAATGGATGGCTATGGAAAACTCATGATGGAAGGGTATATGAGGTGAGGAAAAATCCCCTTTCTCTTCGAGAAATGACGAGTGGTGTGGTGTGGAAGTATCCGTTTCAGGCGGATCTCAGCATCACAGCCCATACCAATGGAGGGCGTGTGATCCTTCATGCTATTCTGAGAGGGGTTTCTTTTGACGAAAGTCGTTTTCTGCCCCTGGGGTGGGAGAAAGGGGGTACTCCATGAGTATCAGGTCTCTCTGGTACAGTCTTCTTGAAAGGCTTCATCTTCTTCATGTGGTCGTGGATATAGGAGAAGAGCTCCGTCTTCTGGAGATTATCTCCATAGGTCCATGGAAGAGGATTGTTCACACCCATAGTGAAGCCCTCTATGATGACCATCGGTTGGTTTTCAGTGTCCAGCGTTTCTTAGAAAAATATGCCACCCACTCTGTTCAGAGGGTTCATCTTGCAGTGAGTCGGCTCTCGGTTATCTCTCAGTTTCTCCCTCTTCCTGATATTCCCAGAGAGAAACTTTCCCAGCTTGTGGAATGGCAATTGTCGAAACTTCTGCATCTTTCCCCTCAGGATGTGGTTATCGGGTACAATATCCTTTCCAGAACCCATTTTTCAGGATCTCCTGGATGGAACATTCTTGCGGCGGTGATGAAAAAGGGAGATCTTCACCTGTTTCATGAGATCATCCAGGAAGCCCATCTTCTTCCTTATGAGATTGTCTTTCTTGGCCATGTTCCTCTTCTTCCCTATCTTCCTCCTCGCTCAGATCAGGCAGAAGGTATTGTGGTCTGGCAGGGGCACAGGATGCTCTTGGCTATTGTCGAAAGAGGAGAGATCGTTCAGTATCAATATCAACTTCTTCCTGAAAACCGTCATCTTCCCACCGAACTCAAACAGATCTCTCAGTTTTTCAGCGAATACATCAAGTTAGGGGGAAACTATCTTGTCAAGATCCATCTCAAAGCCCTTTCTGAGGAGGAAGAGACCTTTTTCTTAGAAGGCATCCTTGAAAGCATCAATATTCTTGCTGAAAGGGCGGAGATTGTTTCCCGGTATTTTCGAAAGACCACTATTCCTGACTCCTACATGGATATGTATGCCCTTTTTACTCCTGTTGGTAAGTCTTATCGGATTGGCTTCCCCCTTCCTTCACAGATGGGGTATCGTCGGTTATGGGATGGGATAGTTCAGTGGGGGGCAGTCCTGTGTACTCTTTTTGTAGTGGTAGCCCTTCTTCTCTCACCATGGATGCTTCTCACGCACGCTCAGTATAGTCTCTACAAAAAAGCTGAAGAAATCCTTGCTACGGGACAACCTGTGCAGAACGAAACCCTTGAAAAACGAGTGGAAGAGGTGAGGCTTCTTCAGACACTTCGTCAGTATCAGCAGGAAAAAAGTCGCTATGAACAACTCCTTGCTGAAGCCAAAAGTGTCAGTATCGAATCATCCAACCTCAAAATGGTGCTGGTTTCTCTTTCTCAAGCGCTTCCCCCTGACGTACGACTGGAAAAACTCAGCTTTCAAAAGGGGAAAGGAGAAATGGTCGGTGAAGCAAAAAGCTCAAAAGGACTCCAAAACTTTGTCAAGGCGTTGCTTGATTCCCCCTATCTTTCGGGGATTTCTATAGCCGAGGTCAAACGAAGTGAGGCAAGAACCGTGGTGGAATTCCGGATTCTTTTTGAGGTGCGCCTATGAAACAGATTATGAAGAGTCTCATCTCTCTTGGTCTTTTCACGGCAACGGTTTTAGCGGTTTTGAGTTTTATGGTCTTTTTTCAGGAAAACCGGTATCTTGCCATGATTCGGGAACAGCAGAAAAATACCGGGGATATTGTTTTTCTGAAACGTACGGTAAGTGCTCTCAAAACGGAATATGAAAGCCTCATTCGGGAGGGTTTTGATCCAAAAACCTCTGCGGACTTCATTGCCAACCTGCCGGTTCTTGCGGAGTTCTCTGGTATTGAACGTTTTACCATGCAAACCAAGGGCACACGCCAGGAGGGCAAGCAGGAGATCATGACAGTGGAGATGACCATGGACGGGAGGTTTGCTTCCATCGCCAGTTTTGTGGATATTTTAGAAAGATCACGGCTTCCCATTCAGATAGAGACGCTCATGATGGAACGTTCCGCCCGAACAGTGAGTGCAACGATGACTATACGAATCTATTATAGGCGGTGAGAGATATGACGCAGAAACAACAAACCCAGCTCACCATAGGGCTTATTCTTTTCAATGTGATCTTCTGGCCACTGGTTTTTTTCCCGCAACTTCAACGGTTCTTGGCTACTTTTGAGAGAGATGTTTCTCCGGCTACGCAGGTGGTTCCCCGTCAGAAAACATCCTCTGGTATGATCCAGCGCATTGACTATGAAAGCCTGCGAAATATCTTTGAATATGCTGAGGGAGAGGTTTCTTCTCCACCACGTCCTGGTCGTTCGAGTTCCTTTTCTCCTGCCCCTCGGGAGAATATTCCCTCTCCTCAGATGCCGCCTTCACGATCTCCGGGATTGACCCTTCAGCTACGTTCTATTCTGACACTGCAGGGAAGAATGATCGCTACCCTTCAAGACCCGATGGTACCTGAGAGAATGTTTACGGTGGTGAAAGGGGATATGGTTGATGGTTATCGTGTAGTGGATGTGACAGGTGATGCGGTTGTCCTTGAAAGGCAGGGGCAACAGATACGTCTCACTTTGGAATAAAAGGAGTTGGGTATGAAACAAAAATGGATAGTGATGCTTTTGCTTGTGGTGAGTTATGCTCCTCTTTTTTCTCAGGAGTATCCTTATGGAGGGCCGACAACAGGGGAGACGACCTCTACAGAACAGTGGTTTCAAATAGAAGTGCCTCTCATCGAGGAACAGAAGGGGAGTTTTTCAGCGACCTTCAATAGCACCCCGCCACGAGAGGTTTTTCAACTCTTTGGTATGCAGATGGGGATAAACTTTGTCATAAGCCCCAAAGTTTCCGAGCCAATTACCATCACTTTCAAAAATGTGGATATAAAGGACGCCTTCAAAACCGTGATGAAAATGTATCGGCTTTATTATCTGCCTGAAGGTAAGGTGGTCAAGATTCTTTCTCAGGAAGAATATCGCTCGGAACTTCTCAATCACTACGTGGAAACACGGGTGTATGATGCTTCTATTCTCGATCTCAAAAACCTTCCTTCTGTCATCAAACCCCTTCTTACACCGGGTATTGGGTTTATGAGTGTGGATCAAACAGCCTCCAAATTGGTGATTCGTGATACCCGCGCCAATCTTGAACGCTTGGAGAAGGTTTATAATCAGCTTTGTTCCCTTCCCAAGATGGTGGAGATTGAGACCAGGATTCTTGAGGTGAGATTGGATGATGAATGGTCGGCTGGAGTGAACTGGTCTGCCCTTTTCTCCGATGGGAAATGGCAACTGGATATTTTGCCCCTCGAGCAGTCCGGTACGACCTCTGTGTTACGGATCAAGGGAACGGAAAACAAAGACGGAACCACCCTTTCTACGACCATAGGAGCCACCCTCGACAAAAACCACATCAAGGTTATCTCTCAGCCAAAGGTATTGGCGGTCAACCGTGGAGAATCCACTATCCTCATTGGGAGCCGTCTTCCCTACCTCTCAGGAACCAATAACCTCTCTCTTGAGTTTTTAGATGCAGGTATCAAACTCACGGTGAAACCTATGATTACTCCCTCCAATCAGGTGCGGATGAACCTCTATGTGGAACTCAGCAGTGCTGAATGGGTAACGATTCTTCCCGGGTATCAGGCCCCAAAGGTGCAAACCACCTCCCTCAAATGTGATGTCATGGCAAGTCCGGGAGATATTATTGTGATAGGTGGGCTTGTCAAGACAGAGAAAATCAAGCGAAAGGTGGGAGTGCCGCTTTTAGGAGATATTCCTCTCTTAGGGCTTCTCTTTTCCTATCAAAAGGAGGAAACCATACGTTCTGAAATGGCCCTTCTTCTTGTTCCGAGGATTGTGGCGTCATCGTCTCCTGCTGAGTTTTCTCCTTTGATGAAGCAACTTACCAACGAATTGGCTAAATAACTCTCGAGACCCTTGCGCGGGTGTTTTCTTCCCATGTCTGGGTCAGGGGCTACGCCCCCCTGTGAACCCCCGCCCCTGCACCGGCTCCAGAAGGGCCCTGTCCTCGTCGCATGCTACGCATGCGCCTCGGACGGAACATGGGCCGCTTTTGCGGGCCATGGGAGAACATTTCCCTTGAGAAGGGCAAGTCCTTCCTCCGTGGGCGACCTCAACTCGTCCTCCTGACTTCGGAAGCATAGCGCCCACCTCGCTCCGCCGATTCCCCGCCAAAGCGGGGGCCCCGCGGCTACGCTTCGGTGGGCTTTTCGGGCAGAGCAACAGAAGAGGTCGCCCCGGGTGCCTCCTGCACCCTCACTCCGGAAGGACTTCCCACTCCACGACAAAGGACACACCACCGCAAAAGCGGCCAGGCGGATACTGAGCGAAGTCGAAGTGGGGTACAGAAAAAAAAGGGGGTGATAAAAGAACAGGGCCTTCTCCCACCAGGTCCGCGGGGCATGTGTTCCCCTGGTGGCTTCTGCCAGAAGACACCGCAGGCAGGGGCGGGAGGGGCTATGGCGACAACTCAGCAAGAAGGGGGCTTTCTGAGACCGCAGGGCGCCCGGCTATTACCCTGTCTCAGCCAAAGGCAATGGTTAAACGTTTAACCTCTCTCTATCCACCCCCTCATGGCTATCGCTATCACCCTGTTTCAGCTAACCACCCCGCCGGTCAAACGTTTAACCCCCCTCCATACAAACCCAAACAATGACGACCACCTTCTTTCAGGGAGAAAAGCCTGCCCCGGCTATCACCATGTCTCAGCAAACGAGCCCCCTTTGCTGAAATAAGGTCATAGCAAAATCTCCCGGCACCCTTCTCCCAGAGAAAAGGGCTGGTCCTATTCCCATGTCTCAGCAACACCCTCTCCTCTCCCCTTCTCTTAAACAGAAGACATGAGACCCTTGCGCGGGTGTTTTCTTCCCATGTCTGGGTCAGGGGCTACGCCCCTCTTCCCCGCTTTTTCTGTTTACAAGGGCTTGTTTGTCTTTTTTCAAAAAAGTAGAATTATTGATTGCTGAAAAGAAATATTTTTATACTACTTTTTGTTTTTTATTACTTTTTCGAGACCTTTGCACATTCGTGCAAAGGTCTCCTCACAGGACCTTTTTTTTCAGGTTCGTGAGCCTTTGGGGTTTGTAGGAAAACATTGCTGAAACATGGGCAGAGGATGTCTTTAAGTCTTTTCAAGAAAAGTTTGACAAATCCGTCAAAAAAGTGTATGCTTAGATACAATCTCAAAAGGAGGTTTCTATGGAAAAAAATATGGGTACCATTGACAGACTGATTCGGTTGACCATTGCGGCGGTACTTATTCTTCTTATTGTGCTGAAGGTGCTCACCGGTATCTGGATGATTGTGGCGGCTCTTGTGGCCATTGTGTTTATTGTTACCTCGATGCTTGGTTTCTGTCCACTGTACAAGCTGATTGGCATCTCTACCAGCAAGGACTGAGGTCTACTTCAGGGGGCGGCCGGCCAGGCCGCTTCCTCTTATCTCGGTAAATATAACTTGAATAATATCCCCCAACTCGCAGGAGGCCTCAACATAGGCGGGAATCCCGCTTCGTGACATGCCAAAGAAGATATGTTCGTCTTTTTTGCTCCGGCTCTCGATGAGGACTTCATCGTGTCTCCCTATCCAGAGAGAGAGTCTCTTTTGTCGGATTTCTCGCTGGAGTTTGATGAGCCGGTCCAGACGTGCTAACTTCTCCTCTTCTGTGGTATTGTCCACCATGGTGGCAGCCTTCGTTTTTGGTCTGGGGTTATAATAGTAACAAAAGGCCTCAAGATACTCCACCTCCTGTACAAGGGAAAGGGTCTGCCGAAACTCCTCTTCTGTTTCTCCAGGGAAGCCTACCATCACATCCGTACTGAGTTCAATGGTGGGGATTTCCCGAAGCCATTCAATTTTCTTGAGATACTCTTCTCTGGTGTACTGTCGATTCATCAGAGAAAGAATCCGGTTATTCCCTGATTGAACAGGCAAATGAATAAGCTTTGAGATGTTTTCGTACGAAGCGATGATATCCACCATGCTTTTTCGAAAATCTTTTGGGTGAGACGTGAGAAATGAGAGCCTCGGGACAGAGAGTTTGCCTGCTAAGGTCTCAAGCACATCCTCAAAATGTTTCTTGCCATCACGATAACTATTCACATTCTGTCCCAAGAGAATAATCTCCTTCACTCCACTTTCTAAAAGACGTTTGGCCTGCTCAATGATATCCTCAAAAGATCGACTGATCTCCCTTCCGCGGACTACTGGAACAATACAATAGCTACAAAAATTATCACACCCATGGCTGATGGGAAGATACGCTCGAAAGGGAGATGAACTCTGGGGAACTGCATCAAGAAAATGGTAGTCAGAAAGTTCAAGAAAGTCCTTGCCTTTTTCTAAAAGCCGGAGATCCTCAAGGATTCTGTCCTTGTTGTATGTTCCCCACACCCTTTTCACCACATCGGGAAAGAGTTCCCTCACTTCTTCTCCCCTGTTTTGTGCCATACATCCCATCAGGACAACATAACGATCTTTCTCCGTTTCTTCACGAAGTCCACGATAGAAACCCAACCTTCCGATAATCCTGTCCTCGGCGGTGAGTCTCACACTACAGGTATTGATGATCACCACATCGGCGTCTGCCGGGTCATGAGTCTCTTCATAGCCACTTGTGGAAAGCAAGTGACGAAGACTCTCCGCTTCCGCTACATTCATCTGACAACCATAGTTTTCGATGAGAAATTTAGGCATAGTGTTTTCCTCTTCTTTGATAGTATAAAAATAAGACCCCCAGAAAGGGTATTTCTTGTCTCACCTTCTGTGAGCATGAGGTACATTGGCCTTTTTTTGTCTAACGGCCAAGATACTGGACCTCTGGATCCAATAGAACCACTTTGTTCTCAATCTGAATACCGGCAATGCGACCAAATACCCTTACCTTTTGTCCATTACGAAGCTCACTCTGAAAACCTTCCATCTTGATGGTGGCCATTCCTTCGACGGTGGCTTCATCAACAAAATTGATCAAAAGATCAAAGGAGGTCTCTTTCCGCTGATTGAAGAAGAGATTGGCGACGGTTCCTACCCAGTTGACATACACATCCTTGTAGAGAAAGGGCGTTCTGAGCACATCCCGACACGAAGGGTTGTAGTCTATCTTGCGCGGGTCTGGAGCAGGAACGAAGCTCTCAAAGATACGAACGTGCTCTTTGACCTGTTCACTGGCGTTGGAATTGAGAAGTTCATTGATAAGGATAAGCGCCTGATTTCGTTTTCCTTCGTAGAGAAGATCCTTGATCATCTCAAATTTTTTGCCCACTTCTTCTTCAGTGAGCTTGATGGAATACTTCTGGCGTTCTTCGATAAGCTTTTCAATGTCCTGAATGGTATATTGATCCACCACGCTTCCTATTTGCCGATATCTGGTCTGCTGGTATTTCTGAGCGACATTGATAAGGGTGGGATAAAGAAGAAATAGCCCTCCTCCCGCAAGCCCTACAATCCCTATCACCACTCCTCCACGAACAAAGGGGTTTCGCATCACCTCTTGCCATCCGATATCCCACCAGGGGGATTCCGGTGGAGTGAAAAAGACAAAATCCGTCCACTTATGGGTTGAAAGCCATGCTGGAAGATCCTTACTTGAGCGTAAAAGGTCGAGATTTCTTTTCAGAAGGGGGTGATTCTCCTCTGTGTAAAGGGCATCAAGAAGATGAGTAACGGCTCCTTCGGTATCTCCCCGCTTCAGGAGAAGGTAAGCAAGGGCGTTTTGTATCTCCACATCATGCGCATAACTTCGAATGAGACGAGAAAAAATCCTCTCGGCTTCTTTGTCCTTTCCCATCATGAGATACACAAAACCGAGCCATTTTTCCAGTGGGGTCTCATCTGGATAGTCTTCAATAAACCGCTCCAACTCTTCTAATTTTGGTGTCTCTTCAGCGCTTACTCTTCTGCGTCTCAAGATACGACCAACCCAGCGGATCCAGTCCTGAAGAGTGAGTTGCTTTTCTTTTGCCATGGGCCTCTCATCATTTGCTTTTTTATATTATAGAATGAGAAACAAGAAAATGCAAATGAGACCGATGAACGTTCATATTATTTCTCAAAATTCTTTAATGCAGAAAGAAAAACTCCACTATCTGGTAAGAATAGCCACAAAAGAGAGCACCGACAATAATGACTCCCAAATAGAGTAAGAAAACACGCTTTGATACAATTCCATATACCGCAGACATTGCTGGCAATGTGGTAGTCGCCCCTGCAATCAAAAAGGCAAGAGCCGCTCCTCCACTCATGTTATTCGAAAGCAATCCTCCGATAACCCCAAGTGCAGTGAGATTTGTAGTATAAAGCGGTACACCAAGAAGAGTGGCATAAAGCACAGAAAGAGGGTTTTGTATACCCAAGAGAAAGGTCACCCACTCCCGTGGCAGATAAAAGGTAATTATTGCTTCCAGAAGATAGGCAATAAAGAGATATTTTCCAACCATGAAGAGCACATTATTAAGTTCTTCGATAAAATGACTCCATCTTCCTCTTTTTGATTCTTTTTCTCTCGATGGCTGAGTATCACAGCATGATGGGGAGGCTTTGCTTTGCCTTCGGGAACAACAAGCATCTTCTTCTCTAAGAGAAAATGCAGAAGCTTGTTCACTGTGTGAAGAACAACATACTTCAGCTAAATTTTCTTGCGAGAAAGAATATGGAGGTTTGAGTATTGAAAATCTTACTTCAAGGAGGTGAATATTTTCTTTCCCGGTATAAGGAGGAGAGAGAATTTTTTTGTTATAATCAATGCCAGAGGTTCCAAATCCCATCTGTCGTTTTGCTATGGCAACTCTTCTGGAGAGAAAAGTTTTTAGCTTTTTCAAAAGATGGGTAAACGAACCTACTTTATAGGATTTTTCTTTTTTCAATTTGAGGTAGTTTTTGCCAAACAATCCTCTTGAAACAAAGAATTGGGCAATGAATCCCCCGGCCAAACTCAAGAAAAAGGTGGCAATCAATCGTGCAATAGCCAGAGGCCAACCAAGAGAGGCTACACTGAGAAAGAAAATCTCCGGATCCATCGAGGGCGAGGCAATCCAGAAAGACATTACAGCCCCAAGTGGCACTCCTGCAATGAGCAGAGAGGTAATGACAGGTATAACGCTGCAGGAACAAAAGGGGCTGAATGCCCCAATGATAGTTCCCAGTAATATGGATAAAAAGGCATTATAATTCGTCATTTTTTTACATAATTGCTCATATCATTTATATTTATCCACACAGCCAAGGGAATAGTAATGAGAAGCAACCACCAGATGTGGAGAAAGGAGTTCCAGATAAATTGTCCTATCCTTATTGTTTCATAAAAGAGAAAATCGAAATTCATATAATTTCTCCAACTTCTAAAACCCCACGCATCATTCCTTCAAAAACATCTTCAAACGTTACCAAATTCAAATTCTTTAAAGCCAATAAAAAGGCTACTGCAACAACAACATGTGGGGAATTACCAGCATAGCCACATTCAATTAAGAGTTTTTCTCCAATATCACAAGGATTAGAGTCATAAATGTTTGGTATTGTTTGAAAAATCTTGGCCATTACGGTTTCAGTAGCACATGCATTACAAAGATAATGATCATTTTCACAAAAAATGTACGATTTTTCTTTTTTACCACATTTGTAACACTTGACAATTATACTTTCATTACAGTGCCTTAAACCTTTACCACATATAAAACATTTGCCTGAGATTGTCATTTTTCTTTTCCTTCCTTATTACAAAATTAAAAATTTTAATCTCTCCAACTTTTCTTATTCAAAATAAGAATAAGAATATTTTATTTTAACATTAATCAGAGAAAAAGTCAAGTTTTTCTCTTTATGTTCTCGCAACTCAATAGAAATGTCTGTCGTTCCACATATGAAACTGAATACCTATCCCCACATTTGGAAAAGAAGACAAAAGTTTTCTGTTGGAATGCGTGATAGGAAAAATAGCGTGTCTTGAAAAGACTGCAGCGAAATATGGCTATAACGATATTTCAGCTAAAGAAAGCCCATCAGATCATTTTCGTAAACGCAAGATGTTTGGCTATCATCATATTTCAGCAAAACAATATCCCTCCCAAGTGTAGCCTTGTTGAAGACGATTTTTGCTATTACCATATTTCAGCTACAAGTGAGGATTATTGCTGAAACAAGGTAATAGCCAGAAAAAAATTTCCCCCATAACAACTTTCTAACCACTTCTGGACAACTCTGACAACATTTTTTCGATAATATCTATAGAAAAAACACAGGAGGCTACAATGACAAAAAACATCTTCAGCTACACCCAGGAAGAAGTTATCAAGCTTTTCGAAAGTCTTTTCTGGAAAGAGAAAGTCCTCTGCCCCCGCTGCAAACACTCCGTCTATCGCCTCTCGAGTCGCCCTCTCTACCAATGCACCCACTGCCGCCATCAATTTTCCCTCAAAAGCATCTCCATCATGCGAAAAAGTCACCTCTGTCTCAAAACCTGGCTCTGTGCCTTCGCCGTTATCTGTGAAGGAAACGTAAACGGTGTTATGCTTGCCAAACACCTTGGTGTAAGCTACAAAGCCGCCTGGCTTCTTTTCCACAAGGTGCGTAACCTCATGAAAGCCCTTTCAGCCAAGCAAAAACACCGCCTTCATCATATTCTCCATAAGTTTATTCTTATTCCAGGTATCAAAAAGTTTCAGAGAGAAAAGAAGTACCCCCTTCAGCTTATCGAATGCAATAACAAGCTCTCTCCTACTCACTTCCACATTCATCTTGTGCATAGCATCTCGTCGGAGAACATCAAAACACTTTTCTCTGGCAAAAAAATCCCCACCATTTTCGAAGCCCCTTCGACTTTTTCCTGCGTTTTCAAAGAGCTTACCGATCGACTGGAAGGTCTCTACCACCATGGTTGTCGCAAACACCCTCAGCGTTACATCGAAGAATTCTGTGTTTTTTACCTCTATCAGGTTCCAGAAATACGATTTGAAAAACTTCTTTCGATGATAGGGAGTAGAAACCTTCTTCTCCCTTACAAGATACTTATCAAGGAGCCCTTAGCACTTTAAGAAGCTTTTTTCCATTGTGTTACCTTTCCTTTATCTTCTGAAATTTCTATCTCATTGAAATCAAAGAAGTTATTTGCCACCGAAAGAAAACTATTGGTATTTTCCCTGTCTAAAGGCTTTTCTCTTTGAAGGAAAAAAGGAAATCCTGAGAGAAAATGGTGTTTTTTCCAGAAAGAAGGGCGGTTGGGATGGAAAAAGGGGGGGAAGGACAAGTGGTAGGCTCTGGCTATTACTATGTTTCAGCAAAGATCCCCACTTCTGGCTGAAACATAGTAATAGCCACGACTTTGTATTCCCAAAGAGCCCCCTGTTGCTGAAACATCGACATAGCATTTTCCCGCTCCCTTTTTTTTCTGTACCCCATGGCGGCATTTGTGGTTCTAGAGAGGGCCCTTTGGATCCTGATAGGAAGTCCTTCCGACGAGAGGACACAGAAAGTGTCGGGGGCAACCTTTTCTGTTACCTCGCGCGGGAGCGTTTCGCAAGAGAGGGAGAAGGGTGGCAAAACAGCCTGAAACTGAAAGAGAAAAGATGAACCAGAAGTATTCAGTCTTTGTGTAAAAAAAACTTCTGTATGAGTGTGGAACGACAATGATTTCCTATGCTCTTTTGTTTTTTTGGGGAAGCCCTTTTGCACAAAAAAAGGCCTTGCTTTATAATATTTCTATGGATGATGTATCACGTTATTATTTTGAGAAGCAACTTGTCTTCTCCTTAGTTCATCAGAGGTATATGGATTGTCCTTACTATCCCTGCCACAAAATGACAGAGCAGAATTGTTTCTTTTGTTATTGTCCCTTCTATCCCTGTCAGGATGAGACAAAAGGTGTATGGCTTTCTACCCCTGAAAAAAGGGTCTGGGACTGTTCTCCCTGTCAGTGGATTCATACCGATGGGGTAGTCAAAAGGATCATAGAACTTTTTTATGAAGGCAAGAATATCTCACAGATCAAAGAAGTCCTTGTGAAGGAAAATCTATGGTGAATACAAGAAAACCTCTCTATGTGATCGGGCTTGTGGGAAAAGCCGGCAGTGGAAAATCCACCGTGGCCAAGATTCTCTGCGAAGAGTACGATTTTTCTCTCATCTCCCTTGATGAAATGGGGCATAGGGCCTTAGAAGAAGCCAAAGATGAGATTACGAAACACTTTGGGCCGGAGGTTATTGGAGTGGATGGCCGTATCCAGAGAGAGGTACTTGGAGGGATCGTCTTTGGTCATATGGAGAAGCTTCTTCTTCTCAATGCTATCACCCATCCCAGGATCAAACGTCTTGTCAAAGAGAGATTGGCCTCCGCTACCACACACACCATCCTTGATGGGGCCCTGTTGTATGAAATAGGGCTTGCGCCGATCTGTGATTTTATCCTCATGGTGGATGCCCCTGAGGAGATGCTCTTTGATCGCCTTGTGAGGGAGCGGGGCTGGTCGGAGGAAAAGGCAAAAAGCGTTCTTTTCTCCCAGCGGCATCTCCAGTTTTTGAAAGAGCAGGCGGATTTTATTATCTTCAATAACGATGGCCTGGAAAAGATCAGAAGACAGGTGGACTTCTTTGTTCATGCTCTTGTATGATGTCTCTCACACCAGGAGAAAAGAGGGCACCTGCCACAATCTGGTTTTCTTCCACAGGTTTTGCCTGCGGCTACAAAGAGCGCATGATACTCACGGTACAACCCCACGTCTGGGGTAATATTTTTGTGAAAGAGATCTTGAAGCCTTTCGTATGACTGAGTGGCCTCAGGGTACCCCAAAAGCTTCAAAATCCGCCGGGTATAGGTGTCAATCACAAAGATGGGAAAACCCAACGCATACAGAAGAATAGAATCTGCGGTTTCTGGGCCAATGCCCCAGAGAGAGAGAAGCTGATGTCTTGCTTCAGAGAGAGGAAGACGGCGAAGTTCACAGGGGTTTCCTCCATAGTCCTGGAGAAGAAAACGCATGGAAACATGGATTTTTTTCGCTTTTTGCCTGTAGTATCCCGCCGGGCGGATAAGGTCTGATAGTTCTTCTTCTGATAACGTGAGAAGACTCTCAGGGAGAAGAGGAAGCCTTTCCTTGAGGTTTACCAGCGCCTTCTCCACGTTTTTCCAGGCGGTATTCTGCGTGAGAATGGCCCCTATCCAGATTTCCAGAGCCTCCTCAGGTGTTCTTTGTTTTTGTGTATAGCCGGGCAAATAGAGAGAGACTCCATTCTCCACAATAGGCCACCAGTTCTGAGGACCATAAAAACGAAAAAGAATGTCGTACAATTCACTGAGAGAAAGTCTCATCGTTTGCCTCTATCCATCGATTGCCACTGGCCTTTCTCATACGGTTCATGAGGGCACGGCCGACACCCTTTTCTTCCACGGCCTGGAGGATTATGACTTCTGTACCCTGCTGTTCTAAGCGGGCAAAGGTGGCAAAAAGCCCTCGTGCATAGGAGGCTACATCAGGAAAAACCACTCTTTCCCATGGTCCAACGGGAGGGGAGATCCCCACCACCGCCGTTTTTTTCCCCTTGCAGAAGGCTTCAAGAGTTTTTTCGTCTAAATGGTGAGAAAGATACACCTCAGCGTGGGGCCTGTAATGGGTATATTTCATCCCTGGAGAGAGGGGTCTTTCATGAGATTTCTCCTCAGGCAAAACCACCTCAAACCCCTTCTCTCGAAGCATCTCCTCGGTGATAGCCCCAGGGCGAAGGATGATCACCTTGTTTTCTTTTACCATCACCACGGTGGATTCAAGTCCATGCTCACAGGGACCGCCGTCAATGATGGCATCCACACGGCCTTTCATATCACGTATAGCCATCTCAAAAGTGGTGGGGCTTGGTCTTCCGGAGAGATTGGCTGAAGGAGCCGCCACGGGAAGACCAGCCAGGGTGAGAAGTTTGTGGGCCAATGGATGGGCGGGGATACGCACCCCAACGGTGGGAAGTCCTGCACTGACAATGGGGGGAATGCGAGACGAACGTTCACAGATAACCGTGAGAGGCCCGGGGCTGAAAAGGGAGAAGAGGCGTTCCACTTCTGGTGAGATCTTCTCGGTGACCACGGAGAGAAAGCTGATATCGGGGATGTGGACAATGAGGGGATTATCCTGAGGTCTTCCCTTGGCTTCAAAGATGGCCTGGACGGCTTTTTCTGAGAGGGCATTTGCCCCGAGTCCATACACCGTTTCAGTGGGGAAAACCACAAGCCTTCCTTCCTGAAGAAGGGAGGCACAGAAGTGAAGGGCTTTCTCATCAGGGGAGGGAAAAAGAGAGGTTTCCATGAGACTTCTCCAAAATACCGTTGTATTATACAGCAAAAGGGAGAGAGGGTTCAATTTTTTGGTTTAAGACCCCTGCAGCGGTGTTTTTTCCCCCGATCTGGGTCAGGGGCTCGGTTTTGTGATTTCTTCAAGCCAGGCGAGATAGGCCATGGCTTCTTCCCGGCTTTTGCCACACATCTCGGCTGAGGGTTTGAGGGAGACGCAAAAGGACGGTCTCTCAGGGCTTCCATACAACCGGCAACGAAGATCCTCGTCAAGATGTGGACATGGGACACCGGCTGGCTTTCCCTCTGGCATACCGGGAAGAGGAGTGGCAATAGACGGGGCTATACAGCAGGCAGCACAACCTGGTCGGCACTCCATGGTTTCAGGTGTGGAGACATTCTTTTCTTTCACTGTCTTCACACTCTATGGCGGCTACTGCTTCAAGAGCCTCAGGGGGGAGAGCATGAGCTTTGGCTACCACCTTGCGTTTCCATCTACCGGTCGTGAAATACACCCACGAAGCAAGCATACCAAAAAGCCATGCGACGGGAATCCCCCACCAGATGCCATTGGTTCCCCAGAAGCGGGAGAAAAATACCGAGACAGGAATACGAAGTCCCCACAGGGAAAGGATGGTGATAATCATAGGGATAAAGGTATCCCCTGCACCACGAAGAGCACCGTTGTACACAAACATGGTCATAAAAGCGACATAGAAGGGGGCTACAATCCACATATACTCCTGCCCAATCCGTACCACGGCCGGATCGCGGTTGAACACCATCACAAGGGGAGCGGCGAAAAACACGATGAGAAGAGACATCACCACGGCGATACTGTTGCCAACGACAAAAGCCACACCCACTCCTTCTTTTACCCTGTCTTCACGACCGGCGCCTATATTTTGTCCCACAAAGGTAGAAATAGCCATGCTGATATTCATCGCTGGCATCATGGCAAACGACTCGATTCTGCCCGCCGCGGTAAAAGCCGCGATCGCGTCCGTTCCGAAACGGTTTACAAGCCCCACTAACACCATACTCCCGATAGCCACCATCACCTGCTGGATTCCTGATGGCATCCCTATGGCAAGACTTTTGAGAAGAATCTCTCTATCAAAATGTATCTCTGAAAGCCTGAAACGAAAGAGTTCGCTTTTCTTTGAAAGGATAATCCACCCCACCACAAAAGAAACTCCCTGGGCTAATACCGTGGCCACAGCCACTCCCTCAACCCCCCAGTGGAACACTAAAACAAAAACTAAATCAAGAATAATATTGACAAAAGTAGAGAGAATAAGAAGATACAACGGTGTTTTTGAATCTCCCATACCACGGAGAATCGCACTGAGACCATTATACCCAAAAAGGGCGATCATACCCAAAAACATAATACGCGTATAATTATGTGCCATGAAGAAAATATCCCCCGGTGTATGCATGACCCGCAATATCCATCCCCCGAAGAGAACGCCCGCAATGGTCACCACCACCACCGTCCAGAAGAGAAGCCACACCGTTGTATCGATCGTCCGTTTCAGGTTTTTCCAGTCTTTGGCTCCATAATACTGGGAGATGAGTACCGTACTTCCCATGGTGGCTCCCATGACGAGAGCAATGAGCAGAAACATGATGGGAAAACTCACCCCCACGGCGGCCATGGCTTCTTTGCCCACGAATTGTCCTACCACGATGCTATCCACGACGTTATAGAGTTGTTGGAATACACTCCCCAAAAAAAGCGGTATGGCAAAAGAAATGAGGCTTGTTGATATCTTGCCCTTTGTCATATCCCTCATATCAAAACTCCTTGTCTTTCCAATAAATATACCTCTCTTTTTTCCAAGAAGGCAAGTTTTTGAGACCCTTGCACGGGTGTTTTCTTCCCCTGTTTGGGTCAGGGGCTACGCCCCTGAAACCCCGCTTTTTCCATTTACAAGGGCTTATTTATCTTTTTTTGTTCAAAGGAATAGTTTTATTTATTACGTTAAGGAACATTTTTATACTATTTTTTGTTTTTTACTACTTTTTTGAGACCTTTGCACATTCGTGCAAAGGTCTCGTTTTTGTTTTTTCATCTATGGGAAGAGGGGATATAATTCCCCACTATTTTTTTGTCAAAAAACGGGGGCTACTGATCACCGAGAGAGAAAGCGGCTTGTTTTCATAGGTGGCCAAATACCCCTGATAATATCCCATCACCTTTCGTACATACAGGCGTGTTTCTGTATAGGGGAGAATCTCCGCTAAGACAATATCGTCATCTGGCTGGAAGCGGTTTTTGGTGGCATCTACCACCCTGTGTCCTCCGTTATACACCGCCAGAGCCCCAATAAGCCCATAGTTTTCCATGGAATGAGCCAAAAAGCGTGTACCCAACACAATATTGTTTGCCGGATCGTACAAACTGACGGTTCTTTCATCAAATACTGAAGGAATGAGAAGTTTTGCTGTAGCGGGCATGAGCTGCATAAGCCCTTTTGCCCCTACGCGGGAGGTTGCCCTCGGATAAAAAAGACTCTCTCCCTTGATCACGGCGTGTACTAAATACACATCGCACAAACTGTTGGTTTGCATGGCAAGGGCAAGTTTACTCTCCTGGGCATAGGGAAGGGGATAGAGTACCTTCTGGAAATCTGATGGCAAAAAGACACTATGGTTTCTGATGGCCGGATCGTTTTCTATACGGGAAAAGAGAGCCCTTGCCCGGTCAAAGTTTTTGTAGTATACTAAGACCTTGAGTACGGCCAGATCCGCCACAATCTCGTTTTTGATGCCTGTCTCGTAGAGAAGTTCCTTTGCGTAATCAGTAAACCCAAAGCGGCTGTACACAAGCCATCGAAAGTATTTTTCCATGGGAAGTTTATCCAAGGCCGACAGAGAAGACCCAAAGAGATCGGGATAGAGAGCGGACAATCCAGCCACCACCCCTTTTTTGTACTTTTCCTTTTCTGTTTCTTTTACGGCCAGTCCATACAGGACCCGATCCACAAAGAGTTTTGCCATCGGGTTTTTCTCGTCATCAAGCTTTTGCCGGAGTATTTTCAGGTAGGCTTCTACATCTTCTGATGGGATGACCTCACGAAGATAGGTGGCTGCCAGTGTTCCAAAATACCCACCCGGGGCAATGGCGACGGTTCTTGTCCATTCCCGAAGAGCGAGTTCTCTGTTGCCTGTTTGCCAGGCACTATACCCATACCAGAAGGGAATATGTTCGCTGATTGTGGTCGAGATATCGGTAAACCCCAATTTCTCATAGGTTTTTTCCACCCAGTTGGTTATTCTCTCATATTGCTTGTAGGCTAAGAGATTGCGGATGAGAAATTCGAGATTTTTGGAGACGTACTCTGGATGGAAACCTTTGACGAGAAAATTTTCATAATATTTTTCAGCTAAGGCAGGCTTGTAGTTTGCCTTGCGGGAGACGGAACGGAGAGCTTTGTAGGCATACGCCGCCTGAGCAGAAGAGCTTCCTGCTGGCAGTGATACTACGGTCATCTGACGATAGGCTGAGAGTTCCTCGGCTATGGAAACATAGCCCTTCTGCCTGAGAAAAGTCTCTATGCTTCGCAGGGTATCATTTTCCACCTGACCGGCGAGAAATACCCCCCACTTTTCCACCCATTCCGGGGAAGGTTTTTCCTTGGCAATGTAGAGCTTCCCCTGTTCTAAAAGAAGCTTGGCATAGCCAGGTAGAAACCAGCGTTCAAGGAGAGTTCGCTTCTCCTCAACGGAAAAGAGATCCCAGAGACGACGAACAATGTTCTCATAGGTCTTCTGATAGGAAGGGAAAACCTCTTTCAGGGCAAGGATGATACCCTTTTGCCCAGCCCTGTTTCCTGTCTGGTCATATATCTCAAGAAGAGCAAAAGCGGTTTCCATCTCCCGGTAGGTGGTGGGAAGTGCCCATGCCTTTTCAAGTGTTTCCCTTGCTTCCCTGAAACGGTTCTGCTTTTGTTTGACCCTGGCAATACCCAAATAGGCATCTCGCTTCAGAAAGGTCTCTGTGGTGACAAGGGAGAGCATGGAATGGTAGGATAGCAGGGCGGAAGAGAGACGTTTTTCTCTCTCGTAGAGCTTGCCAAGGGTGTGATAGGCTTCTGGTTTGAGGATGAAGCCACTTTCTATAAGGTTTGAAAGCACCCTTTCTGCATAGGCTACGTCTGATGAAGAAAGTCTTGGTTTGGTTTCGACGGCCTGATAAACCTGATAGAACAGCTGCAAATCACTATAGTGTTTTTCAAACAGCGACTCAATGAGTGCCCTCTGATTTGGTTCATAGGCAAAATTGAACACCAAAATCACCGTAAGAAAAAGAGCCAAAAACTCCCACCGCACAAGGTGTTTGATTCTCTGCATGGTTCCCCCTTTTTTGTCTACCTCATGGTATGAGAAATAAAAAGTATAAAGGGAGATAAATTTTCTGTCAAAAAATGGGGGTGTCATTCTCAACTCGATAGAAATGGGTTTGTCGTTCCACATAGGAAACTGAATACCTATTTTCATTTCCTGTGAATAGGGAAATAATTCAAAAACTTTCTGTTATGGTGTTTATTGAAAAAAGAGTCGCGCTTGAAAACATCAAGGCAAGATTTGGCTTTTACCATGTTTCAGCTAAACCATGGTTCTTTGCTGAGACAAAGGAATAGCAAGAAGGAGGGGTATAGACACGGATTAAACGTTTAACCAGAGGAGTTTTGTTGAAACAAGGTAATAGCCCTATGCCTTTTGGTCTCAGAAAGCCCCCTTCTTGCTGAGATATCGCCATAGCCCTCGCCCCTGCCTGCGATGTGCTGTCGGAGAAGCCCCGTGGGAGGAGAAACCATGTGGGCTGGTGGGAGAGAGCCTTGTTCTTTCACTCCCCCTTTTTTTCTGTACTCCACTTCGACTTCGCTCAGGAGGCTCACCGGACCGCTTTTGCGGTTTAATACTCTTTGTACTGCTAACGGGGAAGTCCTTCCGAAGTGAGGGTGCAGGAAGCACCCGGGGTGACCTCTTGTGTTGCTTTTGCCTGGAAGCCCACCGAAGCGAAGCTGCGGGGACCCCGCTTTGGCGGGGAATCGGCGAAGCGAGGTGGGCGCTCTTCTTCCGAAGTCAGGAGGACGAGGTGAGGTCGCCTACGGAGGAAGGACTTCCCCTGGAAAGAGGAAGAAGTCTTTCTATTGCCCGCAAAAGCGGCACACTATCCGTCCTCGTCGCATGCGTAGCATGCGACGAGGACAACGCCCCTTTTGTCCCGCGCGGGAGCGCTTTGTGAAAGAAGTAAAAAAATTTTTTGTTTTCCATTTCACTTTTTGGTGAATTTTTGAGTATATTGTATGAGGAAAAAGTCGAAGGAGTCGCTTTCCTCATTTTCATGAAAAAACTCACACCATGGAAGGTGTGTCGGTCAGTAAACTTCTCAAGTAAGAAAGTAAACTTTCTCTATCAACAAGTGGTGGCCCTGTGCCGATACAAAAAAGGCGAAGTACACTGGAAAGCCAGAAGGAGGCGATATGAGGTCGCGAGGTCTTCTTTCACTTGTTCTCATGATGGGGATAGTTCTTCCGCTGTGGGGGGAGTATTTTTTCACGAGCTTTGACGCGGCGGAGAATACTATCTTTCAATACAATTTCACCTATTCTCTGCAAATGGGTTGGCATAATGTAGGCAACAACTATGCTACGGCATTCAATACCAGTACCCTTCGCATCACAGGACAGGGAAATACGGCGGTTTATTACAATGAGATTTATGGCTTTTTTGTTCGAAAAACCAATGTGCTCTACACTGCCTCAAAAGAAAACCCTATAGGCTTTGAACTCACCCGTACCTATTGCCGTCTTGATCCGGATAGTGGAGTAAATCCCGAATCCGGTCGTATGAGAGAGGCGTTTCATCTTTTGTGGGTGCAGCATGATCCGACGGTGGATGCGAATGGAGAATTTTTGCCCAATGTGGTACACTTTTCGGAACTCTCGAGACCTCAACTTGGGACCAATGACGGGCTTCCCAGCGAGCCCAATGTGCTTCCACGGTCTTTCTGGGCTTCTGACCTTGGGTTTACTCGAAATTCTGCTTATTCGTTCTCAGGTCTTTTGCCACCGGATGAGAGTGGAGTTCATGATTTGTCTCCTCTCTTTTTATGGGGATATGATGATTATTATGGGGCAAATTCTGATGAAAATCCTATTGATGGGACAGGTTGGGCATGGGCAAATACTATAAACAACAATGTTCTTCGTTTTCGTGTTACCATTGATGGGGAGTATGCCTACTTTTATGTGAACCCCAATCCGACGGGGGCGGCCAAGACGGAGTATGATGGGACGGCAAGACCTGCTACTTATTATTCCAATCAGTTTTATTATGTGGGCAAGGTTCCTGTGACCTTTTCCAATAACCTGATCCCTATGTTTGGGGTGTCGGACAACCGCCCTGATGGGGAGGTGCTTTCCTACTATGTGGATGACATGACCATCCGGACGGTGGGGGCAAGCAATGTGGCTGAGATTTCCCCTGTGCAGACCAAGGCTGGGACTACCAATATCCTGAGGATTGCCTTGAAACCATGGTTTTCTACGGTGAATGAGGCAGGAGTCCAGGAGGTGTATGTGGATCTGCCTGATGAGTTTCTCTCCTTCACCAACTGGACGGCATTCACCAATCATATAGGGGTCTTCTGGGCACACACCAATAGCCAGACGATCTATCGTACCTTTGGGCGTGTCTATGCGGATCAAAATCCAGCGGCGGGTACGGTGGCTCTTTCGGTGAAACAGAATGGCAAGCGGCTCAAGATCCGTTTCAATGCCGCTGCCTCCCCTGATGTCTTCCATCCCAACTATAGTGGGTTTGGGGGGAGTCTTGCCACTACCCACCAGTATATGATCTATATCGTGGTGAGCAATTTCTTCACTTCCCCTGTGGCTGATGTGAGTGGCAAGACACTCTCTGTGTATGTGAATAACGAAAAATATGCAGATACCACCTGGACAGCCAATGCCACGACAGGCCCAGCCCGAGCCTATGCAGGCAATGTGACGGCTTTCACTGGTTTTCGGGCTGATGAGAATACCCTCACCTTCTCCACGGCTAACGATCCTGTGGGGATAGCTTCTCTTCGTCCAAATTTCACCTACGAGGGAGAATCCAAGACCTGGTTTGTGGATGTGGCAGCGAAGGACACGAATGAGTCAGCCAATAACAATGCCGATATTGCACAGGTGGATATCTTTTTCCCTGTTGGGTTTGACCTCCAGCCGGGGAGTTTTGCCAGTGAACGTCTCACCAATGCCTCGAGTTTTGCCTATGATCCGGTGAATAGAAAACTCTCGGTGTACTATACCAACGAGAACCGCTATCTCATCGCAGGTTCTGGTATTGATACCATCAGTTTTGTGAATATTTCTACGACAAATCTGGATAGTGTGCCACCAGCAGGAACAAACCAGCTTTCTAATAGTGTTGTGGTAGTGAGTTATTCAGCTCTTGCAGGGACAAGGCCAGTCACCAATGGAACGAGTCTCTCCTATCCCTCGCAGGATTTTCTCATCCGAAAGAAGTCTCCAAAGGTGCAAGGGGCCATGCTCCCTGTCGAGGTGAGCAATACCCTCGTGAGCAACCAGTACACCTATCTCATCCAGAACAAAGCGGAAAATACAGGAAACAATGTTCGCCGGCTTCTCATCCGCTTGGACAAGGTGTTCACCAATGTGGTGAATGTGGTGGCTGATAGGCCAGCGACCATCACCGTGTCTAAGAATATCACCAATGACAATATCACCAATACCGAAGGCTACTGGTGGATTGTGGTGGATTATGCCGCAGGTTCTACCAATGTGGCTCGTGGCGAGAGTGCAACAGTCACCTTCTGGGCGTATGATATGGTGCCTTCTCTGACCAATGTGACGGAGGCTACCAATATTGCCTATGCGGATAACTTCAACGGCGATGGGTGGGTTGCCGCTACAGAAGAACCCACCACAGGCTGGCACACGGTGTTCTATACTCCACCTGCCAATGTGCGATCCTACATTGTAGAACCTCTCAATGAGGATGGACAACTTGATGCCTCCTACAATCACCATCGCTATACCGACCGGGAGGATAGCTTCCTCGTTCGTGTGCGGGTGAAAAACTGGGGAGAACCGGAAAATAGCATCTATAAAGTTCGAGTAACCTTCCCGACGGGGATTACCAATATTGACAGCGCGGCTTCGCTTCGTGTCGGACCATCCAGTATACGGACATATACCACCAATGCAGGGGCCAACTGGGTGGCGGAGTTCTTCTACACCAATAGTTCTCTTCCTCCTACAGAGGTGGATGATCTCATTTTCTGGATAAGGGATGATATTCATGATCCTGTGGTGAAAACCATCCAGGTGGAGGCGGCCAATACGACAAACTATGCGATGGGGGGGCTTGAAGGGGCGGACAACCTTGATCTCAGGTTCATCTATCCAAGACCATCGGCTGTTGGGTATGTGATCGTACCGGATGGGTTTATCGATGCGGCTACCAATGAGACCACTATCTACTATGCTATCTCCAATACGGGGCTTCATGAGAACCAGATCAAAGAGCTCTATCTCTGGATCAATACCAACTACATTACCAATATCGCATTTCTTTCATCGAGTTTAGGGGGAACCTTTACAGGTTTTGTGCCTGATACGCCCCCATACTACAGGCTTCAGGTGCAGTACTATACGACATTCTACGGGTCTTCCAATGAACTTCTTACCTTCAAGGTGTTTGATAGGGTAGAAAACAGAGCAGAATTTCCTATCTATTTCTCGGTTTCCAATGTACGTATGTGGAGTAATCAGTTACCCTCTCCTGCTGGTCAAACACAAACCGTGAAGATTATTCCTCCTCCGGCTTTCTATGCCTATGGCATTGATCGGACGGTGGCCTATAGGCCGACGGTTTCTGGCCAGACCAACACGGTGCAGGTACGTCTTCGTGTCACCAACCTTGGGTGGGGGAGCAACAAGCTCCACAAACTCAGGCTTTGGATACCGATGGCGCTTACCAACCAGTTAGTGAGCGTGAGCAATAGCCTGCTTGAAAAGACCAACGAGGCGGGTGGGCCTGTGAGAGTGGTGGCTTCCAATTTGATAGAGGTGAGCTACATCGATGATGGCAAAGAGCTTCTGGCGGGAGCCTCTGATGATACCTTCCTCACCTTCGGGATATGGACCAATCAGGCAGTTGGTGGGCATTTTGTCCTGGCGGTGGCCAATAACTCGCTTGATGAGGGTGGTCAGTACCAGTGGACCAATTACTGGACCAATGTGTCTGTTTTGAGTGGGACCAATATCTTCACCGTGGTAGATCCTGCTCGTTTCTACGTCCAGCCGACAACTATTCCAACTCCAGCCACTTCTACAAGACTCTCCAATCGAATTGAGAATGGGGCTGAAGTATTCGGAAGAAAGATTTCTCGTGTAGATCTTTATTTTGATGGGGGACTTATCACCAATGTCGAAGTTATAGGTGCTGGTTCTGGTGGGGTGCCTGTTGTTTTAGGAAAAACCAATGTTCGGGTGGATTATGTACCTTCGGGTATGGATCCCAATAGTGGTCGCTGGATCGATGTCAGGGTTTATGACAACTGGCTTGAGGGCAATACCAATATGATGGTGAAAGCTCGTGTATGGTATGAGGCTGATCCCCTCAGCACAGGAGAGCCGGTCCTCATCAAGGAGTCATATACCAATGTGGTGGCTTTTGAGAACCCTGCCGCTTCAGCCCAGGGAGCGGTGGCTCCGGCTGTGGTGTGGCAGGATTTTCTCCATACTAACTATACACTCACGGTGTCGAATACAGGGGATACAGGAAACGATATCAAGTGGATCAAGATAGTGGCTCCCTACTTTATCACCAATCTTGATAATGCCATTTCAACAAAAGGTGGAGTGGTCTTCACCTATCCATCAGAAATTCATGTGTACTATACCAATCTCACCTTTGGATCTGGTGAGGTAGACACTATTACCTGGCGAGGATGGGACAATATTGAGACAACCGAGATTTCTTCGGTATGGCAGTTGGAGGTGAACAATACCCTTGAGCCTTCGCTTTTCCGTAGCATAGGGATTATCCCTGGATATAGCCAGACGATTACCATCAAGCGGCCACCCTATCAGGTGAACTACTATGTAGAGTTTACCAATAGTATCAACACGGCAGAACGGAACAAGATGTATGCTACGGATGAGACCAACTGGGTGAAGGTGGTGATCAACAATACCGGCTCAACAGGAAATGATATTGTAGCGGTGAGAATACCTATTCCTTCGATTTACGACGCAGGCTCGGCTCCGGAAAATATCATCATCACCAATGACATGACAGCGACAAGCACGCGTGGAGTAGTATCTATCTCCAACGACAGTGTCTGGGTAGATTATAGTGGAAGTCCTCTTTTCCCAATGGAAGGGGATGAGGTGATTATAAGGCTGCGGGATAGAATTGATCATTATGAAACCAACCTTGCCTGGACGATGCAGGCTCGTCTGACGACAACGGCGGATAGATACAAGGATGCTTCGGTGCAGGTGGGACAGTCGGCAACAGCCTGGTATGTGATGCCTTCACCTCAGGCTGTGGTGACACTCTCTCCCTCTGAGGTCTATCTTGCTCGCCGGCGGTTTATGCTTGGGGTGATCGTGAGCAATGCCGGCCGTGGTACCAGCGATATCGATCGTGTGGAGATCACCCTTCCGACGGCTCTGCAAACAGGGTTCAGTGTGGCTAAGGTTTCCAATACCGTGGCAACAGGGACCAACTATGCTGCTGGTGTGCTTACCCTTGACTATGCTTCTCCTCTTTTGGCAGGGCAGAGGGATGAGATTTATCTTGAGGTGACCAATACCATGACAGATCTGGGAGACCTTTCTCTTCCTGTGGTGGTACGCAACTATGTCAAGACGGCTTCGGCTACAGGACAGAATACCATTTCGCTCTCTTCGCTTCCTACTTTCTTCGGGTATGTGAACTACTCAGAGGGAAATACAGTAATTGATACCACCACGATGACCAATATCTTCTCTGTCAATATTGATAACTCCGTGAATACAGGGCTTCGTGTTGGTCGTGTGAAGGTGGTTTTCCCTGATTGGTTCACCAATGGGGATAACTATCAGAGTGAGCGATATATTACCAATGCGGCGCACATGACAGGAGATCCGACCAATATCATTCTCGAATACGCCCTTGATAATAAGCGGATTGTCAGTGGGGATTATGATGTGGTGAATTTCCGCTTGTGGGATGATAGACGGATAGGCAACTTCACCAATCAGGTGCTTGCCTATGTGGATGATGGGCTGGCTCTGTCAGAAGCAGAACGCTGGATACCTCTTCCTGTCCAGAGTGGCAAGACTAATGTCTTCTCCTTCCGTATGCCACCTACAGAGGTAGCGCAGACCATTGGTACCACCACCATTTATGTGGATACGGAAGCCACCAATACGGTGGTTCGTCTCACCAACCGTGCTTCACTTGACAATCCTGTAGCCATGGCAAGGATTATTTTGCCCGTTGGGGTAACGAATATTTCAGGGCTGACAAGTACGAAAGGGGCAGATGTGAGTTATGATCCTGCTACCCATCGTATTGTGGCTGACTATCGGGGTATTGGCCTCCTTGGTCAGGGAGAGAGGGATGAGATTGCCTTTGATTTTACCAACCTCTATCGAGTACCGACCAATGTATCCTTCATTGTCGAAACCGCCAACCTCACCAATGTGGCCGATATGGTGTACTACACGGCTTCAGGGATGAACGGATCTGTCTCCATGATGAAGGTGAACTATCCTCCTGTAGCGGTAGAGGGCGGTTTCTACGGGGACAACAGGGTGTATCTCATTGATACCAATGCGACGCTTATCTATCGTGTGCTCAATCGCACCTTTGAGAGTGTGGTGACCCAGGTGGTGATCACCTTTGAAAAGGATTTGACAAACTACTTTAGCGAGATTAGTCTTTCTAATACGGTAGCGACGGTAACGAGACCGGATACCAACACCAATCAGTTTATCCTGAGTTATACGACGGCGAACGGCATAAGACAGGGGTACTTTGAGGATCTCATCTTTACCTTCCGCTACAATTTGAATACGACAGAGGTGATTCCTATTACGACGAGAGTGTGGCTTGAATCGATTGGGCCTGATGGGACCAATGTCAGTGCCCTGAAGGCGTTTACCCCTGATCCTGAGAAAGCTATCCTGTATATCACCAATGCCAACTGGGGCGTGGTGAGAGGAAGTGTTTTCCCGACAAATCGTGCGGTAGCGGTGAAGATCTATCCAGCTGGTTCCTCCACGACGGCTCTTGATATCGATGGTAATGTACTCTCGACGTCAAGTCGTGTGCCTGAAGGGACCTACGTCATACGAAAGATCCCTGATGGGACGTATGATATTGAGTTCTCCGCTCCTTATTACCGCAGTCAGCGTTATCGCACCAATATTGTGGCCAATGTGATTACGGAGATACCTCAGATAGCGATGCGCAACGCTCCACTGATGGGTGGTGAGGATGAGGCACAGGTGGTGGAGTGCTATGAGGACACCAATACGATGGTGGTCTTCCCTGGTGGTTCTGTGGGCAAGGAGTTCTCGGTGGATATCACAAGAGTGCCGCTTACCGCTGAACAGAAGCGCAATCTCACGGAGAACAAGACGGTGAAAGCCCCGAGCACAACGACGGACATGTATGGCTACCGGTTCAGTCTCAATACACGGGACGACAAACCGATGGATGGGGCTGTAGTGAAGCGGGATGCTATCCTCTATCTTGCCTATGATCCTTCGGATATCGCTTCCCGTGGGTGGAGTGAGGGAGATCTTGCCATCTACTACTGGGATGACAACGGGCTGAATCCTCGGTGGGTACGGGTTGGTGGCGAGGTGGACACGGCGAGAAGACGCGTGGTGGCCAAGGTGAGCTATGTCCATAGTATGTACGGTGTGTTTAGCAAGGCAGGTGAGGACAGGCCTGGTATCATCACGGCGGTGACCCTGAGACCCAAGGTGTTTACGCCAAGTCGTTCTGGAGATGGTTATTACGGTTCTGTGCGTGTCACGATGGAGTTCAGATCTCCTGTGGAGAAGTATGAGGTGAAGATCTTTGACCTGAAGGGGAATCTCATCCGGCGGTTTGTCCGTGAGGATGGTCCGTACACGCAGGGAGAGATAGCTTGGGATGGCAAGGATACTGAAGGTTATGATGTGAAGAATGGTGTCTATATATACAAGATCTATGCCGGCGGCGAGACCTACAGTGGGACGCTGGTGATTGCACGGTAGGAGGTGGGGTATGAGAGAGAGAAGATATCGTTTTCTTGTTCTTGTGATGATGGTTTTGATAACGACAGGGTGGGGCAGGTCCCTCTACTACTACCAGGATTTTTCAAACCCGGCCATGGATGCTACGACCTACAATGCCGGCGGCTGGCAGTGGAATTTCCCCATGTCGAGGGATATGATGGTGTGGGAGGTGCAGGATAGTTTTGAGGCTACGGATCAGGATTTCCCCGCCACCATTCGGCGCTATCAGGGGCTTCTTGAAATCTATGGACGACCTAATAAAAGCGCCCTTGCCTGGAATAACTGGTATATTGGGGATGGAGCAAAATTCAGTCCTTCCGGGGCAGGGCTCGGGACAATCAACGCGACCCCAGAAGAACCCTTTGGGTTTACCGTGATCCGGTACACCAATAGCATGGACCCGCGTGGTGATGCAGGAGAAGCACTAGTAGGATACAATAGTGCGCCCAACCAGAAGGTCCTTGTCAATGTGTGGATCGCAAGTGATAATGGGGCCTCTACCTCCTACGACAGATGGAACGACTTTGCCTACTTCTTTGAGAAGCAGCACTGGAGTCAGACGAGTACGTACGGCTTTTTTGAAAACCGGGAGTATGTGGTGGGATTTCCCACAACAGATATTGATGGTGTTGCGGTAGGAACGGCGGCCACTATTACCACGACCTTCCAGCGCAATTATGATGATAATAACCAGAATAACCAGAATACCCTTGCCAGACATTTTGCTATTGGGGATGGGTATTTTAATCCTGTGAATCAGCCCCTTGGGATCCGTGTAACCCATGATGGAAAAAAGGTCTCCTTCTATGTGAACTACAACCCTCTCGGGACAACCCCAAACCTCAGCAATGCCTGGGTGAAGATTGGAGAAAAAGAGGTCGGTTGGAGTACCAATCTTGTGGCTTTTCTCTCCACAGAGACGGCTTTCTTCCGTGCTGGTGAAGTAGAGAGTCAGTTTGATCACTTCCTGATCCGGACGGTGGCTTCCAATCTCACGGCTCGTATTACTCCGGTGAGGGTGATGACTAACAAATCTATCCAGTTCAAGGTCACTATTCATGTGGATACCCAGCCCAATGATAGTGGGGTACAGGAACTCTACATCAAAAAGCCCGCCGGGTACGGGGCATGGAGTATAGCTTCGGTGGCAGTGACCAACTCGGTGAATGGGGTGCCTGTCAAGGGGTTCATCAACAATGGTGCCAGTGCCCCGGCAAGTGGACGTTTCCAGGTGAAAGATCTTGGCAATGGTGAACTTTATATCCGTTTCTGGGCGCAGAGTGCCACCCAGAATGATATCATTCGCCAGGATGATATTGATGTGTATTTTACCCTGACTACTCCATCTACGCCAGATGCGGTGGGTTCAAGGTTTGAGGTGTATGCTGATAGCATCAAGCATACAGACACAGCTCAGGATATCATCTTTGACGGGGTGAATGGGCTTCCCTATGCGACCACAGGGAGACAAAAGGCCAGGGAAGATTCCACTGATAGCCTTCTTGTGCGTGTGTATAGTGCCCCTGATGCCTATGCCAAGGTCGAATATACCCCCATGCCGATTATCATGGGGACGGAGGAGAGTAGTTTCACCGTGAAACTTTCCACAGAAGGGCTGACAACCATTCCTCCGATTTCGAGTGTCCGTATTTATATTCCTTCGGGATTTACGGTGTCAAACAATACGCCGACAGCAACCAATATTGTTTCCACGGTGCTTGGGGCAGCTGTCAGTGCCGCCAATATATGGACAACCAACATCAGCGGCAGCAATTTTATCTGGATTTATTATACCAATCTGGTGACCCTTGGGCTTCCTCCAGCCAATGGTTTTGACAAGATAAATTTCAAAGTGTATGGTACACCGTCGTTTACAGGGCTTCCGTATTCCAACTATCTCTGGCAGGTTGAGGTCAACAGTGCCGAAGTGGTGGGTGGGGCAACCTGGGTGAAAGCCGGTACCAACACGGTGTATTCTTCTCAGCTTGTGAGGGTAGCTTCTTCAAATGCTCAGGTAGCTGCTTCGATTAGTCCTTCTGAAGTGGCTATCAATGCATTGTATGTTTCGAATGCGGTTCGCTATACCTATACCATCAAAAACGATGGACCTTCGGGGAACAATGTTCATAGGCTTTTCATTCAACTTCCTAACACGTATTCCAATGATTCTGTATCCAACATCACGGTTTCTCCTGCTGGAACCACAGCCTACTCCAATGGGGCGATCTGGGTAACCTATAGTACTCCACTTGCTTCAGGGGCAACCTCGACCATTCAGTTCTGGGCAGCCTTTACCAACACCAATGTGGTGGGAACTTCGGAAGTGGCTGATTTTGTCCTCTATGCTGATAACAACAATTCAGCAGGATATACGCTTCAGTATGAGAATGCCCCTCTCACCTGGAAAGTTTCTATTGTTCCTCCAAGGGTGAAGGGTGAACATGCGATGTGGGTGATAAATGGTGCCCAGACCAATGCGCCAGAAGTCACCACGGACAAAGTCTCCAATCGTCTGATCCACAGGATTTATAACACTTCTCCCAAGGGAGTGGCTATCAGAAGCGTGGATATCCTCTATCCCAAGACGCTTCTGACGAATGTTTCAGTGGTATCAAGTCTCCTTGCTACCAATACCATCTTGGATGTGGTGGAGACGGCTGATCATCTGGTCCTCCATCTTGTTTATACCAACTTCTTCTCCCTGTACGATAATCCAGCCCTCTCTCGGGATGATGTCATTGTGGATGTGCTTGACAATATCGCTCTGCCAACAAACTTCCAGATACCGGTGAGGGTGTACAAGACGGAGGTGGCTTCTTCTGACTTTTATTCTTCGAATGATACGACCATAGGTATCCTGTATAATGGGTCCAATCGTCTCTATGTGGATTATCCTATGCCTGAGGTGTCCTGGGGAGTGTATCCAGGAGATATTGATTCTACCACAGAAACAAACCGCCTCACCTGGGTGATAAGCAATACCGGTCTTGCTGCCAATGAGATCTACAGGGCAAGACTTCAGATCCCGACCATCGTTAGCACCAATATTCTCAATACTCTCATGACAAATGCCGCTGGAACGGTACTCGGAGCAGTGGTCTATGATTCTCTGACAGGGACACTTCAGGCCAACTTCTCCTCTCCATTGGCTGGGGGTGAAACGGCGTATGTGCATTTTGATATGGTAGATATTGTGGACAACATGGATCTTCTCAACCAGCTTCTCACCTGTCGGGTGACCAATGCTCGTGGATGGTTTGTGGTAACCAATGAAGTCAGTGGCTATTATCGAACCCTGAACTTCAGATTGCCCAAGCCTTCTGGTGGTGGATGGGTCACACCAAACGTGTTCTTTGTCAATACCAATGGACCGGCGGTTATCACCCAGCAGTTTGTGGTCTTTGTGACCAATACAGGTGGACAGAATGATAGGTTCAATAGTGTAGAGATCAAGATTCCGACGCCGTTAACCAATACCATTGTGGTAGCCTCGAGTAGTTTGCTTGGTTTTGCTTCAACCAATAGTAGTTTCTTTACCATCACTCCTTCAAATGTGATCATTACCTATCCAGCAGGAAGCCACGAATTCAAGTCGGGAATGGGGGACTTCATCACCCTTGTGGCCCGTATTTCCAACCGCCTGACGTTGCCTGCGACGGGGACATGGCAACTTCTCGCCAATAACGGCTTCATCGACTATGGGTTTACCCCGCCGAAGTCTTACTTTGAGATTACCAATGTGGGAACAGAAGCCCAGCGAAGAACGTATGGAACGGCTATGTTAGTTGCTTCTCTTGATATCACCAATGTTGCGAGAACATCAACCAATGGGCAGTTCCGTTTCTCCATTACCAATGGTATAACTGGTGGTCTTGGTGTAAAATGGATACGGATAGAGATTCCTTCTCTCTATGTGGTGCTGACGAATACCATTTCTGTGGATGGGTTCAGCCCGACCAAGACTATCTCCAACGGAGCGATCTGGTTAGACTTTTCGGCTTCTGAGCTTCCTCCTGCTGGCGCCTTTACTGTGGATTTCTTGTGGAAGAAGGGGATACAAACAACACTGACCAACCAGTACTGGAAGGTCTCAGCTTACTATTCCAGCAACCTCGTAGACTTTGCGATGTGTACCTATGGGGCACAGGATCAACAGCTTGTGAATGTGCCGCTTCAGTTCTATGCCAAGGTATCTCCTAACAAGGTTAACAAAGACCTTGCGTATGAACAGTACACGGTGACGATTACCAACGTGAGTGAAGAGGGGAATAATATCACCCTTCTCAGGATTGTACCACCGACCACCAATGCGAATTTGAAAGAGATTTTGACTAATGTTGTCAGTGTGAACTCCTCTCGTATTGGAGCCAATGCAATCTACTCCAATGATGGGGCTATTTACGTTGATTACCTTGCCCAGGGAACCTCTATCAAACGAGGAGAAGTGGATACCATTACCTTCACAGCCTATGATAGGGAAAGCACAGCCTACTTTAGTGGGGCTCGTGCTCTTAGCTGGCAGGTTCTGGCCGCCAATGCTTCCTGGGATCTGCCCACCAATGCTGGACAAGCCAACCTTGCTCTCTGGACCAATGATCTTTCGCTTGAGTTTGTGGTTCCACCCTACAAGACGGTGTATGCTATAACCCCGACCAATCTCAATACGGTGGATATCACCAATACAATCCAGTTTGCTCTTCAGAATACCAGTGAGAGTGACCAGGATGTGATTGATAGGCTGCGTATCACCATCCCATGGCCATTCAGGACCAATATGATCTCTTTTAGTAGTGGCAAGGCCTCTGGCTACAGTGTCTTTGAACAGAATGGAACCAACTATCTTGAAGTGGTGTATCCAGCAGGCAGGATGGCACCTGGATCGAATGATATTGTCACCGTGAAGTGGAGAGATGATTTTGAGTACGGGGAAACCAATACTTCCTTTGACGTAAGTGTTCGTTATACAACCTCTGGATCCACCTTTGTGGCAGCGCTTCCTCAGATTGGGGCAACAAGTAATGTGGTATTCAGAATGCCTGTACCTCAGGCAGTAGCTACGATGCCTATCAATGAGATATATACCACCCTTCGAGAGGGAACGGTGCGGTTTGTGCTTACCAACCGGGGATATGGACAGAATACCATTTCGAGGATACTTCTTGTGGTGCCAGATGGGTTTACCAATGCCCTCGCCGATACCAGTATTCGTATGACCCTTCCGGCAACGGTTCAGGCAACCAATACGAATTTTGTGGCACCCAATACCTATACCATTCTTCTGGATGGGCTTCTCACCAATCAGGTGATGAGGATTGAGCTGGATGTGACCAATACGATTACCGATGCGCTCTATAATGTGCCGTGGGTGTTCACCCTCGACAATGGCTTCCAGACCACCAATATCACCGTCATGGCCAATGTGCTTGATCCAGGTTCTGGAGAACTCTTGGAGCGTACGGTGGCCTCGGATAGAAAATCCCACACCATCACTCTCAAGGTGTATCACAATACTCCCGGAGTGCTTCCATTGAATCGGGTGAAGGTTGAACCCAATGGATTCTTCTACACCAATATCACGAGTGTGATAAGTAGTGCAGGAAGTATCTCCAATCTCACACCTTCGAACTTCTGGGTGGTGTATACCACACCACTGGCCAAAGGTTCCGTGGATACGATCACCATGACACTTCAGGATATGACCAATCAGCTTTTCACCAATGGACTGGTGTGGAATGTGTACGGCGACAACGGGACAGGACCAGGCCTTCTCAGGGAAAAGTCTGCTGATGCCCTCAAGCAGGCTACTACTATCTCTCGTCCTGAAACGACCAATATCTGGTGGACAACATGGTATACCATTCCTGGCAATGATCGAATTGCAGATTTCAAGCTCACCATTTCCAACAGGTCTGCGGATGAGGTGGTGGTGATCTCCAATGTCTTGACCATTCCTGCTGAACTCACCAATATGACTCCGGCTGGTGTAACAGCCACCCATCCACTTGCCACGGTTTCTCGTCCCAATGCTCAGACCATTGTGGTCCAGTATGCCGCTCCTTACCTTGCCCCTGGTGAGACAAACACCCTCTTCTTCCAGTTCACCAATAGTGTGGGTGTCTCGAGGCTTTCTGATACCACACTCAAAGCATACAATCTGGGATCCCTTGTGGCTGAGGAAACCAGGCAGATTGATTTTACCTCCCCACCACAGCCGACCGAGGGGTATGTGAAGAACAAACAGGTGATTTACAGTATCGATAACTATGCGGTGGTGACCTATGTGGTGAAGAATGGCCTGTATGATAGGGATATCAAAGAGGTGATCATTGCGTCGAGTAATACTGCTCTTCTGGTGACCAATGTGAGGTCAAAGACCCTCAATAGGGCTCTTGCCTATACCACCAATGCTACCAATATCATTGTGAACTATGAGGCCGATGGCATTCTCCATAGCACCTCTGATGAGATCCAACTTGAACTGGTGTATGTCAACAACGACAACTGGACGAACTATATGCCAGCGAAGGTGCGCTACGAGGGATCCATTGAGTTTGAGGATGCCATTGTGCCAAGTGGTGAGCAAAATATTCTTCCTGTTCTTGTGGCTGATTTTGGCCGTGTGAAAGGGGTGGTACTCCCTGGATTTGCTAACCCCACTATCAAACTCTACAAGGTAGGCACCTCCCAGGTAGAGACCAACAAGTTTGGAGAACTCTTGGTAGCAGGGGCAGATGGAACTGGTTCTTACACGGTGGATTATGTGATGCCCGGTACCTATGATGTGGGTCTCATGGGAAGAGACTATCGAGAGCTCCGTGTGCCTGGAGTCGTGGTAGTGGCTAACGTGGTAACGAACATTGGTACGAACAAGATGGAGCGAGACATTTTGAGTCCTGATGCGACAGGTGAACAGACGGTGGTGTGTCTTGACGACCTTGAGACAGCGATTTCCTTCCCGGCTGGTACCATCGGAGAGAACTTCAGGCTTGATATCTGGATCACCAATATGACCACTGAGCAGCAAGAGGCTACCGAGAAGAAGCCCATTCAGGCGCCTCTTGATAAGCTAAATGCCAAGGCATGGATATTTGTCATCCGCAATGCGAAGGGAGAGGAACAGCCTGAACAGTGGCTGAAAAACGATGCGACAATCAAGATAGCCTATGATCCAGCGTATATTGCCGCTCAGGGCTGGAGTGAGGACAAACTCTCGATCTACTACTGGCGGGCTACCACCAAGCAGTGGGTGAAGTTGGGTGGCAAGGTTGATCCAAATAACCATACGGTAAGTGTGAAGGTAAGCTATCTCCACAAGTACTACACGGTGATGGCTGATACGGCGGAGAAGGTAAAAGAAGGCTTCATCAGTGTACGAACAGATCCGAAGGTATTCACCCCACGGCGTGGTGGTCGAGAGGTGCAGAACATGAAACTCTCCATTGTGTTTGAGAAACCAGTGGAGAAATATGTGGTGCGCATCTATGATCTCAAGGGCAATTTGGTGTACAGGGTAGAACGCAGTGGTGAGTATGGCAATGGTGAAGTCTTCTGGGATGGGAGAGACCTGTCTGGCTACGATGTGCCTGGTGGCGTGTATGTGTACAAGATTGAGGCTGGTGGGCAGGTGTACAGTGGAACCATTGTGATCGCAAGATAAAAAAAGAGCCTCCCTTTCGGGGAGGCTCTTTTGTTTTTTATAGCAGAGAAGCGCTATCACCTTGTTTCAGCAAAAAGCGAATACGTGTGCAGGGTGTTCTTTGGATAAAAAAGACAAATAAACCCTTGTAAACAGAAAAAGCGGGGTTTCAGGGGCATAGCCCCTGACCCAGAAAGGTCAAGAAAGCACCCGTGCAAGGGTCTCGAATAGGCAATTCTTTCCCTTTCTTCACATTTCTTCCCTGATGACCTCGAGGAGTATCTCTATGCCTGCCTCAAGATGGTCTGGAGGGGTGAGGAGGCTTATGACTACATGACCTTCCTTTTCGAAGTCAAAGAAATATCCAGGATAGATTTTCACCCCTCGTGTACCCATTCGCTGCACAAGTTTTTCCTCCGGGAGAAGACGGGGTATCTCAATCACGGCACTCCATCCCCCATGAATGGTTTGCAGACGACACGAGGTATTTGATAAGAGCGAATCAAGAAGGGAGAGATTTTGCGACAGTCGTTTTATCACAAGTGAGTTAAGTTCTGGTTTGAGTTCCCACCAGTGGGGAAGGGCAAGCTGAATGGGGATAGAAGGAGAGAGATAGGTATCTCCGATGAGTTCCATGGCCTTTTGAAGGGCTGGCATCTCCTTTTTGGGGGCGTGGAAAAGCGTCCAGGCGAGTTTCATCTGGGGGAGAAGAAGAGACTTGGACAGTCCCCCAAGCACAAAAAGAGGACCATCAACAAGTCCCCACCAGCTTTTGGGGACATTGAGAGGTCGATGGATCCAGTAGTCTGAAAAGACTTCGTCAACGATAATCGCAAAATCATGTTCTTTGGCTAACTCATTGAGGAGGGCTATTTCGTTTTCTGTGGCCCCTGTACCTGTAGGATTGTTGGGGTGAACGTACACAAGCGCCTTTGTGTGGGGAGAGAGCGATTTCTTGAGAAAATCCACATCTATCTCATAGCCTTTTCCGTGGAGGTATTCAAGGCGATAGGGGACAACGCGAACGTTCTCAAGTTTTGCTAAATACTCAAAGAGAGGATAACTTGGCACAGGGACAAGCACCTCATCACCCGGATCGCAGAGAAGCTTGAAAAGAAAGCTGTACGCCTCGCTGGTACTACTGGTGAGGAGAATATTCTCTGGGCAAAGGGAGGAAAGGGAGAGTGTCTCCGCTAAAAATTTGCGGGTGCTCTTAAGTCCTAAGGGTGAGGGATCGTAGAGGAGGGCCTCGTGCTTCGAGAGAGCGGAGAGGAGAGTCTTTTCGTAGTCGCGGAGGTCAAAGGCCACGGTGGGATTGGAGATAGTCAGATCATAGAGGATGTGAGAAGAAGAAAGTGTTTCTGCCCAGCTGTTTTCCTCTACATCCCAGGAAAGCCTTGTGGAGAGTCTCATAGGGCAATACGCTGGGAGAAGACCTCCCGTTTGAAGTCAATATCCTTACTCCAGTTTTCGAAATAGGTGAGGCCAAAAACCACCGGGGCTATGGCGTAGAGTTCCTTCCAGATGAGGGTGAGGAGTTCTCGAATCTCCCACTGGGCATGGGGGCTTACGCGCATGTCAATGATGTGAAGCCATTCACGGAAATTGGCTGTCATACTCAGGGTGGTGTGGGTGGCATTGGGGAGAAGAAAACGGGCGTCCTCTCTCTTGATGCCAAGGGACACCAGTTTCTCATAGGCCTCTTGCAGGCTTTTCATGGTGTTTTCATAGACTTCAAGAGCCTTCGGGTTTTTCTCTATTTCAGGGGGGGTTACATACAGAAAACCCTTTTCTTCTACATAGCGCTGTGACTGCTGGGAGAAGCTAGCGAGTCTATGGCGGACCAGTTGGTGGCTACAGGCACGGCTGATTCCTTCGATAAAAAACGTGGCTGAGGCATGTTCAAAGACGGAGAGATGCCCATTTTTGAGAAGCCCGGGGAGAAACTTCTCGTGTGAGGTAGGGCTCATTTTTTCCTGGGAGAGATAACACACCCGGGCGCTATATTCGATGAGTTTCTCCGGGTCCGGTGTATACTGCAAAAGAGTGATGGTCATGGCAAACCTCACGTAAATAGGATAGTATAAGTATAAGAGAAAAAAAATTTTTTTTCCTTAATTTGAGGAAAAAAGTTGAAAAAATGGAAAAATGAAGGTAATAATGTTTTGAAGAAAAACAATAGTGAGGAGGTTTGCCATGCAAACAAAAAAATGGTTGGGTTTTGTTGGTGTTGTGATGATGATCATGGTTGGGTGTACGACCACTCCGAAGGAAAAGGAAGAAGTCAAGAATTATCCTTTTTTAGGGACGGAGTGGCAACTTGTTTCTTATGAGATGGTTAATGGGATGTCACTTACTCTTTCACCGGATGATTTTTTTACTTTTACATTTTCAGAGACAGAAATGATCATAAGAACATATGAGGATAAAGTCTTGATTTCGGAGTATACGACCAATTTGGTTGAGTTGACTTCTACGACCTTTTCAATCCCTGATAGTGAATATGATGATGAAAATGACATTAATTATATTGGTGTGAGTAAAATATGGTACACCGTTTCTGGCGATACGATGAAGTACACAAATTGGGTGTTTACTGGGACAAACGAAAATGATCCGAATGATGTAACCAATATGTGTTTTATTGGAAGTGGAGCAGCCTTTGCTTCACAAACATTTAAAGCACGCAATTAAGAGAAAGATTAGACCCCGCCTTTGGGCGGGGTTTTTTATTTGATGGGTTTTTCCTTCTGGGTGGAGAGAAGGTATTTGTACACCATTTCACCCAGTCCCAGTCCCCCGCTATGGGAGATTTTCCGAGCATACTCCTGATAGAGCATGTCCTCAAAGATGTCCTGGCGAAGCCCTCCATTGAGGTAGTCGTTTTTGGGAACAGTACGGCGCATGGACTTGAAGAGTTCGTTGACAAAGAGGGATTCAAATTCAGCGGCAACCTCTCGCATCCTTTTTTCATCAGCCTGCAGGGCTTTGCTTTTGAGATTTTTGAGGTCGGCAAGTTCTCTTTCGGCATTTACCTGAAATACCCGTTCGCTTCCCGAGAGTGTCATGTGAGCCTCCTTATTGAGGTTATCGGAAAAAAGAGAGAAAACTCAAGGGGAGGGGATTTGTTTGAAAGGGTGGGCTGATGGGCTGATATCCCTCGAGATGGAATTAAAGTCTATTGCCGGGGCGTGTAGTGAGAAGGGAGAGGGAAGGCAGAAGGGCAATCCCCACCGCCAGGTAGAGAAAAAGCATATCCGGCCTGGTGGCGATTTCAAGCGAAATACCCGGGAGGGAAAGGGGAAGCTTTTTGACAAAATACCCAAAGGAGAAAGTAGCAAAAGAGAAGGCTATCCACACGAAAAGCATATATTTTGCCGCGACTGTGAAAAGAAGAAATAGCCGGCTCTCTCCCAAAATCCTCAGGAGATGATAATACGACTGTCGTCTCAGACCGGAGAGAAAGGCGGCCAGTCCGATAGCCACCCCGCAGAGCCCCCAGATGATACCCTGCAAAAGCCGGAAGAGAAGCTTGAGGTTTTTCTTGAGAGACACAATCTCCTGCGAAAGTCCGCTTTCTGAGTTGACCACAAGACCCCATTTCTGGATTTCCTTGGTGATGGGGAGAACGTGTTCATGAGTTTCCACTTCTACAAGGACATAGCTGTACTCAGCGTTCGTATAGCCAAAGAGGCGGTTATAATGGCTTACCACAGCAAGGGGGAGAATGAGGGCGATCTCTCCCACCTTTCGGCTAAAACCAGCGAGTTCCCCGTCAACGACAACCGGGGTTCCTGTGGTTTTCAGGCTTGACTTTCCAAAGACAAGCCGGAGATTTTGACCCTTGGCAAAGTCTTCAGTAATGGTGGGGAGCTGGTTTGGCTTAGCGAGGGTCTGATTGTACATATCAAGGAGAAGGGAAGGAAGAAGCCCTATCACTTTTTCGCCTTCTTTCCAGTTTCTCCAGCGAGAGCGGTACGAGGAAGGAATCTCGCTCTGGATAAACTCCCAGGGGACCCCTATAGCCACCACATCACTCTGGTAGCCAAGACCGAAGAGGGAAATCTGAACCTGCATAGGAACCTGGGAGGAGAGGAAGGGGTAGATCCGTTTTATTCCCTTGAGACGACGGATTCTTGTGATGGTCCTGTCGTCAATGAAACTTCCCTCAGGACGTTTGATCTGAAGCCCGAACAAAGAGAGGGTTTTCACAGGTTTTGGGGTGATACGTATGGTCTTTGGGGGGAGATTGGCCTCAAATCGGTTCTGGAGATAGGAGAGGGTGGTTTGTTCTATGCTGACAAAGGCAAGGCTAAACCAGATGGCAAATACCAGAACAATCAGAAACAGAAAATGAAACCATGGCTCTGCTCCCAGTTCTTTCAGGAAGAGAATAAGCTTTTTCATGCCTCGTGGAGCCTCCCTTCTTTCAGGTGATAGGTTTTCTCGCAGTATTTGGTGAGTTTTTTTCTATGGTGAACGAGAATCATGGCGAATGGCTCCTCTTTTCGTAGAGAGAGGAGTAGCTCCATCATTTCCTCTGAGGTGTTTTCGTCGAGGTTGGCAAAAGGCTCATCGGCAAGGATGAGGGAGGGTTGAAGAACAAGAGCTCTGGCAAGGGCAAGCCTTTGTTTCTGTCCCCCGGAGAGAAGCCCTGCTTTATGACGGCGGTGGCTTTCAAGTCCCACCCGTTCTAACAGCCATTCTGCCCGTTTGAGGTCTTTTCTGTGGTACCATCCCTTGATGCGCAGGGGGAGAAGAAGGTTTTCCCATACACTTTCGTTTTCTATCAGACGAAAGTCCTGGAAGATAAACCCTATATGCCGGTTTCTGAGGAAGGCCGGATAGATATCAAAGAAGTAGTGGAGTCTTTTTCCATGCCAGAAGACACGTCCTTTTTCAGGGCGTATGAGACCAGCGATGAGAGAGAGAAGGGTGGTTTTCCCGCTCCCGGAGTTTCCCATGAGTCCAATCCATTCGCCGGGATGGACCTCAAGGGAAATATCCCGCAGGATTTCTACCCGTTTTCCAGAGATACGGAAGGATTTGGTCACATGGGAGAGGGCAAGAAGGGTGTCCTGTTTTTTCATCATTTCTCCTCTTTGAGACTTACAATAATGGTATGGAGTTCGGTGAGTTCATCAATACTGTACTTGATACCCTCTCGTCCGATACCAGAGCGTTTGTTTCCTCCAAAGGGGAAGTGTCCTACCCCATGGGCCGGGATAGAGTTGATGGTGATACTTCCGTCGTGAAGTTTCTCAGCCACCCTGAAGGCCCTGTCAATATCCTGGGTGAACACACAACTGTCAAGCCCATATTCAGACTCGTTGGCAAGTTCGATAGCCTCTTTTTCGTTTTTGACCCGGATAACGGGGAGGATGGGCCCAAAAATCTCCTCCCAGGCAAGTCGGCACTCCGTGTTTATCTCGAGGATATGGGGGGGATAAAAAAGCCCTGTTCGTTTCTTCTCTACAAGGAAATGAGCCCCATGGCTCTTGGCGTCCTCAAGAAGAGCGTCCAATCGTTTTGCGGCCCCTTCATTGATAACGGTACCCATGGGCGACCGAGGATCCATGGGATCTCCACAGAAGTAGTGTTGGCTCTCTTCTCTCAGTGCCTCCAAGAGGGTATCAGCGACCTTTTCTTCCACAAGGACACGGCTCACCGCATCGCAGCGCTGTCCTGAGTTACGGAAAGCCCCTTTGCAGAGAAGAGCGGCGGTTGTCCTGATGTCCGCATCTTTGAAAACAAGGGCGGCCGCCTTTCCCCCCAGTTCAAGGTGGAGACGTTTCATTCCTGCTAACCGGGCAATATGTTCTCCCACGGCGGTAGAACCGGTGAAACTGATAGCCCGGACAAGCGAGTGGGTTACCAGCGTATCCCCGATCTCTTTTCCACTCCCGGTAATCACGTGGATACTCCCTGCGGGAATGCCAGCCTTTTCTAAAATCCTGACGAACAGGATAAGGGAGAGGGGGGTATCACTGGCTGGTTTGACCACGACAGTATTTCCCGCTAAGAGGGCCGGAATAATTTTGGCAGCCCCAATAAAGAGGGGATAATTGAAGGGGGCGATAGCCGCTACCACCCCAAGGGGGCGGCGTTTGACAATGGCAAATTTTCCTCTGGTATCTTTGACCCATTCTCCGGGGAGGTATTCCCCATAGAGGACTCTCACCTCTTCAAGAACAAGATGAAGCCGTTCAATGGTGGCATCTACCTCAGAGAGGGCGATGGAGATGGGCTTTCCTGACTCAAGCACAATGGTTTTGGCCATCTCCTCCTGGTAGTTTTTGAGGATGTCTGAGGCACGGAGCATGATCTCTATTCTCTCCAAGGGGTCAAAGACTAACGTTTGAAAGAAACGATACGCGGCAGTGATGGCGTTTTCTACGTCTTGTTGATTGGCAAGCGGTACACGGGCGATAACCTCCCCTGTGGCCGGGTTAATGACGTCCTGATACTCACCGGAGGAGAGACATTTCCAGCATCCATCGATGAGAAGATGAAAATGAGGGATATCATTTTGCTTCTGGCTTACCTCGTTCCAGAGAGAAAGCATAGCTACCTCCCTTTGGCCTCTTTTTCTATAATTTTGAGGATCCTTTCTTCTGGTTTTTGCTGCCACCTGTCGCGAAGTTTCTGAAGAGCCATTCGCTTCTCGTCAAGGGAAGAAAGAAACTCCTGTACCTGAGGGAGAAGATCCTGGAGTCTCGGTTCCTCGAGGATATCGGCACATCCTTCTTTCACAAGGGCAAGGGCGTTTTTCTTCTGGTGGTCGTCGGGGGATTTGTAGATGGGGATAAAAAGGGCAGGGCAAGCGGCGGAAATGACCTCAGCTACCGTGGTAGCCCCACTTCTCGCAATTATCCCATCACAGGCCCCCCAGAAGGCGTCCATTCGTTCAATGAAGGGGAACACCCTCACGTGTGGGTAGGTTTTGGTTATCTCTTCAAGTCTTCCGTCCTGTTCCATCACGGTGTAGGTGTTTTTGCCCGTACTCCAGAGAAGGGCTATTTCCTTCTCTTTGAGAAAGGGAAGAAGAGACCATAATGCTTCATTGAGTTTATAGGCTCCCTGACTTCCGCCTATTACCCCCAAGCAGAGGCCTTTTTCTGGAAGGGAAAAGAATGCTCTTGCCTCTTGGCGCGGGAGAGGAGTGGCAAAAATGGTGGGATTGCCTGTGAAAAGAGCCTTGTGAGGGGGAATCTTTTCTGTCTCTGGAAATGAGGTGAAGATTTTTTTGGCAAAGCGGGCAAAGAGACGATTGGTTATCCCGGCGACGGTATTTTGTTCAAGAATATAGAGAGGGATTCCTAAAAAAAGAGCAGAGAGAGCCACCGGATTGGAGATATATCCTCCGGTAATGATAACCACATCGGGGTGAAACCTGTGTACTTTTTTGATGGTGATAAAAAAAGCCCACAGGATTTTGGCTATCCAGAGGGGGGTTTTGTAGGAGAGTTTTCTGGAGATCGAACCTATGGGAACGACGTATCTCTCTTCAGGAGCAATGCGGGAGGTGATGGCAAAACGATCGTCCTGAGGGCCAAGGAAGTAAGCCACCTCATGCCCTTGCGATTTTGCCTTCTCATAAAGGGCAATGCCTGGAACAAGATGCCCACCTGTTTTGCCCCCGCTGATGACAATGCGCACGAAACCCTCTCCTTTTTCTGTTTGTTGAGGTTATGGTAAGGAAAAGAGAAGAAAAAAGCAAAAAAAATTTTCCAAAACACTTGACAGATGAGAAAAAAATGTGTATACTATAGGTGTATTAGTTAAATAGAACACTAAAACGGAGGCACATATGAGAGAGAAGATGAAGATCTCTTCCTACAGGTGGCCATGGATCCTTTCAGCGCTTGTGGTCGTGTTTCTTTTGGGATTTTCCTGTAGCCATCTTTTCTCCCAGAATATCACCTATCAGAACAAGAATGAGACAGTGGAAAATACACCCAATCTTCCCAATGTGCTTGCCCTTCAGGATGTGCTTCGAAATATTGCCAAAAGTGTGATGCCTGCTGTGGTGAGTATCACCGTAGAGGGAGAGCAGGTGATTCCCAATCCCTATGCCGAGTTTTTTAACGATCCCTTTTTCCGTCGGTTTTTTGGGGAGCAGCCAAGGGAGTTCCGACGGAAGCTTCAGGGGGCTGGGTCTGGTTTTATTGTAAGCAAGGATGGATACATCTTCAGTAATTATCATGTGGTGAAAGATGCTACCAAGATTGTGGTGGTGCTTTCTGATAATCGGCAGTTTGAGGCCAAGGTGGTGGGGTATGATGAGGAGCTTGATTTTGCTATCCTCAAAATCAATGCAAAGAATTTGCCGGTAGTGGCTATTGGCGATTCTGATACCGTTCAGGTGGGAGATTTTGCCATTGCCATTGGCAATCCCTTTGGATTGTCTGGCACCTACACCCTTGGTATTGTGAGTGCTGTTGGTCGTCAGGGAATGACGGGATTTCAGCGGTTTATTCAGACAGATACCGCGGTGAACCCTGGAAATTCTGGTGGGCCTCTCATCAATATTCGTGGCCAGGTGATCGGGATCAATACGGCTATTCGTTCTCAAACAGGGGCCTACGAGGGTATCAGTTTTGCCATTCCTATCAATACGGCAATAGCCTCGGCGAGTCAAATTCTCACCAAAGGTTCTGTGGAAAGAGGCTATATGGGTGTGGTGCTTGGGGAGATGGATGATACTACAAAGAGGCTTTTGAAGATCGAAAATGGAGTGCTTATCGCCCGGGTAGAGGCCGGCACACCGGCAGACAGAGCTGGTCTCAGGCCCCGTGATATTATCCTCAAGGTGAATGGGAAAACCGTTTCTTCTCCTGATGAGGTACAGCTTATGGTAGGAAGTCAGATGCCCGGTTCTACCATTACCCTTGAGATTCTTCGAGATGGCAAAAAGGAGACGGTTCGTGTAACTTTGGCTAAAAGGCCAACTACCGCTTCTATGCAGACCTCTCCTTCAGAGGAGCCGGCTGCTTCAGGAAATGTCGAGTTTTTGGGCGGGACTTTTGTTGAGGCTTCGAAATCCCAGTTAGACGCCAATGGAGCAGAGTATGGGGTTATCCTCCAGGATATGAAGAATGACAGTCCCCTTGCCCAGATTATGAACCCTGGGGATGTGGTGATGGCTATTAACCATCAGCCCATCAAAAACCTTGCCGATCTTCGTGAGTTTGTGAAAAAATATGGCAAGGAGAATACCTACTTGTTCGTGATAGCTTCGCGAGGCTATGTGTATTATCGTGGGATAGAGAGATAAACCCCCTACCCTTTCTATAAAACCTCCTTACACGTCCCCGGGCTACGCCCGGGGCGTGCCCTCCTTCCTCCCCCCTGGTTCACCTCCGCCAGGGGGTTGTATAAAAAAAGAAGGGCCATCCCTCTCTGAGGATGGCCTTTTTTTTTTCTTGCGAATTTCCTCTTTTTGAGACCTTTTTCCTGAACGAAAAGCGGGAAGGTTCGCAGGGTTACAGGTTTTGCGAGGCTTCGTAGGCTTCTTTGTACTGGGGATTCTTTTCGAGAAATTCCTGTATCTTCTGGTAATGGTCAAAACTATACTGGTTATAGATGTCTTCGCTTATGCCAAGACTCTGGAAAAATTCCTCTCGCTTGTTTTGAAGATAAAGGTAGGCTTCTTCATCGGAGATGTTTTCGTTGGTGTTGGTATTTTCGGCAAGCCATTTCTTCTGTTCATAGTTGAGAAGAATGGTAACCTCCCAGAACACTTGTGGAGAATTGAGAACTATCTTGTCCCCTGGTCGAATCTTGATGAAATCAGGTATCTGGACGGATGCGGTAGGGTTAGCTTCTCCATTCTCTTCTTGAACCTCTTTTTTCTTGGGGGCACAACCTACTAAAAGGGATGCAATGACAACCCAAAACACATACTTTTTCATATATTGCCTCCTTCTTTCCTTAGTATATCATACTTTTGGAGAAAATGCAAATTGAAACGGGGATGGGAGGGCATCACGAGGAACCTTGTTTGACATTCTGAGAAGTTTTTCTTATAATGAATTGCCAAGGCTAAGGGAAGAACGGTGAAAGTCCGTCGCGGTCCCGCCGCTGTAACCGGGGACGAAATCCCATGGATGCCACTGGGAAACTGGGAAGGCCGGGAGAGTAGGTTGATCCGGGAGCCAGAAGACCTGCCTCGTGAGGCACTTTTTCTCCGGAAGAGGGAAAGGGTGCGTCTTGTATGCTTTTCTGGTGAAAGGTGAAAGAGACGAGAGGTTTGTGAAAGAGAATTCTTCCGCGGCTTTTGGGCTACGGAAGGGCTATGTTTTTCTCCAAGTTTTTGGGGGAGAAAGGCATGCTTTTTTCTTTTTGAGAGAAAACACAAGAGATGGAGGAAAGGATATGCGAAAATGGATCCTTCTTGGTTTGTTGATGGTGGTCTATGGGTATGGACTTCGGATTGTCACGCTGGGACCAAGGCTTACCGAACAGGTGTTTGAACTCGGACATGGGCAGGATATTGTGGGAAATACCATTTATTGTACCAGGCCCTCGGCCGCTCAGAAGATTCAGAAGGTAGGCAATGTGATTGAAATCAACGTGGAGGCTATTGCCTCTCTTAAACCAGATCTTATTTTAGGAACGGATTTGAATGATCCCAAACGTATAGAGAGACTGAGGCAGCTTGGTTTCAAGGTGGTGATTTTTACCCAGCCTGCGAATTTTGAAGGGATCTGTCGGGAGTATGTGGAAATAGGGAGACTCCTTGGAAAAGAAAAGGAGGCTACTCACAGGGTGGAGGTTCTCAAAAAAGAGGTGGAGAAGATAGCAGCTCAGACAGCCAAGGGACCCCGTCGGCGGGTATTTTTTCAGATTGGGATCAATCCTCTGTGGACTTTACCTGATCAGTCCTTTATGCAGGATTATCTCAAGTATGCGAATGCGATCAATATTGCCACCAATGTAGGATATGGTCAGATAAGCCTTGAACAGGTGGTAGCCTCTGATCCAGAGGTGATTCTCATCGCTCTCATGGATAGTGAGGCAAAAGAGGCTATGGCTGTGTGGAAAAACTATCCTTCTCTCAGTGCGGTAAAACGGGGGCATGTGCATCTCATTGATACCACCATGGCAACCAGCCCGACACCGGCAACCTTTGTGGCTATTTTGAAACAGATTGTCTCGATGACTAAGTAATATGGATGTGTCCTGGAAACGTTCTCTCTGGGTTTTTGTGTTGACGATGGCTATTCTGATAACAGGGAGTGTCCTCTCTTTAGGGTGGGGGCCAAGCGCGATCTCACCCCGGGAAGTGGTGACAATTCTTGTAGGGAGGGGGGAGGGGCTTTCCCGTGATATCGTGTGGAAAATCAGGTTTCCCCGCTGGATATTGGGGCTTGCCGTGGGAGGGGCTCTCTCTGTGGCTGGAGGGATTTTGCAGTCTCTCTTTGCCAATCCCCTTGTTGAACCCTATACGCTTGGCATATCGGGCGGAGCCACCCTTGGGGTATGTCTTGGGCTTGTTTTTGGAAAAATGATAGGGTATCAGGGTGGGCTTTTCTGGTGGAGTTTGGCAGGTGGGCTTGGTTTTATGGGTATTTTGTATGGACTCAGCAGGAGGCGTATCTTTTCAGGCTCCACCATTCTTTTGTCTGATATGCTTCTCTTTGGGCTTATGCTCTCGTTTCTTTCTTCCGGGCTTGTGATGCTTTTTTTGGCGTTGGCGAGAGCGGCGGATCTCCATCACATAGTCTTCTGGACCATGGGTTCTCTTGAACAAGGGGGGATGGTCAATCCTGCCTTTGTCTGGCTTGTGGTGGCCGGGGGAGTGGGGATAGTATGGCTTTTTTCTCGGGAGATGGATGCCTTTCTTTTAGGAGAAGAAGAGGCCTTGTTTTTAGGTGTGCCTGTCCACAGGATGAAAAAGCTTTTCTTTCTTGTGGCGGTAGTGCTCACAGCTATGAGTATTGCCAGTGCCGGGCTGATTGGCTTTGTGGGACTCCTTGTGCCAAATGTGTATAAACGCCTCTTGCCTTTGAAACATAGACTCCTTGTGCCGTTGTTTTTTTTAGGTGGAGGAGGATTTCTGGCACTCTGTGATTTTCTTGCTCGGGTGGTGATTGCTCCTCTGGAACTTCCTGTAGGGGTGATTACAGGCATTTTAGGGGGGCTTCTTTTCCTGTGGATGCTTTTTCAGGAGAAAAGGGGATGAGTCTTTTGGTGGTGGAGAGGCTTTCTGCAGGTTATGGGAAGAGGACTGTTTTGCATGAGATTTCTTTTGAGGTAAGGGAGAAGGAGATCTTTGGAATTATTGGACCAAATGGGAGTGGGAAATCTACCTTGATGCGGACATTAGCCGGGGCGATGGGATACAGGGGAGAGATTTTCTATCGGGGGGAGAAACTCTCTACGTTTTCTCGACGCAGGATGGCAAAAACCATGGCTGTGGTGAGTCAATCCCCTTCCAGGCCAGCGATGGACGTTTTTTCGTATTTGTCGATGGGGCGTTATCCCTATCATGAGGTGTGGGAGTTTGGGATTTCTGTGGAGGAAAAAAGGCATATTCTCAGACGGGCCGAGGAGTTTGGGATAGAGGGCTTCCTTGGGAGAAGGCTTTCGGAACTCAGCGGTGGAGAGTTTCAGATGGTGCAGATTGTGCGTGCTCTTATTCAGGAGCCGGAAATTCTTCTCATGGATGAACCCACGGCTCATTTAGATATCCGTCATCAGGTGCGGATTTTGGACTGGCTTGAAACTATCAAGGAGAAATTGACGGTTATCATTGTGTTGCATGATATCAATTTAGCCGGGTTGTACTGTGATCGGGTGATGATGCTGTGTGAGGGATGGGTAGAGGTGGTGGATGTGCCGGAGGTAGCACTTACCTATGAGAGGATTGAACGGGTCTTTGGAGTGCCTGTGGTGGTGTATCCTTCTCCTGTGGACAGAAGACCCCATGCGTATTTAGTGCCCGGACGTCTTTTGAAGGGGTAACGTATGGGCAAAATTGTTCTTGTCACAGGAGGGAGAAGATCAGGGAAGAGTCAGTTTGCGGAGAGGTATGCCTTGCGTTTGTCGGAAAATCCTCTCTATCTTGCGTCGGGCGTGGCGGTGGATGAGGAGTTTTTGAAACGGATTGAATATCATAAACAACAACGGGGTAAACGATTCAAGACGATAGAGGAACCGCTTGAGGTAAAAAAAGTGATAGTCTCTCTGGAACCATCACAGGTTATTCTCTGGGAGTGTCTTACCATGTGGCTTTCGAATCGTTTCCATGCGAAGGGGTGGGACTTTTCAGAGGAGGATGAGAGAGAGGGTGAAGAGGAATTACACGCTCTTGTGTCGTGTGTGCATACAAAGCATCACACGCTTGTGGTGGTAACGAATGAGATAGGACTCGGGGTAGTGCCGGCGGATCCTCTCTCCAGGCGGTATAGTGATGTACTTGGAAGGTACAATCAGTATGTGGCTTCTGTGGCTGAGGAGGTGTATTTTCTCGTGAGTGGGATTGCCTGGAGGTTGAAGTGAAGGCTTTTCTGGCGGCACTTTCTCTTTTGACCATCCTTCCCTTGAGGGTGAAAGAGATACCACCGGTGGGGAGGTTGGTGGTGTTTTTCCCGCTTGTGGGGGCTTTGTATGGAGGGCTTGTGGTGGGGTGGGTGGTTCTTGGCGATCTTGTGAAACTTTCCTCCATGGTCATAGTGTGGGGGATGATGGCTCTACCCCTCTTTGTGAATGGTTTTCTCCATTTTGACGGCTGGTGTGATACCTGGGATGGGTTTTTGGCTCTCGCTTCTCGACAGAAGCGTCTTGAGATCATGAAGGATAGTCGGGTTGGGGTATTTGGTCTTTCTTTGGGGATACTTCTTCTTCTTCTTCGGTATAGTGTTTATCCTCTCGTTCTCTCCCATCTCCTTGGGATAGGATTTTCGTGGGTGCTTTCCCGGTCGGCCATGGTATGGATAGCCTACAGGGCGTCCTATCCACGGGAAAAGGGAACGGCGGCGTTTCTCGTAGGACAGGTGCCGTCGTGGGCTTTTTGGGGAGTGGGGCTTCAGGTGCTTCTGATAGCCCTTGGTTTCACATGGGGATTGAGGAGTGTCAGGCCCTTGTTTTCTCTCGTGGTTTCTTTTTTGGGAACGTGGGGGATGCGAAGGCTTTCCTACAGGAAAATTGGAGGGATTACGGGGGATGTGATAGGGGCAACAGCGGAGTTAGTGGAGATTCTCTCCCTTTGTGTATGGATGGACTGGGTATGAAAACCGTGGAAAGGCTTTTGCCGGGAAGAAGGATGGGGACGACGTCGTATATTTTCCCTGTGGGAGAAACAGCAAGGGAGAGTTATGAAAGGAATATAGAGCTTTTAGCTCCTCATATCAGGATTATTCAGCTTCTTCTTTTGGGGCGTGACTATTTGGAGATATGGCAGGAAGAGGCCTGGGTGAGTTCTTTGGACAGGATGAGGCAGGAATATGGGCTTGATTTTGTGGTGCATCTGCCTCTAGATTTTCATCTCTGGCCTGAGATGAATGAGAGGCATGTGAGCGAACTAGAAAAACTTCTTGGGTGTCTTCAGTCCCTTCAGCCTTTGGGGTATGTTCTTCATTTAGAAAAGAGTGATGGACGGAAGGCGGAGAAATATACTCCTTGCCTGCGAGACAAAGAAGCCTTTGGGAGACTTATGAAGAAGCTCGCTTCGCTTGGAGAGTATCCCCTTCTTTTTGAGAATACGCATTATGATTTGACCTTTTTTGCGGAGGAGATAGCCTCTTCTCCTTTTGGGGTGTGTTTTGATGTTGGCCACTGGTGGCTTTTAGGAAAAGATGAGAGAATATTTGTGGAAAGTTTTGGGAAGAAAATACGGCTCTTTCATCTTCATGGGGTGAAGGGAGAGAAGGATCATCAATCGCTTGCCGTGATGGATGAAACAAGGCTCCAGGGGGTATTTTCTCTGGTAGGGGCTACACCAGCCATTATCGAAGTATTCTCTCTTGCGGATCTTGTTTCTTCTTTGCTTATTCTGAAAAGTATGGAAGAGGAGGCATAGAATGGAAGAAATGTTGGTTTATGAAAGAGATGAGTGGTTTTCTCGTGCCAAACAAGCCATGGACAACAAGACAAAACCTCTTGGTTCCTTAGGTTTTTTGGAAGAGATAGCCTGCCGTCTGGTGGTCATTCAGCGTTCTCTTAAGCCCTCCGTAGAAAAGGTGCTTGTGGTGGTGTTTGCTGGTGATCATGGAATTGCCGAAGAGGGTGTTTCGCTCTATCCTCAGGAGGTTACCTACCAGATGGTTTTGAATTTTCTTCGGGGGGGAGCGGCCGTCAATGTCCTTGCCCGTCAGGTGGGGGCAGAACTTTTAGTGGCCGACCTGGGGGTGAAGGGGGTATTTTCACCCCATCCCGCGCTTCTCTCTCTCAAGGTGAGGGAAGCTACTCGAAACGCTCTGCATGAGAACGCTCTAACACGAACGGAAGTGGAAGAGGCTATAGAAGAGGGAAAAGAAGTGGCTCTTCGCTATGGAAAGGAAAAGGATCTTCTGATTGCGGGCGAGATGGGTATTGGGAATACCAGTAGTGCTTCGCTTGTGTTATCGGCTTTGTTTGATATCCCTCTGGATGAGATGGTGGGAAAAGGCACCGGCATGGAAGGGGAAAGGCTCGAACACAAACGAAAGGTTTTGAAAGAGGTTTTTCGGCGAAGGAAATGGGAAAGGAATGACCCCCTTTCTCTTTTAGAGGCCTTTGGAGGGCTTGAGATAGCCGGTATGGTGGGGTTTTATGTTGGGGCTGCTTCTCTTGGCAAGGCTTTTGTCGTGGATGGTTTTATTTCCACGGCGGCTTTTGCTATAGCCTCCGCTATGTTTCCTCCGGTGAAAGAGTATGCCTTTTTGGGGCATCTCTCCGAGGAAAAGGGACACCGCCTTGTGGTAGAAAAATTGGGAATGAAGCCAATCCTTTCCTTGGGCATGAGATTGGGGGAGGGAACAGGGGCGGTTCTCTCTGTACCTATCTTGCGGGCAGCGGCAAGCCTTCTTCGGGAAATGGCGTCTTTTGAACAGGCTGGCGTCTCAAAAAGCCGTGAAGAGGGAAAGGGATAGAGAAAAAAATTTTCTTCAAAACACTTGATTTTTTTCAAAAATATGCTATCATATAAGAAACAAATCCATAAAATGGAGGTAAGGTCTATGAAGAAGACTGTTCTGGCTGTTCTGGCAGTGCTTTTGGCTGCTTCACTGGTTGCCTGTGGCGAAGGTGGTGGAAGTAGCACGACGAAGGCTGCAGGTACTGGTGGCAAGGTGAAGGCAGGGAAGATCACCTTCTCCTACAAGCCCCTTCCTGGTGAAGAGTATGGGGTGATGAACTTGGTTGGTGATTTCAATGGGTGGAATCCTTCTGATCCCAACTATGCTATGGAGAAGCAGGCAGATGGTTCCTGGGCTATCACTGTAGAATTTGCTCCTGGTCGCTATATTTACAAGTACACTGCTGATGGCCAGTGGATCTTCCAGGATCAGTCCGAGGTTGTTGACCAGATGGAACCAAAGCCTACTGGTTTCATGGATGATGGCTTCGGTGGAAAGAACGCTTATATTGATGTTGAATAAGCGTTGTTGAGAGAAAAAACGGGCTGCAAAAGCAGCCCGTTTTTTTGTATCTTGAGGGGATTTTTCTTGAAAAAAATACTTTTTGGGTGTAGTATATTTCTGGAAAAAAAAGAAGGAGTGGTGTATGAAACCATGGGTTGGGATGTTGGGTATAGTTTTTTTGGTTTTTTCCTGTGCTTCTCCTCGTCCACCTGAAGCTAAAGTTGAGATGCCTTCGACACCTCAAGCCCCTGTGCAGAGTTTTCCTGAGAAGATGACTTTTGAAGGAGTGGGGAAGGCCTCTGAATTTGCGGCCAGTCGGCGGATGGCCTATCAGGATGTGATGCGAAAGGCGATCATATCTATTATGGGGGAAAAATCTTATACGACTCAAAAAGACAAAGTTGATGGGCAGTTTTTGAATACCGAAGCCCAGTTTGCCTCTTATATCCTTCAGAAGGAGTGGACTTCTACAAAAAGAGATGAGAACGGAGATCTTCTCCTTTCGCTCAAAGCCACGATTGCCACAAAAAAACTTCGAGATGATCTTGAAGCGGCTGGATTTTTAGGCGGGGCCTCGAAACCAGTCGTGGCCTCTTCTCCGGCTACTCCTACGGCCGAAACTCCGAAGAGTCAGCCAGAGGTAGATCTCTCCTCTGTGGATATTTCTGGTCTCAGTATTCTCATCTACTACAATTCTTCGGCGCTCAAACAGAGTGCTGATGCTGATGCCGAACGTTATGCCCGTCGGGCAGTGCAACTCCTCAATCAGGAACTTCTCCAACAGGGTATCCAGATTTTTGATCTTGAATCAGCAGAAAAAATAGCTCAGGAAAAGAATCTTTTGCAGGAGGAGGCTCGAGGAAATGTGGGTTTGGGTCTTCTTCTTGCCCAGCAGGTCTATGCTGAACTCTATGGGGAGGTGACACCCACGGTGACCTATAGAAATGGAACAACCGCTCATGTGATCCTTGATCTCAAGCTCTATGTTCGTACCGGTGGGCGGGTGATAGCCAGTATCCAGAAGGGTGGGCAGGAGTATGATTCGGTTTCCCTTGAGGCTTCTATCAGTGCCAGTATGCGGGATAGCGTAAAAAAAGTGACAGCGGAACTCATTACTAACTTGAAAAAATACGTAAATGGTGGTAGATTTTATACGGTGAGACTGATTGAGGTGGGTTCTGCTCGTGATGCAACGACCTTTGCTTCGACAGTATCGAAGCTTGAGAGGGTAAAAAATGTGAAACAGACGCTTTACTCCAAAAACGACAGAACCGCTGAATATGAGGTCCAGTTTCAGGGGAACCCCAATGAACTGATGGAGATCATCTTTGATGGGGTGACCACAAAACCGGGGTTTGAGTCGCTGGATCTCTCTACCTTGCGTGGAAACGAACTGATATTTACCATGCAATAACGCATGGAAAAGATAAAAAGGGAAAATACACAAAAGGAGGATCTTATGAAAAGATCGATGTGGTTCCTTGTGATGGTGGCTATGGCAGGGCTTATGGTGGTAAGTTGTGGTGGTAAAAAGCCACAGCCAGCTCCCCAGCAGCCTCAGCAGGTTTCTCCTGATGCCGAGGCCCTGAGGATCAAAATCTACACCATTCAGGCAAGCGAAGAACCAAAGCCAAAGTGGGTGAACAAGCGCTGGTATATTGGCAAGGATGAAGAGGGAGTAAAGACAATTTATCTCACGGTTTCAGCTCAGGCTGTTCGCAAGGACAATGCCGCCCGGCTTGCTGAGGCTGAGAAGATTGCCAAGCTCACTGAGGCTATCAAGCAGGTAGCTACCCGTGAGTTTGCTTTGGCTCGTGCTGGTATGCTTGATCCTGATTCAGACAAGGCTCTTGAGACCTACTTTGAAGAGACCATTGCTGCTGTGTCCAAGAATGTGAACATCTCCGGTGCCATGAATGTGGCTGATTACTGGGAGTATGTTCAGGAAGTGCAGGGTGGTGAGTCCAAGACCTACTACATCTACTACAAGCAGTATGCGATGCCTTATGCTCTCTTCGAAAAGGCTCGCAAAGACGCCTGGGAAAAACAGCCCAAGCCTGTGAATAAGGATCTTCAGAACAAGGCTCAGAAGGTGCTGGAGAGTATCAGCCAGTACGAGGATCAGGTTGCTCAGGGCGAATAACGTTGGAAAAAAGCCACCCTTCGGGGTGGCTTTTTTGTTTTGAGGGTGTTCTATGTCGTTCTACATTCATACAGAATGGATATTTTCGCACAAAAACTGAATACTTCTTCGACCATCTCTTCTCTTTCAGTGTTGGGCTATTTTTTTACTCATCTTTCTTCTTTCATGAAGCGCTCCTGCGCGGGGCAAAAGGGGCGTTGTCCTCGTCGCATGCTACGCATGCGTCTCGAACGGACAATAGGCCGCTTTTGCGGGTAAGTAGAAAGACCTCTTCTCTTTCCGGGGAAGTCCTTCCTCCGTGGACGACATCAACTCGTCCTCCTGACTTCGGAAGAAGCGCTTCCGCGCGGGACAAAAGGGGCTTTCGCCCCTTTTGAAAACCCCGCCCCCGTCCCTGCGGCGGTTTTTGTAGCCAACGACCTTCATCCCCCTTGGCGGGCTGGAAGAAAAACCTGTAGCCCCCTCTCTTCTGTAGCCGACCGGGGACAGTCCTCCATGTCTGACCCCGGTCTTCCTCGCCACCTCCTGTGGCTCGGACACCGGTAGGAGAATGGGGCTTTCTCCCACCAGCCCGCGGGGCATATGTTCCCAGGGGGGCTTCTGTCAGAAGGCACCGCAGGCAGGGGCGGGGGGATATGGCGATGTTTTAGCAACAGGGGAGTGTATGGGGATAGAGGAACCCTGGCTATAACCATATTTCAGCTAACAAGACCTCCTCAGGTCATTGGAGGGAACACACAACAATCGGCTATCACCTTGTTTCAGCTAAGGTCATGCAAACGTGGGCCAATGGCTATTACCATGTTTCAGCCAAAGGTTACATTGGTTAAACGTTTGACCCAACGGCTGTTTTGCTGAAATATGGTAATAGCCCCTCTCTTGTGAAACAACACGATCAAAACTCTCTTCCAAATTGTGTTAACACTCATTTAAAATGACGTGTTCTATCGCAATAGAAATGTCGCCTTTTTAAAATAAGGGTAACCACGAAGAAAGGGGTTACCATGAAAGAGGTGATACGCATGACGAGAAAGGCGATGGAGAGAGCGAAGGTGATGGAAATGATCAGGACAAAGAAAATCACCCAGAGAAAGGGGGCGGAGAAACTCGGGCTAAGCGTAAGACAGGTTCAGAGGATTTACCAGAAATATCTTGAAAAAGGAGATGAAGGGTTAAATCATGGGCTTGTAGGACGCCGTGGAAATAACAACAAGGACGAAATCAGGGAATTAGCTCTTGAACTTTACAGGAAAAACTATCAAGGGTGGGGTGCGGTGTTAGCGGCGGAAGAGATCACAAGGGAAACGGGAGCCAAAATATGCTCTCAGACGCTCTATAGATGGCTTCGTGAAGAGGGATTGTGGGAAAGACGGAAAAAGACCCCGAAGCACCGTCTACGAAGGCCGAGAAAGGCTTCTTTTGGGGAAATGATTCAGAAAGCATAAGGGAATAAAGACGATAGAAGAAGCGAATAGATATCTGGTAGAGGAGTACTGGGAGAGGCACAATGCCAAATACAACAAAGCACCTCTCTCAGAGGAAGACCATCATGTTCCCCTTCTGGAAGGGCAAAACCTCAAGGATATGGTATGTTTTTCTGTGAAGAGGAAAATATCAAGGGACTACGTTGTGAAACATAAGACGAGGTATTTTCAGCTTCCAAGACAAAAAAGTATAACTGTGAAACCGGGGGACAGGGTAACCATCAAAACATGGTTAGATGGTTCTGTCCATATTTACAAGGAGAGTGTGGAACTGGAGTACTATGAGATAAGCTCCACAGGACACAGAGTCCCCTCCACACCTCCCCAAAAGACGACATTTCTATTGAGATAAATAAGGCGACATTTCTATTGAGTTGCGAGAACTAATTTTTCTTTTTCTTGAAAAAAAATATTTTTGTGGTATACTTATAGTATGAAAAGAATAGGAATCAAGTATCTGTTTATTTTCGTTTTCCTTTTTACAGGAGTGTTGAGTTTTTTAATGACAATTGGTCAAGAATACTTTTGGCTTAGGAAAAACGAAGTAGAAAAAATAAAAGAATATAACTTACCAGCAACTGTGGCGCTGGGAAGAGTGATAGAAAGTTTTATTAAGAATAAAATTGAGCTTTTGGGGCAAGTGGGGAGAGAGATAAGTAAAACAGGAATAAGTAATGGGTGTAATTTTGAAATATTAAAAAGTGTTTTGTTTCGAAATACTGATATATTGGGTATAGGAATTGTTGATTTCAGAGGGAAGTTGGTTTATTATTCTCCAGAGATTCACAAGAAAAATATAGACGAGCTGTCGGTATTTTTCAGAGAAAGGAATAGTTTGGAACCCCAAGTGGGGGATATTGTAGTAGAAGAAAAAAAAGTTTTTATTCCGATTAAAGTTCCTTTAATAACAACGAAAACTAATATTAGAGGGTATATTTTTTGTGAATACGATGTAAACGCTATAAGAAATATAATATGGAATTATTCTCCTATAGAAAACATCCGGATTACTTTGGTGGATCGAAAGGGGAGAGTGATTTCCACTCCATTTTTTGAAAAATTGGAGATGGAAAATGCTGATTTTTCGGCCACAGACATATACAAAGAAGCAATGAAAAAAGAAAAAGGCATGGCCTATTTTGTCTCGATGAAAGATGGTAAAAAAAAATTGGGAAGCTATTACCGAACTACTTTGGGATGGATTGTATGGATTGCTGTTGATATTAATTTAATAAATACAAACATTATGCATGCTTTACGAAATTCTTTTATTGCGTTTTTTTTCTTTTTCTATTGAATTTAGGGGTGAGTATTGGGATAAGTTTATATATTTCGAAGTTATTATTTACTCTTTCTACTTATGCTCAGTGGATTGCGCAAGGGAATTTTTCATTGGAGCCTCTCAAGAGGGAAAAACGATGGTATGAGTGCATAGAAGAGACCTATATGTTGTATGAGTCCATATCTAACATGGCTCATCAGATTCAAGGCATATATGCAAAACTGGAAGAAACCATCACGAGCAAAACAGAAGCATTGCAAAAAGCTCTATTCCAGATTGAAGAGGTCAATGTAACTCTTGCACAACGAACGAAAGAAGCAGAGGGGGCAAATCAAGCTAAGAGCGATTTTTTGGCCAACATGTCACATGAATTGAGAACTCCTCTGAATGCAATTCTTGGATTTTGTGAAGTGTTGCTTATGGAGGATTCTTTCTCTGAGGAACATAAAGAATATCTTGGATATATATTGAAGAGCGCCAGGCATCTTTTGGAACTCATTAATGATATTTTAGACCTATCTAAAGTGGAAGCAGGAAAAATGGAAGTATCGTTGGAAAAAATAGATTTAGAAAATTTGCTTCAGGAAATGGTTTCTTTTTTCAAAGAAAAAGCCATAAACCGTCATATTAAGATAGAAATTTCAATTGAACAGGGAATTGATTATGTGTTTGCAGATAGAAGAATGTTGAAGCAAATATTTTTCAATCTTTTAAGTAATGCTTTTAAGGTGGTTGATGATTATGCTCAAATTGGGGTAGAGGTATACAAGATTTCTGCTCAGGATACGAATGAACATAATTGTTCGCTATGTTTTAGTATTTGGGATACGGGGCCGGGTATTTCACGGCAAAATCAAGAAAAATTGTTTCGTCCTTTTACTCAGTTAGAGGAGTCTTACACGAAAAAATTTGAAGGAACTGGACTTGGTTTGAATCTTTGTAAAAAGTTGGTTGAATTACATGGAGGAAAAATTTGGATTGAAAGTGAAGAGGGCAAGGGGGCAAGATTTAGTTTTACTATTCCGTGTAAGAAGGAGGGAAATGATGGGAAAGATATTGATAGTAGATGATAATGAAATTAATTTGAAACTTTTTGAGGCTATCCTTAAAAAAGTAGGGTATGACTATGTGATTGCCAAAAATGGAATAGAGGCTGTAGAGGTAGCCGTGAAAGAGAAACCCTCTCTCGTTTTGATGGATATTCAAATGCCCACCATGGATGGTGAGAAGGCATTTCATTTTATAAGAGAAAAAGAAGAAACAGCAGATATTCCAATTGTGGCTATTACTTCTTATGCTTTAAATGAAGACAGAAAAAGACTAATAGCTGCGGGATTTGATGGATACCTTTCGAAGCCTATAAGTGTTGAAGATTTTTTAAATGAGATTAGGAAATTTTGTAGATAAGGGGAAATATATGAGGGAATTGCAAAGAGAAAAAAGAATTTTGGTTGTGGATGATAATGAGCCAAACCGAAAATTGCTTGTTGTTTTACTGAAAGAATATGTTGTCGCAGAGGCTGCCAATGGGAAGGAAGCTCTTCAACTGGTATGGCAATTTAATCCAGATCTGATTTTGCTGGATATTATGATGCCAGAGATGGATGGATATGAGACTACTCAAGAATTAAGAAATAATCCAATAACAAGTAGAATTCCCATAATCTTGTTGACCTCGCTTCAAGATAAGGAATCCAGAATAAGAGGTCTTCAATATGGAGCAACTGATTTTCTCTCTGCTCCAGTTGATCCCTCAGAACTTATGGTGAGAGTGAAAAATTTACTTAGAGTGAAAGAGTATGAAGATTTTCTTCTTTATAATAATGCTATTTTGAAGGAAGAGGTGGACAAAAAAACTATTGAGGTGAAAGAGGCTTTTATTGAGACAGTTTATCGGCTTACCCTTGCTGCTGAATATAAAGATGAGGATACCTACACCCATATAAGAAGGATTGGTTTTTACACAAAATATCTTGCTGAAAGGTTGGGCTTGGATGGTAAAACAGTGGAGTCTTTTTATTATGCAGCTCCCATGCATGATATTGGCAAGATGGGAATACCAGATAATATTTTGTTGAAACCAGCCAGATTAACAGCAGAGGAATTTGAAATTATGAAAACCCACACTATTCTGGGAGAAAAAATCCTAAAAGATTCTCCATCGGAAATTCTTCGGATAGGAGCAAAATTTGCGATAAGTCATCATGAAAGATATGATGGAAGTGGTTATCCTTTTGGACTAAAGGGGGAAGAAATTCCTTTAGAAGGGAGACTTCTCAATATTATTGATCAGTATGATGCCCTTCGCAGTAGAAGACCTTATAAGGAGCCTTTGTCTCATGAGCAGACTGTGAAAATCCTTACAGAAGGGGACGGAAGAACATTGCCCACACACTTTGATCCCTATATTCTTGATGCTTTCAAAACCTCAGCGAAAATGTTTGATGAGATCTATGCAGAGCATCAAGCCTGAAAAATTGATAGCATTACATATTCGTGTAATGCTATCAAAAAGGTAATAAAGAGCAGAATTTGCTAAAAAGATCTTTATTTAAAAAGTTATTTTTTTAAATAGAAAAGACAAACAAGCCCGCTGTAAACAGAAAAAGCGGCATAGAGGGATGTAACCCCTGCCCCAGAAAGGGTAGGAAAATATCCCCGGGTGGGTCTCAAATTATGTAATAAAAAGCCTTTGCATAAAGGGGTAAGGGCTTTGGGATAAAGGTATTCAGACAACACTCTCTTTTTTGAAAAAAAACTCTTTTTGTGCCATAATATACGAAAAGTGAATGGGAAGGACTATGTTTGCGACGGAGTCATTTCGCCCGACCTGGGTGGAAATTGATCTTTCTTCATTAAGGAAAAATGCACAGACTCTTCTCAGCCGTACAGGGGGAAAACCTCTCATTGCGGTAGTGAAAGCCGATGCCTATGGGCATGGGGCGGTAAGGGTAGCGAAAGCCCTTGAAAAAGAGGGGGTGAATTTCTTTGCTGTGGCCACCCTTGATGAGGCTATAGAACTTCGGGAAAATGGGGTAAACTCAGATATCCTGATTTTAGGTCCTGTTGAGGAAAGGGGAATGGACTCTCTTTTCACCTATCGTCTTGTGGCGACGGTGATTTCTTCTTCCTATGCAAAAAGCCTGAGTGAAAAGGCAAAGAAACAGGGGCAATCTCTTCGGGTCCATGTGAAAATTGATACAGGTATGGGAAGGCTTGGGATTCGTTATGATGAGGCTCCTGAAAGACTTGAGGAAATTATGTCTTTGGAGGGGCTATTTCTTGAGGGGATTTTTTCCCATTTTCCGTCGGCGGATGTGGACAGGGATTTTTCCGAAGAACAGGTTCGGCGGTTGAAAAAGATCCGGGAAAACATGCGTTTAGCTGGAAAAAAAATCTCCCTGTGTCATATAGCCAATAGTGAGGGTATATGGAATATCCCATCGTCTTTTGGAGAGGAGTTTACCCATGTGAGGCCAGGGATTTCTCTTTATGGGGTGGCTTCGTCGGAGAGAGGGCTTCTTCCGGTGATGTCTCTCAGGACAAAAATCGTCCAGATAAAACCTCTGCGAAAAAAAGAGACGGTGAGTTATCTCAGGCAGTATGTCGTGCAAAAAGAAAGGGAATACATAGCGGTACTTCCTTTGGGGTATGCGGATGGGGTGTCAACCTGTGGATCCGGGAAGTATGAGGTGGTTATCAAGGGGAGACGGTATCCTCAGGTAGGTCGTGTGTGTATGGATTATATGATGGTGAGTTTGGATGACAATCCGGATCATATAGAAGAGGGGACGGAAGTAGAAGTTTTTGGATCTTTTCTTTCTCTTCAAGAGTTTGCTCACAAGAGTTCTCGTATTCCCTATGAGGTGATGTGCGGGGTATCGAAACGAGTCCCCAGATGGTATAAGGGGGAGGAATGATTATTGATTTTCATACTCATTTTTATCCTGATGATGTAGCCCCAAAGGCCATAAAAGCGATGAGTGAGGCAAGCGGTTATACGCTTTATGGAGACGGGAGTTATCACAGTCTTCTTCGTTTCATGGAGGAAGATGGTATTTCCATGGCGGTGAATCTCCCTGTGGCAACAAAACCAGAACAGGTGGTTTCTATCAATCGACGGATGTTGGAATGGAACCAGAAGCAGAGTCGGGTGCATTGTTTTGCTACCTATCATCCTGATTTTCCCTCTGTGGGGAATATGGAAGAGGAACTCTCTTTTCTTGCCCAACATGGCATGAGGGGGATAAAGATTCATCCCGAGTATCAGCGTTTCTATCCTGATGATCCGCGTTTAGCTTCGTTTTATGAAGCCTGCGCGAGGTATAATTTTCTTCTTCTCATCCATGCGGGAAGTGATGTGGCCTTTTCAGAAACCCATGCGACACCAAAAAGGCTGAGAGAGGTGCTCAAGGTTCGGGGTCTTCGAGTGGTTTTAGCCCATATGGGTGGCTACAAGCAGTGGGAAGAGGTGGCCAATCATCTGGTAGGATTACCGTCTCTCTATCTTGATACTTCCTTTTGTCTTGATCTTCCCAATCCCCTTTTCAAGGAGATGATTTTGGCTCATGAACCTTATCGGGTACTTTTTGGGAGTGATTTTCCCTGGGTGAGACCAGCCCAGATGGTGGAAAAGATTCGCTCCTTAGATTTGGGGAGAGCCAATGAGGAGTTGATTTTCTCAAAAAATGCTCTCTGGCTTCTTGATATTTGAGAGAAGGAATCTTTGCACGAATGTGCGAAGGTCTCAAAAAAAGTGATAAAAAAGCAAAAAGAGTATAAAAATATTTCTTACTATAATAAAAATACTTTCTTTTTGAATAAAAAAACAAATAAGCCCTCGTGAACGGAAAAATCGGGGTTTCAGGGGCATAGCCCATGACCCAGATAGGACAAGAAAGCACCCGTGCAGGCTCTCGAGAAAAAGGAAATTTTGAAAAACCTTTTAATTTTATGCTTGCTATAGCCGATAAATACAAGGATAAGTCGAAACACGAGAAAGGGGTGATATATGGCCTGGCTGCAACCTTTTAAGGCTGGCTACTACAATTCACAAAAGATAGCCCGGATTGATGAATGTTTATCACAGCCTTTTGATGAGTTAGATGAGGGAGAAGTAGCTCAGCTTCAAAAGAACCCCTACCATTATTCTCATGTGATCCGCACGACTCCGGGGGAACAGGAAAGCTATGTTGCTGCCAAGCATAAGCTTTTTGGATGGTTTATTCGAGATGTGGTTGTCTTTGACAAGGTGACCTCACTCTATGTGTATGAGCAACCCTTTCTCCATCAGGGAACGGTGGCAAAACGTTTGTCTCTTTTTGCGCTTGTCTCTCTCGAGGAACTTTCCAGGCGTCTTCATCTCTACGAAAATACCATTGACGAATATGTTGAGGATTGTTATCAGCGGGTGATGACATCGCAGTGTAGTTTAGAGCCCATTCTCATTGGGTATTACAATCCCTCGCTTCGTTTTTCCGAACTGGTTTCCAAAAGCTTAGGGGAAAGGCCTTTCTTCTCTTTTGGAGATGCCTCAGAAAACGAACACCGTCTTTATCAGGTAGCTGAACCCTCTCTCATCGATCATGTGGCCACGGCTCTTCAGGGTGAGAAGCTCTATCTTCTTGATGGCCATCATCGTTTCAAGGCGGCCCTTCGTTATTATCAGGAACAGAAGATGGCCAGAGGCTCTGGATATACGGGTACAGAACCCTGGAATTATGTGATGGTGTCCTTGGTGAATATGGCTGATGAGGACTTTGGGATTGGGCCATGGAATCGTCTCATCAAAACACTCCCCCAGTCTGCCCAGGATGTCCTGAAGGCCATAGGAACCTCTTTCAAGTTAGCCGCTATTCCTTTTCAGGATGCGCTCACTGAGAAAGCAGCAAGAAAGAAACTTCGTATGCTTCTTTCTGACTATGCCTCAAAGGGGGTGGTGGCTTTTGGTATTTCTGTGGCTCAGGCGACGACCAAATACTTTTTAGCAGTAGGAGGGCAGGGATTTTCTCCAAAGGTGGTAGATACCCAAGTGATTCAGGGTATTCTCGGGCTTACCCCACGCTATCCTGATGTGCATTTTGAGAGTCAGGATACCAGAGCCTTTGATAGAGTGAAAAACAAGCATTATCAAATGGCTCTTCTTCCCCAAACGTTGAGTTTGAAAGAGTTTCTCTCACTAAATCCCAATGAAACCTTTGCCCCACGTTCGTTTGATTTTTATCCCAAGGTGCCCAGTGGGGTGGTGTTGTATTCGTTTAAGTATTCCTGGTAAACGAGGAGGCAAGATGAAAAAGGTTATTCTTGTTCTTTTTGCAGGGATTTTTTTAGCGATTGCTGGTTGTCAGAGGGACAAGGCTTCGGTTGAGGAAGATGTTACCAGGAACGCAAGTCTTTTGAAGGACGAGGTGCTTTCTCAGACAAATACCGTGGCAACTCTTTCCAATGAGGTGGCTCTTCAAACGATTGAACCAGTTGTCCTGACGACGAATGCAGTTCCATCGCAGGGTGAGGGTTCCTCTCTTCCTGAAATCACCCCTATTCAGGACAAACCCGTGGAGGTTCCTCAGAAGAAAACCACTCCTTCACCAACGGTAGCCAAGTCGCCGACCGTGACGAAAGTGGGGAGCTACATGAAGGTAGGAACGGATAAGAGTGGGCAGAGTCTTTCCCCACGACGGTATATCAAGATTTCTTCCTGGGTTTTTACCCAGCAGGGGAAGACAGTGGATTTTTATCTCTATGCGGTTCCTTTCAAGTCGGGAAAGGTTCAGAGCAGCCATCTGATCGGGCGAGTGCGGGGTATAGAGGTGATTAACCATCAGGCTCAGTATACCCGCTACTGGAATGGGATTACCATTCATGGAAACTTTCTCCCCAAAGGGAATTATAATATCTACCTGACGTATGTCATCAAAGACAGTCGGGGCAAGGTGCTGAAGACGGAATCTCGCTATTGGGGAAAGAGTACCAGTTTTTATCTGAAGCTTGAGTGAAGGAGAGAAGAAGCGGAATATGTTACTGACGGTACTAAAGTCCAAAATTCACCGGGCGGTTGTGACCGAAACCAATATTGACTATGTGGGCAGTATAACGATTGATGAGGAACTGATGGAGGCAGCAAACATTTATCCCTACGAACAGGTGCATGTCTGGAATATTACCAATGGTTCCCGGTTGATCACCTATGCTCTGAAAGGAGAGAGGGGGAGTGGGGTTATCTGTATCAATGGGGCTGGGGCTCATCTCAATCGAGTGGGCGATAGGGTGATTATTGCGGCCTTTGGACAGATAGAACAAGAAAAAATTTTTTCATTTTCCCCAAAGATTGTGCTGGTAAATGCCGAAAATAAGATTGATACTATATTAGAGAAATAAACGTAAGGAGAGGTTTATGAGATACAAAGGGACGTGGTTAGTGATAGCATGCGTTATCCTCTTGTTTGGGTATACGACCTCGCTTTTTGGTTGGGGTTTCTCCGAGAGAGATAGGGAAACTGTGAATTTGCAGACGTTTTTGATCAGTGATTTTGGTGACGAAAAGGATCAGACCAACAATTTGGTGTGGAAGGCTCGATTCTCGCGGTTTGCCAAACCGTCGAATATTATGGACCCACAGAGTCCTGTGGATCCAGAGGCATGCAATTCTGATTATTTTCAGGGCAAACCTCTTGGGATTCCTGAAGAAATGGAGCAGAGACAGAAGTGGGTCTTTGGGGTTAAGGCTCAGTATGTACGCAAGGGCTATAACTATGTGGAGATTATCCCTTATCATTTGGCGAGAGCCGGCGTAGATGCCAATGGTAAACCCTCTCATGCAGGGGAGCTCAAAGAGACAAATGTCTCTCTTGTTGGTGTGGTAAAGACCCTGGATATGTGGGTATGGGGTGGAAACTATAACTACTGGCTTGAATTTTATCTCAGGGATTACAAGGGATTTTTGCATCGTATTCCTGCCGGGGACATCAAGTATGTGGGATGGAAGAATCTGAGAACAACCGTTCCAGGCTATGTACCACAGGCTCAGAATCATGTGCCATTTTTGAAACCTCTTAAACTCGAGATGATCAAACTCTGGAGTCATCCAGAAGAGAGAGTGGATCAGTTCTATGTCTATTTTGACTATCTCCAGGTCCAGACCGACGTGTATCTTGAGCGTTTCAATGGTGACGATCTGGCCAACAATAGATGGTAATAAGCCAAAGGAGAGAAGCTATGAAAAGGATCGCAGGAATTGGAATTTTGATAGTTGTCAGTGTGGTTGTCACCACTGTGCTCTTTGCTCAACAGGTCGAGAATACGGGGGGAAACCTTCGCCTTGGGGAGTTTCCTATCATCAATACCAATGCGGGGGAGTCGGCTGATAGGACAGTGGCCACAGAACTTTTGCAGACGCTTTTAGTTGATGATTTTGAAGCCGCAGGTGAGTGGACGGCTTTTATTCCTCGGGACTATGGGTATGCTTCCGCTATTCGCAGGGAAGGTTCTCCTGCTGCTCTTAAATCTGACAAGAACAAGTATGTTCTTGGTGTGAAGGTTTCGTTCATGAAACGGGATTGGTCCTGGCTCTCTATTACCCCGGCAAAACCAGCCAAGATTCGTGGTATTACCAAAAACCTCAAAGTGTGGGTAGTAGGAAGAAACTACCGGCATGTGCTCAGTGTGGTTCTTCGCGATTATCTTGATAGGGTGAAGTATCTCCGCGGTGATAGACTTATTTGGGTTGGATGGAAGCAGATGACGGTAAATATTCCTGATACCATTGAACAGGAAAACTACAAGGTTTCTGAGGAGAGAGGGATTACTTTCATAGGATTCCGTGTGGACTTTGAGCCAGATGATATGATTGGAAGGCCGTTCTATATCTATTTTGACTATCTGACGGCCGATGTGGATCTCTACTCAGAGATGAACCTCAATGCGGATGATATGATTGATAACTGGTAAACGATGGGGCTGTCCAGAGGGACAGCCCCTTTTTTCCTTGCAGGAGGTGGGGGTGAAAAAAGGGTGCAAAAGAGTCTTTCTTGTGGTGATGGTGGGAATTGTCGTGGTTTTAGCCTGTGGCAAGGCGGTGAGAGAAACGAGTGAGTTTCAGTTTACGGAAAGGATACCTTTTGTAAGAGAAACCAATTTTGTGGCACATACGAGTTATGTGTTTTATGGGGTGTTTTCTTCGGATGGGGGGTATCTTGCCACAGGAAGTGCCGATAGAACCGTAAAACTCTGGGAAACTACAAACTGGCGGCAGAAAGGGAGTGTTCGGGAAACCTATCCTCAGATCTGGGGGATGCCCCTTGCGTTTTCTTCGGATGATCGTTATGTGGTTTACGGGGCGTATGATACAATGGCTCTCTGGGATGTGGGACAGCTGAAAACCCTTGTGAGAACGAAGGGACATGCAGGAGGCATCCAGACCATCAAAAAGGCGGAAGAGATGGTAGTCTCTGGAGGGGCTGATGGTTTTCTTCGGCTTTGGAAACTTCCAGAGCTTCATCTTGTCAGGGAGAGAAAAATTTCTTCCCGGGAGATATGGAGTGTGGCTTATGATCCTGTGAAACGGGTGATTATTGCCGGGGGGGAAGATGGTTCTGTGTCTGTGTTTACTTTTCCAGAGCTTGTGCCGATATATACAACAAAGGAACACCTTTTGCCGGTGGAATATGTTTCAGTTGCTCCCGGTGGAAAAATCTTTGCTTCTGGTGGTGGAGAGGGAGTTATTTTTCTCTGGGATGAGGTGAGTCCAACCCCACTCAAAACCCTGAGAGGACACGTAGGGGCGGTGTTGGTGGTGACCTTTTTAGATGACCGTTATCTGGTGAGTGGAGGAGAGGACGATATGGTGCTTTTCTGGGATTGGCGAACAGAAAAGATAGTGGGGATGGAGAATGCGGGATCGGATGTGATGGCCCTGCAGTATGATCCGGTCAACAAAAGGATTTTTGTAGGAACAAGACAAGGGGAGATACAGATATGGAAGTTTCAACCATAACATAACCAAAAATGGAGCAGGGTATGGATAAAGAAATAGCACAGAAGAATGAAATCATCAATCTCTACAATCATGCGCGTATCAAACGGATAGGGGTAACGCTCGAAGAGAGCAAAAGCAAGGTCCATATCACGGGCTTTGTGACGCGTGTGGATATGAATACGGTGAATCTCTTTTTCGATAAAGAACCCTCTCTTCTCCCTATTCAGAATGTTATTCTTTCTTTTGAGTATAACAAGAATTTCTACTATTCTTCTCCTACGACGGTACGGCTTTATAATTTTCAGCTTCGTTCTATAGAGGTGTTGCTTCCCAATAGTGTGTGGTACCATCCGGTGAGGCGATTCAGTCGCTATAGTCCAAAGACGCCAGAGCTTCTCAGGGTTTTTATCAAAAAAATTGAAACCAAACCGCAGGAAAGCACGCAGGTGAATATCTCGGAACTTCCTGATACGCTTCGGGCCATTTATCTTGCTCTCAAGGAGGAAAATCCCGATCTCAAGAAGATTCTCTCCATGGTGGGAGAGGAGATTAAGCGCTTCAGTCATCAATTCAAGATCAATATCTTCAAGAATCTTGATCAGATTTCTCCTTTAGAGAGGGTGGTCTATACCTACAAAAAACCCTTCTGGATTGCCGATACAGAAAACATTCCCAATTATCTCCATATTGGGGAGAAATTTGGGGTGATTGGCTATGAGAAGTATTTTGAGATGATCAAGAAAAAGATGGCCCCTGATGTGTTGGACAAGATCAGACAGACGTATATCAGTCGGGGGATTCTTTCGTATCTTCTTTTGCCCATTCTCATTGGGGACAAAGTGGTGGGGGCTATTGAGATTACGGTGCCAAGGGATGGGGGAAGAAAGGAACTCAGTATCTACGATGTGTTTTATATCCGGAGTCTTGCTGATATCATTGGAGAGGTGCTGGTGAAATCGTATGCAAGCTCACCTGAAAACAAAGAGGAATACCTTGATGTGGTGGATATTTCCTTGGGCGGTATTTCTGTGGTCAACAAAAATATGTATCTCATGCATACCATCAAGGAAAATACCATCCTGAAACTTGGTATTCAGTACAAAGATATGGAACTTGAGGTGAGGGCAAGGGTGATACGGACAAACTATATTCCGGGTGAAAATGCAGGAGTAAGTATGGCGATGGAGTTTTTGGGCCTTGAAGAAGATGGCAGACAGTTGCTTTCAAAGATTATCAAGGAAAGTGAGAAGGGAGAATGAGAGAACAAAAACGGGGAAGGGAGTTTTTTCTCTGGAAAAGGTTTGTAGCCTGGTTTTCTGAACCAAGCAATAGACTGGTGTTCGGGCTTTTTTTATCCCTGATGGCTCTGGTTCCGTTAGTGTGGTGGGTGGAACAGGCAGGGGGGAACGACCTTTTCAAAACGATAGGGGATGCGCTTTGGTGGCTTATTGTGACTATCCCGACGGTGGGGTATGGGGATATTGTCCCAAAGACCGTTGTAGGGCGGGTTATTGGAGTGGTGGTGATTGTATTTGGGGTGGCTTTTTATGCCATCTTGAGTGGGCAGATAGTTTCCTTTTTGATAGACAAAAAACTCAAAGAAAGAAGAGGGTTATCGGTTGTGCGGGTAAAGAATCATATCCTTATTCTCGGGGTCAATAGTTATCTTGAGAAGCTCTTGACTATTCTCCCTGAATTTGCCGGGGAAAAGCATCTTGCCTTGGTGCTGGTGAATGACATGACGGAGGATGAGTTTCTCGAGGTGAAGAACAAGTTTCCCCATCTTTTGATGAAGTTTGTGTTTGGTGATTACACCAAAGAGGCGGTTCTGAAACGGGCCAATGTGGAAAATGCGATGCATGCTTTTATTTTAGCAGACAATTTTCATCATCGCTCTCTTGATGATGCTGATGAAAGGACGATCATGGCGACCTTGAGTCTCAAGGCCTTGAATCCCGATCTCTGTGTGAGTGCTGAGGCCATCAAAAGTGAAAAGGCAAGTGCCCTCAAAAGGGCCGGTGTGGAGAATGTCATCTTCAACGGGATGTTTAGCCCCACTCTTCTTTCGGCCTCGATGATTTCGCCTGCTATGCCGGTTTTCTTTGAGGACCTTTTGGCAAGTTATGAACATCCCCGTCTCATGGTGATCCCGGTGGATACGCGTTTTGTGGGGAAGAGTTTTCGCGAGTATTTTCTTGCTCTTCGGGAGAGAGAAAAACTCATTGTGGTGGGGCTTTATCGAGCGGAGAAGGAACTCAGCATTGAGGATATGTTATCAGGCAATGATGCTATTGATGAGTTCATACGTTCAAAATTGGCCGGCGAAACGGGAGAAGAGGACCTCAAATATCATGTCAAAATCAATCCTCCTGATGAGTATATCATTTCCCCTGATGATGCCTATGCGTTTGTGATACGGTAAGGAGAGACTATGAAGGGAAGAGAAAGAGAGGAGTTTTTGGCACGGCTCTCTTTGTTTGCTGATCTCACCGATGGAGAAAGGGCACAGGTAGCTTCCCTTCTCCATGAACGGCGGTATAAGAAGGGAGAGGTGATTGTCAGTGAAGGAGAAGAGGGGACGTCGCTTTTTTTGTTCAAGAAAGGGGTGGTACAGGTGACAAGTCAGATTACCCTGCGTCGGGCGGGGGAAGAATGGTTAGAGGCGGAGAAATCTATTGCCACCTACGATGAAACCAAGATGCCTTTCTTTGGGGAGATGTCTCTTCTCACAGGGGCTCCTCGTTCAGCCACGGTGAAGGCGATGAGTGATGTGGAACTGTATGAGGTGTTTCAGAGGGATTTTTATGCCCTGTGTGATGAGAACCATACCATTGGGTATAAGCTTTTGCGGGCTATTGCGGGGGTGTTGTGCAGTCGGATACGGACCCTCAATCAGAATATTCTGAAACTAACCACCGCCCTTTCGATTGTGGTGAGCAAGCGAAAGTGAGAGAAAGGGAAAGGACTTGCGTTTTTTGGGGAAGGAAGGTAAGATAAAAGGGTATGAAAAGAAGGGAAAAGGGATTTCGATGGCCAAAGGTGAGCCTTCAGGTGAAAGTGGTATTCTTTGTGGCTTTTGTCTTTGTTGTCTTTGCTATTCCTTTTATTCGTTATAGTACTCTTCAGCAAAAGCGGGCACAGGAAGATCTTATTGCCAAAAATCTTCGGGTGTATCTTGAAGCCTTTCGCAAGAATGTCGAAGAGTATGGGCGTGATAAGTGGGGAGAGGTGGTGGTGAATCTCCCCGAGACGACGATCCTTTCCTCTTCTCCGGCTGAAAGTGAGGAGAGTGCCATCAATCGTTTTCTTGAGAACATTTTTGGTACTCAACAAAAACAAAAGCAGCTTCAGAAACAGATTGCGGTACTCAAGTCAGCGATCAAGGAGCAGAGTCGTCAACAAAAGCTTCAGCAGCAAAAACAGCAACAGATCCTCATTCAGCGGCAATACCAATCCATTCAGGAGTATCTGTACACCCTGACCAATATCCCTTCGTTCAATATGGCTTTTTTTGTGGATCCCAATGGATATGTGATATTCCATACGATTCCTTCTAGTGTGGGCGAGAAGATCAGTGAAACGAATCGGCGGGTGATCTATGATGGGTATCTTCCTCGTCTGTATTTTGTGAGGCTCCAGCGCTCTTATGAGGCCTTTATTCCCCTTTATGATAGGGCTTTTGTGGAAAGCAAGGTGGGACAGGAATGGGCAGGGTATCTTTCTGCTCTGGAAACAGGACGTTTATTCCGGCGAAGGGCCCTTCCCCTTGAGGTGAGAAGGAATTTTACCTTTATTGAGAGATTTGATGAGACGTATAGGCGGTATTTTACTTCTGCCGGGGATTTGACTCCTGCAGGGGAAAGGCTCAAGGCCAAGGGAGTGATGACCTCTTCGTTAGTGCGAGGGGTGTATACTCTCAAGGCTCGATTTGATCAGTATAAACGTGGGCAGGAGATACCCCTCTCCTCAAATCAGATGGCCAATTTGGTGAGATGGTTTCAGGTGACGGGGATGTCAGAAAAGGAAGTAAAAGAACTGCAGAATCTTTATCGAAAAAAGAAAATTTTTTCTCATACGAATCTGTTGAAAGAAGAGGAAAAACTCACCCTTGGTTTTTTAGATAGTATAGAGCGCTACCTGAGGCGGTATCTTGAATTCTCTTCTTCTCAGGATCAAAAGAACTGGAAGCCCACAGAGGCTTTTGACCAGCTTCTCGCTGGCTATGCCTCCAATAGAGTCGAGGTGGGGAAAGTTGCTCCTGCTCGATTTACTCAGGACGGATATACCGCTGTTTTTGAGAAGACGTATTTTGTTAGTAGCATAAAAAAAGCGGCAGAACGCTGGCTTGTGTTGAGTGGATATCGTACCCATGCTAGGGATTTTGATGGGGAGGCTATTCACGGCCTTTTCCGTCATCTCTATGCCCCCTATCGCACGGGAACGGTGGCCATTCTTCTTTCTATTGATGATTTTGAGAAACAGCAGAAGGAAGTAGAACGCCGATCAGTGGATCTGGCTATTTTCTTGCTTGTGAGGGTGCTTTTGCTTGCCTGGATTTTTGTCAGGTTTCTTTTGCAGTCATTGGCAAGGCTTGCGGAGGGGACAGAAGAGATTGCCTCAGGGAAGTGGGGAAAACAGGTGGAGGTTTTTTCTCGTGATGAGATTGGGGATTTGGCTGAACGTTTCAATGCTATGAGTCTTCGGATTGCTAGGATGTTTCAGGAAGTCAAGGAAAAAAGCCGTATGGAGGCAGAACTTGAGTCAGCCAAGGAGATTCAGAGTGCTATCCTTCCCAAGGGATCTCCTCAGGTGCCGGGGTATCTTTTCACGGTGTATTATCAACCCCAGACGGAGTCGGGTGGGGACTATTATGACTTTGTTGAAGTAGGCGAGAATCGATTGGGGCTTGTGGTGGCGGATGTGACCGGTCATGGGGTAGGGGCCGGGATGGTGATGGCCATGCTTCGCTCTGCCCTTCGTACCTATGCGGTGGGGAAACTCGATGCCGCCAGAGTGCTGAAAGAGGTAAACCCTGTGCTCTTTCGTGATACCCTGCCTACGATGTTTGCCACGGTGTTTTATGGAGTGCTTGATACAAAAACTCACGAACTCTACTACACCAGTGCTGGACACCAGCAGGGGATTCTCTATCTTCCTGAGGAGAAAAAGATCCGGCTCCTCAAGGGGGGAGGGATGCCTGTGGGTATGGTGGAGTCGTCTCTTTTTGATCCGGAGATGCAACTCTACAAGGTTTCTCTTCGCCAGGGGGAGTTTCTGATTCTCTATACCGATGGAATTACTGAGGCCAAGAACAGAAAAAGTGAAGAGTTTGGAGAGACACGTTTCTATGAGGCCATTGTTCGTCATGCCTCTTCTCATGTGGATGGAATGCGGGATGGAGTTATAGGAGAACTGATGAATTTCTGTGGGGATGTTCCAGCCACGGATGATAGAACCATGCTGATTGTGTACAGAGCATAGAGCGTTTGAGAGGGGGCTTTGTTTTTTTGGAAAAACTCCGATAATAAAAAAAGGAGCAAGGGATGGCGAAGTATCTTATCGCTTTGCATGGTATTGGACTTCATAGGGGGTATCTCTCCTATCTCAAGGATTTTTTTGCTCAGCATGGCTATACGGTGATATGTCCTGATCTTTTGGGCTTTGGACAGACAACGCAGCACAATCGGGGGGATATAGCCAATTTTCATGACTATACCAAGGAAGTGGCTGAGATCAGTCGGGAGATACGGCGCACGGATGGAGAGGCAAGAATTTTTCTGTGGGGAGAAAGTCTGGGGGGAACAGTGGCTTTGATGTATGCTCTTGACTATCCTAAATGTGCCGCGGGAGTGGTAGCCGTAAACCCTATTCTCTCCACCCAGTTAGGCGTATCAAAGATACGGCAGGTTCAACTGGATATGTTGGCCTCGGTGGCTCCGGAGAAGAGAATTGATCTTCCCTTTCTTCTTCAGGATTTGACGGATGATGAAAAAGTGGCTGGGGTGATTGCTTCTGATGAGATGGTGTGTTCATCCGTGACAGGAAGATTCTGGTTTGCCCTCTCCAAAGCCTGTGTGTTTCTCTGGACGGATGCTTCTCGTATGGGAGTGCCTTTTCTTTTTCAGTATTCCACCGGGTCGCATCTTGTGTCTGAAAGTGCTCTTGAACATTTCTTTTCTGCGGCTCCTGTGGCCTTGAAACAAAAACAGGCCGTGGAGGGTCCGGTTTTTCTTTCCCTCAGTCAAAAAAGAGAAGAGTATTTTCACAAGGCTTTTTCTTTTTTTGAGTTGTGTGAGGCTCAAACAAAATAAAGGATGAGCCTTTGGGTTCTGAGAGAAGAGAAAATCTTTGGAAGATGTCTTTTCAAAAGAGATAGCTCAGGGAAACGAGACCCCTTTCTGTAGGTTGAACATCGGAAAGAAAAAGAGAAAAAAGATAATTATCTACCCAGGTGAAGGCAAGACGAACGTTTTTCCCTACCGCCCGGATACCCAGAGCCAAGGACCACTGTCGTAAAGGTCTTGGAGACGTCCAGAGGTGGTCGGTGAAAAGCCCAAGATGAAAAGGAATATCCCAGAGAGGGAGTTTACTTCTCCAGCCGAGGTGAATAGTCCATGGGGTGAGTTCAGAGACAGGAAGGTTTTCTGTGATTCCATCAGAGAGAAATCCCATGGACGCGGTATCCGTGTAGTCTATCTCTGCGAACCATTCTCCCACTGCGAAGCGAGAGGCAAACCCTACGGCCAATCGAGAAGGAAATCTCTCCTGCACCTCTTTTCCATACAGGGAAGACGACCATGAGAGAGGGGAGAACGTTTGCCAGGAAACGCCAAGTCGCCATGTTTCGCTGAGCTGATAGAGGGAACCGAGGGAAAAAGCCAAGCCTGTTCCATAGGAGGTGTATTCTTTTCCAATCAGGCCTCCTAAGAATCCCCCCACCCGAAGGTTGGGAAGAAGAAGCCATGAGCCACTAACGCCGGTTCGGTACACGGCGAGGTCTGAACCCACAGAGCCAATAATTCGTCGGAGAGAAAAACCCACTCCCGAGAAAGAGTTTCCTATGGAAAAAGAAAGGGAGAGGAGAGGATCTGGGGCAAGTTGATATCGACCACTGAGGGGATCGACGAGGGTAAGAGAGGTAGAAAGATCCCATGTGAGGAGGGGTCGACTCACAAAGCCTGTGGAAGCTGGTTGGATGTCAAAAGAAGGGGTGTCTATAGACACTACATAGGCCTGTCCAATACCTGTGGTGTCTGCTCCTGTGTCTATCACATGCCACGCTCTCCAGCCGTAGAGAAGGGAAAATCCAGTGAGAAAGAGAATCAGAAGATGCTTACTCATGGTCGATTTTGAAGTTGGCCATAGCGTTGTCGAGTTGCTGGATGGCTTCGAAGCTCTTGTCAAAAGCTTCACTGAGATTGGCATACGACTGGCTGATGAAGGAGATACCCTCCATCAGTCGCTGGCTGATGGAGGCGAGTTTTTCAGCCGTATCATTCAAATGACTCATGATCTCAGAGAGAGAAGCATCGTTGGTTTCGATGATGCTCACATTTTCTTTGATGGCCTGAGCAACCTCCTGCATCTGGGCAAGTTCTTTCAAACTGGCTTCAGCGGTGGAGGTTTCCCGTCTTGCCATCTGAGCAATGGATTCTATCTGACTGGTTGTGGCCTGCATTTCATTTTGCATGGTTTTGAAAATCTCGTTGAGTTTTTCGTTGATAGTGGCCCCTCGTTCATTGCGCTGTTGCATCTCATGGATGAGAGATTCTATCTGACGGGCGGATTCTGCGGTGTGGATGGCGAGTTCCCGTACTTCAGAGGCCACAATAGCAAAGCCTTTTCCGTATTCACCGGCGTGAGAAGCCTCAATAGCCGCATTCATAGCAAGAATATTGGACTGGTCTGAAATATCCATGATCAGCTTTACAATCTCATATACCTTTTTGTTGGTTTCCTGAATACCCTTGGTGGCCTCGAGAAGATCCTGAAGCCCTGAGGTTCCATCACCGATCACTCGAGAGAGTTTTTCAAATCGCTCTGTTGAGGAGAGGGTCATAGAGATCATGTCTTTGAAGGTAGAAGCAACCTTCTGGAAGGACTGGGCTACGTGTTCGAGAACATTTTGCTGGTTCTGGAAGTTGGCAATGGCCTTTTTGACTTCCTGCATGGTTTGTTTGAAGCGGGAGGTGGCTTCTTTGATCACATCAACCTGGGCTTCGTAGTTCTCTCCTGCTTCGGTGATGAGGTGGGTGACCTCTTCAGCCTCTTCACGGGATTTGGTCATGATATTGTTGGTGATTTCCCCAGATTGCTTGACGATACGCTGCATATCCTTGATGGTGAGAAATGTCTTCTGGAGTTTTTCAAGGATTTTGTTGATGCCGGCTGTCATCATGCCCACATTATCAAAACTGATGATGAATACCCTCTTGGCAAGATTCATATCCCCTTCAGAAAATCGCATAATCTGGTCCCGCAAGTTTGAGATATGAGACTGGTTTTCCCACAGGATGGTGGCAAAAAGAATAGCCCCCATTACAAGAAGAAAACCTTCAATGAAAAGGAAATGAGAAGCAGCCTGTTGAAGGGTAACTGTTTGGTTTGTTTGGAACATGTAGTAAATATAGTATATTGCTCCTACCGCGCTGAAAACGGTGATGAAAAGCACAAGAAGAAAACCGGGGAGAAAAATCTTGTAAAAGGTAGATTCGTACTTTTCACTGCTGTCCTCAAGAGAGGTAATTCCCATGAGGTATTTGGCCTCAAGCCAGGCAAGGTTGACCATACGGGCTGTAACAAGCCCATTGAGAATACCAAAACTGAGAGCAAGAACTAACCGACTTATCCAGTAGAAGGGGACAAAAGGCTTGTGTTCGATGACGATTTCTGCTAAAAAATTGAGACCGGCCCCTGCAGCATAGGCTAAAAGTCCGACGATAAAGAGAAACCCCTGAATGGCATGGAAAGAGCGCATGGCTTTGTGTCTGAGCCAATGGGGAATTTCCTCTCCTGATTGGGCCAATCTTGTAGCTCTTGCGACAGGCCTGTAGAAAAGATAGACAATAAAAGAACAAATGGGACCTAAGATGGTTACCACCACGGCCATTTTTATCCAGAAGGAAATCCTCTCCTCTGGGGGCATCACAAAAAGGAAAGGAAGAATGACAGAGTAAAGGAAAATAGAAAGATAGATACTAAAAAACGTCGCCCCGACAACACGAAGGGTAATAGAAGATTTTTTCATCGGTATCCGCTCCTCTCTGCGGTTTCTTCTTTATATATCGACAGGAGAAAAGGGTATCTTGAAGAAAAAGAGGATAGATTTCAAAAGAATGCTTCCAGGAAAAGAGAGATGATGACGGAAGTTATGGATCGATGAAAAGAAAAAATATCCATGGTGACTTTGGGAAAGCTATTAGGAAATACTGAAAAACATGGACAGGGGTACCATCAAAACATGGTTAGATGGTTCTGTCCATATTTACAAGGAGAGGGTGGAACTGGAGTACTATGAGATAAGCTCTACAGCGCACAAAATCTCCTCCACCCTCTCCCAGAAGACGACATTTCTATTGAGATAAATATGACGACATTTCTATTGAGTTGCGAGACGACATGCATGGGATATTGACTTTTTTTTTTTTGTCTTATAATACATATAGTTATTTTGAAAGGAGGAAAAAATGAATTCTATTCTAAGTTATGTTTTGGAAAGGAAAAGTGTTTTGGAAAGGGTCAAAAACTTGCTTATCGAACAACTAAATCTTAATCTTGAGAAAGATGAAATTGATAATGATGCTCCTTTATTTGGAATGGGTTTGGGGTTGGATTCAATTGATGCACTAGATTTGATAGTTGGAGTGGAGAGGGAGTTTGGTATAAAAGTGAATGAAAATGATATGTTTGCTTTCAGGTCTGTAAATTCTTTGGTAGACTATATCATGGGAATTTCTTTTGAGGCAAATGTTTCTTCTGGAAAAGTGGATTTTGTAAACGAAGAGTTGGTAGAGGTTTATGATGAATTGAGAGAAAATGGTGCAGTTGGATTTAGAGAAGAAAGGTTCTTTATTTTGGAAATGGAGATGAAAGAAGGGATATTAGAATTCTTGGGGAAATTTATAGCTGGAAAAGTCCATTTGTTGGATTCTTATAAAATTTTGCATTCTGTAATTTTAGATGAAGATGGTAAGATTCGTGATATTGTATATATTATGCCATTTGAAAATAAAATATGGGTGCTTGTTACGGAAGCTTCTAAGTTGTTTTTGTTGGAGAAAGGAAAGGATATTGGTGTACGAGATGTTTCGGAGGATTATGAAATCGTAGGGGTGGAAGGAGTTTTTTCATGGAGATATGTAAAAGAAATTGTGGGGGTTGAAATATTAGGATTAACGTATCTGAGGATGTATGAATGGTTTATGGACGGGGAAAGGGTTATTGTTTCTCGAGCAGGTGTTACAGGGGAATATGGGTATCGCTTTTTTATAAAAAAGGGAAAGGGGCGGAGTTTGATGGACAAATTTGTGTCATTGGGGGTAAAAGAAGTGGGTGGTGAGGTTCTGGAAAAATTGTTTTTAGTATGTATGAATGAGTTTCGTTTTCCCTGTGTTCCCCTTTCAATAAGAAAGGGTGATTCGGTAATAGAAAATGAATTAAGATGGATGATTGATTGGAGAAGAGAAGATTTTGTGGGACGGGAATCTTTGGAGAAAGAAAAACAAAATTTTATGGAAGGGGTAATATGTGTGGTGATTAAGCCTTCTGAGGTAGATATCTTTAGAAACAAAGAGGAAATTTTGAGAGAGGGAAAAATTTATGTGGGAGAGGCTGAAATAGGCAGAATGCTTAATCTGTTTTTTTCTATGAAAATAAAGATGTTTTTTGGGTATGCGAAGATGTCTAAAGAATGGGCGTATGCGGGGATTAAAGGAATGGTATTAAAAACAAAAGATAAGGATTATGAAATAATGACTGTTACTACGCCTCTTTTTCTTACAAGAAGTTCCCAGGTGACAATGGAGTAACAAAGGAGGGGGTATGGAAAGAGTTGTTGTGAGTGGCGTTGGTGCTATAGGAGCGGTGGGAAATAACGTAAAAGAAATAATCGAGAATGTTTTAGAAGGAAAGACAGGCATAAAGAGGGTAAAAAGATTAGATTGTCAGGGTTGTTGGTCGGACAAAGGGGGAGAGGTTTCTTTTTCGAATGAAGAATTGATAGATTTGATTGGGAAAAATTTTAGATCAGGACGTAACCTGTTATTGGAGCGGGGAGAGATTTTGCTTTTTAAGGCTTTATTTGAGGCTTTGGAGGATTCCCAATTGAGGAAAGAAGATTTGGAGGGAAGAAAAGTTGGTTTGTTTATAGGTACTTCTTTATGTGGTTTTACAGAATTAGAAAGTTTTTATAGAGAATTTTTACTTTTTAATAAAAAAATACCGTTGCGTTCTTTATTAGTGTATCCTTTAAATTGTGTATCTCAAAGAATTCGTTATGAGTTGGGTATTGAGGTGGAAATGGAGATGGTTTTTTCTACTGCATGTTCTTCTTCATTACATGGGGTGTTAATAGGAGCAAATTTCATTAAAGAAGGGCACTTGGATTTAGCTATTGTAGGAGGAACAGATCCTTTAAGTTTGATATCTTTTGCAGGATTTTCTTCGTTAAGATCGTTGGCTAAAGAGGGTAGTTCTCCTTTTAGTACGAAAAGTGTGGGATTAACAATAGGTGAGGGGGCGGGTGTTTTAATTTTGGAAAGCGAGAAGAAGGTTAAAGAAAGAAAAGGTGTTTGTTATCCATATTTTTTGGGAGGAGGTTGTACTTCTGATGCGTATCATCCTACTGCGTCAGATCCCACGGGTATACATATTAAAAAGGCAATGGAAATGGCATTGGAAGGTCTTAACTTGCAGAGTAGTGAAGTTATTTTGTATGCTCATGGAACGGGAACTGCTCATAATGATATGGTAGAATATAGGGCATTTTCTCAAATAAGACATAAGTTTAAGAATAGTATGATATCAGCGCCAAAATCTTTCTTGGGGCATACTTTGGGGGCTTCTGGGGTATTAGAATTGGCTTTATTGTGTAAAGGTTTTAATGAAAAAAAGTGGTTGCCTATAGTTGGGTTTTCTGAACCAAGACCGGGATTGGGAAAAAGAGAAGATTTTTATGTAAGTTTCTCTTCTTTTTCTTCTTTTGATGTGGGAATGAAAAATTCTTTTGCATTTGGGGGAAATAATGTCAGTGTAGTGGTTGGAGGGGGAAAGTTTTTAGAGGAAAAAGAGTCAGGATGTCTAAAAGAAGATAAAATTGTGGTATCAGGAATAGGTTTGGTTACAGGATATAATTTCTTTGAAAAGGAGAAAATCTTAGTTGCAATGAGTGAAGGTAAAACGAGTATAAGAGAAGTTTCTTTAGTTGAAGGTTTTTCTGGAAAGCGTAAAAGCCAAAAAGTATCAAAAATAGATATAGAAAGAGTGGAAGAGATGTTAGGAGAAAAAAGAATAAGAAATATAAGAAAGATGGATAGAATTAGTAAATTAGCGGTACTGGGTGCCAAAATGGCTATAGAGGACGCTCAAATAAAGGTAAATATGCAGAATACTTACCAAATAGGATTGGTAACGGGAACGGCAACAGGTGGATTGGAAAGTGTTAAAAATTTTTTTGATGGAGTTATATTAAATGGAGTCGAAAAGGCGGATGCGGGTATATTTCCTAATACGGTAATAAATGCATCTACGGGGTGGATTGCAGTGGAATTGGGTATAAGGGGTTATACTACAACTTTATGTCAGGGTGCAAGTTCGGGGGTGGCGTCTCTTTTGTTAGCGGAGAGATTGTTACGATGGGGGATATGCGAAGCTGTGGTGGTAGGTGCTTATACTGAATATTCTGAAGCATATCATAAGGCTTTGTTAGACATAAAAATGATAAGTGATGATCAAAAATTGTATTCCTATGATGGGGAAGGGTTTGTTTTAGGAGAAGGTGCGGTGTTCTTTGTTTTGGAAAAGGCTGAGAATGTGAAGAAACGAGAGGGGCGTATGTATGGATGTATAGAGGATATTTCTATGATTTGTGCTCCTGTTTTTCCAAACTCTTATCGAGATTTTGTGGTTAAGGAAGCCCTTTTTCTTCGCAAAAAGCCCATATATGAGAAGGTAGAATTAATTTTTGGGGAAGGACATGGACATCATCAAGTGGCAAAACAAGAGTTGAAGATTCTTTCCGAAATGGAAAAAGTGATAGGGAAAAATATAAAATTAACTACTCTTACTGACTATTTTGGTTATATTCCTGGGGTTAATTTGATGTTGAATTTGGGAGTTTTCTTACTATCAAATAATGAAATATTTCCTATTCAGAGTATTTCAGATGAAATAATAAAAAATAAATGTATAAGAGAAAAGACAAATTTTTCTGTTAATAGTGCTTTATTTTCTTCTTTGGCGGAAGGAGGTGTTTATTCTTGTGTGGTTGCTAGTAAGTAAAATAGAGGTGGAGGTAAGAGGTGTAATATGTCGATTGATGGCTTGAAGTGGACTACTGTAGAAATTATGCCAAGGTTTTATGAAATAGATAGTTATGGAATTGTTAATAATATGTTTTATGTGGGTTGGTTGGAGATAGGGCGTTTTAAAATTGCTGAGGAAGCAGGTTTGATAGAGCAAAAAGTGTTAGATGAGAAAATTGCATTTGTTGTTTCTAGTATTGAAATTAGATATAAGAAACCGGTCTCTTTTTTGGACACTGTTTTGTTAGAGAATCTATTATCATGGGAAGGAACGGGGAAGTTGGTGTTTTATCATAAGGGGAAGAATAAGCGAACAAAAGAAGAAGTGGTATTGGCAAAAACAGTAGTGATATGTATGAAAGAGGGAAAAGTGGCAGTTAATTTACCTTCGTTTATTGCAGAAAAGGTGAGTTTTTTTATTAATTCTGTTCAAGGAGGAATGTTAAAATGTCCAGAAAAGTTTTTTGGTTAGGAATAGTGGTGATTACACTGTGTTTTCTCTGTGCTTTTGTTCTGGTGTATCAAGGTGAAAATGGAAAAGAAGGAGGGGAAGAAGGGGTTGTTAGAAGAGTAGAAAGGTTTTTGTATGAAGTGTATAAAGGAGAAAAAAAGCCAAATGGAGACAATCTGATAGGATTGAGAAATGAAACAAATGTTTTTTTTGTTTTGAATGTATTTTTAAATACACAACCAGAGATTTTTTTGTCTCAGGAATGGATTCAATTTTGGAAGACGAATGATGACGTGAAATTGATGTTAGCTATTGCTGAAAAGAGGTTAGGAAGACAGGAATATATGCAGCATTTTGAACTGGAAAAGCTTGTTTTTAAGATGAACTATTATCGCTACGCCCAGTTATTCGGGTTGTCTTCAATTGGGCGGAAAGATTTTCTCAACTTAAAGAAATTAGTTGTCTATGCTCACGATAATGATTTTCTAGATGTTGCTGTAGATGTAGCCACCAACTTGCTTACTTTGTCTTTTGTTGATCCGGAGGTTATGTCGTATTATGGAAGTACATTAACCAAATATGCTCTTATTAAAAATTCTCCGGTTGATAAGGTTGATTTTGTTTCGAAGGGCTCATACTATATTGACAGAGCAGTAAATGAATATCCTGATTTTCTTATTCCTCGTTTTGTTCGTGTATTTAATTATTTAAGTTTACCGTCTTTTTTTAAGAAGGGAAAATTTGTAGAGGAAGATTTATCAATTTTGCTTTCAAATTATCAACATGATAAAAAAATGAGGATAGTTATAAATTATGCAGAAGTGGAAGAGGTGGAAATTCCATTGGCTCAATTGCGTGAAATAAAGAGAAGATTAAGAGAAAATAAGGTTTTATCCACTGAAAAGAGAAAAGTTTATATCGAGATGATAGAAAAAATGGAGAAGTAAGGAGGAGAAGTTTATGGGCAAAATAGCTCTGGTGACGGGGGGAAGTCGGGGAATAGGACGGGCTATTGTAAGGGAACTTACCGAAAACGGTTATTTTGTGTGCTTTACTTATAGAAGGGGTAAAGAAGAAGCTTATAGAATTGTGCAGGAAATTGGCGAGGATAAGGTGAAAGCTTTTGAATGCAATATACAAAATTTTGATGAAGTTAAAGAGAAAGTGGAGGAAGAGGTCATTAAACCTTTCGGTGCTTGTGATGTGCTTGTAAATAATGCTGGAATTACGAAAGATAATTTGTTTCCTTTGATGGAGATAGAAGATTTTCGTGAGGTAATAGAGGTAAATCTTATTGGTATGGCGAATGTGACAAACGTATGTATAAAAAGTATGATGGGAAAACGGGAAGGTGTCGTAGTAAATATTGCATCGGTAAGTGGTATTTTGGGCTCTTTCGGACAGACTAATTACGCCGCAGCGAAAGCAGGTATTATTGCTTTTACTAAGGCATTGGCTAGGGAAGTGGGAAAGTATAATATAAGAGTAGTAGGAGTTGCTCCAGGCTTTGTTGAGACAGAGATGTTTGCCAAAATTCCTTTTGATAAAAAGAAGCAAATGATAGGAAATGTTTCTTTGGGAAGAGCTGGGAAACCGGAGGAAATTGCATCTATCGTTTCTTTCCTTGTTTCCTCTAAAGCTTCTTATATCACGGGGACAACGATTATTGTTGATGGAGGTCTAGTATGAGTGAAAAAATGAAATTCTCTATTAATGAATTATATCAAATTTTACCTCATAAGTATCCTTTTTTGCTGGTAGATGAATGTTATGATATTATTCCTGGTAAGAGTGGAATAGGAGTGAAGTATTTTTCTATCAATGAATGGTTTTTTCAAGGACATTTTCCTGGTCGTCCTATCGTACCAGGGGTTCTCATTATTGAAATTATGGCACAGGTTACGGCAGTTGTTTATGTAGCGGAAGCTTTAGGAATGCAAAATGAAGATAATGGAAAAAGTACTTACATAACTGGAAAATTAGCTGAAAAGGTTGGTTATTTGGTGAGAGCAGATGTGAAATTTATGGCACCAGTCATTCCACCTGCTATTCTTGAGGTTAAGGTAAATATTGAAAGAAAAGTCGGGAATCTGTCAAGGGTAAAAGTAATGGCGCAGGTTGGAAGAAATATAGTAGCAGATGGTTTTTTGGATGTATCCGAAAATAAATAATAATGGAGAGATGAAATTAAGAGGAGGGTATTATGGTAATTTCTTGGATTTTTTTAATAGTGTCAATTATTACCTTGTTTATTCTACCGTTGCAATATGTATTGATTGTTCTTATTTTTCTGTTTTCTGTATTAGTGTGGTATGAAATTTATAAGAAAGGTGTAAGTTTGTTGGACGTGAGTATGTGGATTACTTATACCTTAATTGGTATTATATATTATTTTTTTCGGTATGAAAATGTATTGCCTTATACTGGAAGTATTATTTATAGTGTTTTAAGTGTAGCGAGTTTTTTGGGACTTATTTTCAAAAGGCCTTTTACGATGGTAAATATGAAAGAGGGAAAAGAAGAATTATCTAAACATATGTTTATTTCTAGCTTTTTAGGAGTGGTCTTTTTAATTGCTTTATATTTATCTGTGGTTTTATTTCCTTCCTCGGCTTATATTTATATTCCTCTAATTGTTTCTGGAGTTGGAAGTGTTGTTGCTGTATTTTTGGGAAAATTTTTGTGGAAGATTTGGATGATGGTAAAAGAGTTGCAAAAGTTATATGGAAAAAATATTTTTCATTTTTCTTTTCGAGAAAAAAATATTAAGAGAGGGAAAGTGTGTCTAGAAAGTGAAAAATATACTATAAAAGTATTTTTGGGAGATGAAAATTTAGAAGGAAAGAAGGAGTTCTTTGAATTGTTGAAAAAAGGGTATCTTTCTGTCTATATGAAGGGGGATATGAGGGATGAAAAGAGTTATGAAAGTTTCTTTGAAGAAATTCGGCAGGAATATGAAAAATTTAAGGACAATTCTTATGTTTTTGTATGCTATGATAATGCCACTAAAAAAGGGGTGGGCTGTATTCGTTTTGTGATTTCTGTTGAGGAAAAAAGATTGCCTTTAGAGGGATTTTTAAACATTTCTTTAGATTTTTTACGAGAAAAAGGATTGCGTTTATGTGAGGTGGGGAGGTTGGCTATTTCTGGAGAGGGGGCAAAAAGAGGAGAGATTTTAGAGGCGTTAGGAAATATGTTTGTACTTTTTTTGGTTTCTAAAGATATTGATGTTGTTTTTACTGCTGCTGTAGGAGAAACAAAGAATCTTTATGAAAAAGCAGGATTTCATTTTATTAAAAGAGAATTTTTTGATCAAGAAACGTTACAAAAAGCAGAACTTGGTTTTTTTGATACTAATAGCTATCTTTTGCATCTTGAAGAAAAGATGACAAGTAAAAGGAAAATGGTTTATTTGTTATGGTGGGTTTATATAGTAAAATTGTGGATTAGAAGAGTAAGAGGTTTTCTAAAAATTTCTGTAAAGAGAGTGAAAGATGGAAGTTTCTTATCTTCATTTCTGAAAGAATTATAATTTTTATGGAGGAGGTTGTAAATTTATATGATTTTTGTTTTTGAGGGACAGGGAAGTGTTTTTCCTGGTATGGCAAAAGAAGAGTATAACTCAAATGAACAGTTTCGTTATTTTTTTGATTACGTTTCCAACAGGAGACCTGAAAGAGAGAGAAAAGGATAAAGAAGTTACCCCTGGCTCAAAAGATTTTTGTCAACTGTAGTATACAGGGAACATTTTAGATAAACAAGTTTTTTCTGGGGAAAGTACCCTTTTTAGGCCATAAAACAGGGCAATAAGTACGTACCATCCCTATGTTTTATATCACATCCTGCCAGTAGACACCATCGATAGCCTCATCACGATTATAGTAGTAATGCAAACGCACAGCAAGAACATTGGTTGCCCCTTCTCTTTTCCATACCCCTACATCCATTCTCTGGTTTATGGTTCGCATCACCCGTTCTGCCCTTGAGGTTGTTCCTGGCAAACCATCTTCACTGTCACAGGCGAACATGTCTTTTTGAGCACGAAGAAGATAATAAAAACAATGTTTGCGCCCTTTTTCGTGAAATAAGTCAAGAAGATTCTGAATATGCTGTCTGCGCTCGCTTTGATAACCAAGTCTTGTTTGCCAGTCATTTTTGTACCCCAAGAAACAGGCTTTCCCTGTTTCAGCGACAATATTTGTCCACTCAGAAGAACGATATCTCACTCTATCAAGACGAAGAAAATACTTCAATTGATAACTTACATGCCACAAACATCGTTGAAAAACGATACCGGGATGTTTGCCCTGGTTAATCCCTGTATCTCCATCGACAACAAGAAAAAACCGAGAAAAAGAGTGTTTTTCTTGAATGGGCTTAAGAAGTTTGTCCCAACCTGCATGGTAATTATCCACAAGAAGGCCTGCTATTCTTGTATTTTTTCCTGTCAATGGGGAGGCTTGTTGCCTCTCCTGCAAAAGAATTTTAGCTTCTTCTCCTTTTTTCTTGCCCTGAACAGGAATACCCGTCCCATCGGCTTCTCCACAGGGTTTTTCTTTTTCTGAGATACTGAAATGTATCTTTCTCCCAATATTTTGAAGGTTTTTCCAGAGGGTGCTAAGACCTATTTTATACCCTGTGAAGGAAAGAATACGAGCGGCCACTCGATAGGTGGTAAGAGCCCCGGCTAAAGCCACTCTGTAGATATCTTTCAGGATTTGCCTTTTTCGCTTTTCTACACCAAGAAGAGATCTTGTGAGAAAAAGTTTTCTTCCACACTTTTTGCATTGAATTTGGAGCTGAGGAAGAGTGATCTTTCCAAAGGGCATCAGAACAAAAACAGTGTTTTTTCCATGCTTTGTTTTCCATATGAAGTGATGTTTTTCTCCGCATGTACAGGTGATACGACCTTCTTTTATTTCTTTTTCTGCCACTTCTACAGAAATCTGATGAACAAATGACTCAAACACTCCTTTGATGGCCTGGAGAAAAACCACCACTAACGTCTCAAGTTTTGTGTCAGGGTAGTCGATAGTCAAAGTGAAGGTGAATTCTTTACGCATGGGTTCCTCCTTGTGTCCTATTATCGGCCAGGGAGGAACTTTTTTTTGCTTTTCCTCATCTTCCCACTGCAGGTCTCCTGAAAAAAACGTTACCATTTTTTTGATATTTTAAATACGAAAGTAAGAGATATGACAGGTTTTGATGTTCGTGACTTATGTTGGGGAAGAGAAAGTTTTCAATTAAAAAATAATCCTTTGTTTGTTCATTTGGTTTTGTTTGTAATAAGTGGTGCTTTATTAAAAGCTTTATTAGAAAAAGGATACAAACCTTCAGTTATGGTTGGCCATAGTTTAGGTGAGGTGTTAGCTGTTTTGTGGGGAGGGGCTTTTTCTGTGGAAGATAGTCTATATCTGATAAAAAGAAGAGGAGAATTGTTTTTGCAAGAAAAAGAACAAAATAAGAGTGATATGGTGGCATTAATTGGAGAAGAAGAACAACTTTTGGAATGTATTAGGTCTCTTCAGGAAAAATTTGAGGTTTATGTTGCTAATTATAATTCGAAAAAGCAAATAGTTGTAAGTTATCGAAAGGAAGATTACTGTAATATTATAGAAATTATTTCGAAAAGTGGAATAAAGAGTGTGTTTTTGAATATAGGAAATGGTTGTCATTCTCCTTTTTTGCGAAATATAGACAGATCTTTTAGTGAAGAGGTTGAGAAGTTGTTTGTGAGAAAATTGGATTATACGGTTTATTCGGTTTCGTTTAACTCTTTTTATTCTGAGGAAAATTTAATTAAGGAGTATTTGAAAAAGCATATGTTGGCACCTGTTTATTGGCAAAATGCTATAAGTAATATTTGTGAGAGTTACAAAAAAGAGTTTGTTATCTTGGGGTTTTCTAAGGTAATGAAAGGTTTGATAATAGAAAATATTCCGGCTGCGAAAGTTGTATATGCTTCTAATTTGCTGAAAGAAAATAGTATCAATAAGGAGGTTTAATGAAAAGAAAAAAAATTGTTTTTATTTCTTTTTGTGTTTCTTCGACAGGTGAGTTATCTTTTTTTCTGCAGTTGAGTCGTTCTATTGATTATGAGAAAATGGATATAGAGTTGTATGTACATTCTTCTCAAAAATATTTAGTGAGTGGTTTTAGGGGGGAAGTAATAGACTTTGATTGGAAGGACGGAAATTTTACTGTAAAGGAAAAAATTTTTTTGGAAAGAAATGATATAGACGGTGTTATTTTTTTGGATCTTCAAGCCTCTTTTGAGGAGGGAGTTTTCCTTAGTGAGAAAGAGATTGATAAAATTTATTTATTCTGGGAAAAGCTTCATAAAAAAGGAGTTTTTGTTGGAGTGATGGACTATTTTACTAATTTTGAGGCTAGCACATTGGATATTGAAAATAATATATTAAAAGCTAAACAAGAGATAGATGTTTTGTTTTTCAGGTTGTTAAGTAATAATGTAAAACCTGCTACTTTGTCTTTTTTGAAGCAATACTACTATAGGAAAGTAGAAAAAGGAATATGGTTTCTTCCTTCTTATATTTTTGCTATTCGCCCGGTCCCTTTTACATGGCCCATTGAAGAAAAAAAGGAAAAAAATGTTTTTTATGTAAAAATTAATATGTTTTCTTCCCAGATTAGTAATAATTATTCTCCTATTGAGGAAAAAAAATTTGTAATTTTTGTTCTCTCTAAGTTTATGAAATTTTCTCAGACGCCAGAGGATCTTCGAAAGATTTTTTATTACGTTTTGAATAGATTGTTGGAGTTTATTGAGGTTGAAGAAGTGAAAGTTATTGATCCTATTGGTTTTATAGAAGATGGAAAGTATGGAAAAATAGACATATCTTCTTATGAATGGGTGGACAGAAATGTATTTAATTGTTGGTTATCACAAGCAAAGAGTGTATTTTCTTTTGTTCCATATGCTTTTACTGGTCTTTATACCATTTTAAAGAAGAATTATTTTGTTGCTATTTCCTCATCTCAACCCTCTTTTTTGATTGATTTCAAAGAAGGTGCCTTGAGTAAACCTTTTCTTAAATTTCATGCAATGGGTATCGTCAGTGATTTAGTATTTTTTCATAGACTTATCGAAAAAAATCCCTATTTTGACTGCGTTGGAAAAATTGATATGGGAGATATTGAATCTTATAAGAGGGTGTTTTATGATATTGAAAATGGAGCGCTTTTATCAAATATTGAAAGGTATCTTTCTTTACTGGAGAAATTATCTATTCCTGATTTCGGGGAATTGTTGGAGGTTTTGTGATTTGAGATAATTTTTTTATTTTGAGTGCTTGATTTTTGAAAAAAAAGAAAGTATAGTATAAAAGGAAAAAGGGGGTTTGTTATGAGACAGAAAGTATGGTATGGAATATTGATGTTATGCTTTTTTTCCTATTCTTGGTCATTGGTGATCCATAAAATAAAGGTAAGCGGGAATACTTTTACTTCTCGGGATCTTATTTTAGGGGTTGCATCGGAATTGTATGAAGGTCTGGAAATTGCTGAAAAAGATCTGGAAAGAGTGGCGAGCAGAATAGAAGAGAGATTAAAGAATACGGGATGGTTTTATTCGGTAAATGTATATGTTGTACCAACTTCGGCAGGGGATGGCTATAGAAACGTTATCATTGAAGTGGTAGAGGGGTTTCTCTGGAGATTTGGGGGTGGAAATGCTTATGCTATGTTTGGGAAAGAGAATATTGGTGGAAAAGGAAGGAAGTTACTCGTGTATCTGGGCTATAATCGACAGGGAGTAAAGTGGGGGTGGGAAGAAATATTGCCGCGTTTTTCTGTAGGAGGAAGATTGGGCAATTTTGATGATGCTTATTATACAGAAGATGGTTCTCGCTATTCTCTTCAAAAGATAGGAGGAGACGTTCAGTTTTCTTATCTTTTTTCCTGGGATTCCCGGTTAGGAGTTCACGCGGGATATGAAGCGGTATTTGAAGAGAACTATCATTTTCTTTTTCCAGAGGCGGGTATAGGGGCATTTTATCTTTTTGATTCGCGAGATGATATTTTTTCGGCCAGAAAGGGGTTATATGGGAAGATCGGCATCGAATGGTTGTACCTTACTAATAGTATATGGCAATATGATGGGAGAGTGTTTCTGCCCCTTTTTGGGGGAATGAGACTAACCTTTCGAGGGTTGGTAGAGATTGGAGAGAATCTACCGATACAGAAAGCATGTCATCTTTTTGGGATAAATGGTGTCCGTTCTTTTGGTCGGGACCACAGAATGGGTGAGATAAAGGTTTTAGGGAGTGGGGAATTGAGAAATACATTTTTGCGCACGGTTGTTTTTGGTTTTTTAAATGTGGTTTTTGAGGGAGTGGTTTTTTGTGATGTTGGACGTTGTGAAATGATGGATAAAATGAATCAAATTTTCTCTCTTGAAGAAATACCATTTGGTTGGGGAGGAGGTATTCGTTTTTACTTTATGGAGCCTGTATACGTGCCTTTGCGTTTTGAGGTAGGCTTTAATGAAAAGTTCCAACCACAGTTTTTCTTTGCAGTGGAGGAACCATTTTAATACAGCTTTTTAAGTCGATATAAGGAGGATTTATGAAAAGAGGAAAATGGATAGGATGGTTGCTTGTGCTTGTGGTGACACTGGGTTATGGAATAACAGGGAAAGAAATTTTAAGCAAGGCTGATATGTGGCGGGCGCCTTCTTCGTCTTTTGAAAGTCGTGTTCAGATAACATCCTACCAGGATGAAACGAAAGTAGAAGAAGTGGAATTGATTGTCTATGTTCGGGATATTGAATCAACGATGGTAGAGTTTATGGCGCCTACAAGCTGGAAAGGAAAAAAAATGCTTATGTTAAAGAATGACATGTGGATGATTTTCCCCAATGCCAGTAAGCCAGTACGTATTACTCCAGCACAAAGGTTGATGGGTGAAATAGCCCATGGTGATATTGCACGAATGAATTTCGCCAAAGATTATGATGTTCTGGCGGTGAGTGAAGAAAAGATAAACAACATGGATTGTTATAAACTTGAACTTCAGGCTAAAACAATGGAAGGGACTACGTACTATAAGATTTATTACTGGGTTGCTAAAGAAAATTATATGCCTGTGAAAGGAGAGTTCTTTTCGGCGAGCGGTCGAAAGCTGAAAGAAGCTCTCTATGGAGAACCAGCATTGTTAGCAGGAGCCGTGAGGATTTCTAAAGTGATTATTTATGATGCAATAAAGGAAAGTCGTTATTCTGTTATGAAATACCTGAGTATGACGGAGAAAAAAATACCATCTTCCTACTATAATCTTGATTATCTTTTGAAAAAATAGGAGGGAAAAATGAGGTGGCGATTTGTTTTGTGTTGGTTGTGTGTAAGCAATGTGTGTTTTTATTCCCTTTCACGGGAAGAGATTATGAAAACGAGTTCCTACTTTCAATCAAATCTTTTTACTATTCAAGATGTTGTGAGAAAGCAAAGTGTGACTAATAGTGACACTCTCCTGGTAAAGGCAATTCTTTTAAGTGCTATTGGAACGAAAACCAATGATAATAAAGTGATTCGTGAAGCGATTTCGCTGTTGGAACAATACGTAAAAAAAGAAAAAAATGCTTTTGCAGTAGCTTATCTTGCCATGAATTATGCGCTGGTGGCACGTTATGACAATAATGCTTCGATCAAAACTCAGTATTCTCAGAAGGCGATTCGCACTTTTCGTGAAGCAGTAGAACAGGATAAAAAAGAATGGTATATTCGGTTCTTGAGGGGCAATGTTCTTTTTGAGTTTCCAGAGTTTTTTGGAGTGATGCCCACTGTAAAAGAAGACTTTTTCTATCTGGAAGATTTGGTAAAGAAGGGAGAATTGAAAGACCCTTCTATTCTGGTAAGTGTGTACTATTTTTTAGGGGAGATTTACAAACTGGATAAGAAAATTTCTCAGGCCTTATCCTATTGGCAGAAATGTGTAGAGATAGCAGACAAAGAGGGAATGGTGAACGAAGATGTGGAAAAGGCCAAAAAAAGAATTGAACTTTTTTCGGATTAGGAGGACCCAATGCCTATTGTAAAGTGCGAAAAAGTAAGCAAGGTGTATCATCTTGATAAAGTGGAAGTAATTGCATTAAAGGAAGTAGATTTTTGTATTGAGGAAAAGGATTTTGTATGTATTATGGGACCAAGTGGTTCGGGAAAGACCACACTTCTTAATCTGATTGGGTGTATAGATGTTCCAACGAGCGGAAAGGTTCTGGTTCATGGGAAAGAGACAGCTCTCATGAGTGATGATGAACTTTCTGAGTTCAGGAATAAGACGATAGGGTTTATTTTTCAATCTTTCAATTTGATACCTGTACTCAATGTATATGAAAATGTGGAATATCCCTTGGTTCTGGGAAGGCAAAAGGTGGACAAGGAGTGGTTATATTATCTTATTGAAAGAGTGGGATTGATGAATTATATAAAACATAAACCTGATGAACTTTCTGGAGGCCAGAGACAGAGAGTGGCGATTGCGCGGGCCCTGGCTGCAAAACCCCTTCTGGTTATTGCGGATGAGCCCACGGCCAATCTTGATTCAAAGACAGGGGAAGCTATTGTTGATCTTCTTCTGGAGTTGAATAGGGAAAAGGGTACGACTTTTATTTTTTCCACTCATGCTGAAGCCTTAGCGAAACATGCCAAGAGGGTTTTGCATATTTCTGATGGGATTCTCTGTGAATAATTGGGAGGAGAAAAATGATAGTATTTTTGAAAGTGGCGTTGAAAAATATTTTCAGAAGTCGGGTTAGATCGCTTCTTACCATTCTTTCGCTTGTGATTGGGGTAGCTGCTTTGATGATGCTCAATGGATATTTTAAGTATTCCATATGGGGATTGAGGGAGTCAATGATTCGTGGAGGAATAGGACATTTTCAGGTGTACCAGAAGGGTTTTACCGAAACGACAGATGAAGGAGGGTATACTAAGCTGATCGATGGGTATAAAACCACACTTCGTGGCTTATACGATATAGAAGGTGTATCTATGGTGGCTCCGAGGTTGAGATTTCAGGGTATTTTATCGACAGGGGATACGAGTGCTTTGGTGGTTGGTTTTGGTGGCTGGAGCGAGGAAGAATTGAAGTTGAATTCTTTTGGAGTATTAACAGATGGTTCTTTTATTTCGGATGAGGAGCAACAGGGTGTGGTTATTGCTTCTGGGCTGGCTAAAAAACTGGGGGCAAAGGTTGGTGACTATCTCACTCTTATGACTACAACGAAGGGAGGAGGAATTAACGCTATAGATGTTCATGTTAAAGGGATTATCACTTTGAGGATAGAGGAATACAACAATACGTTTATGATAGTTCCTCTGTCTCTTGTTCAAAATCTGATAGGTGCACCCAATAGTGTGGATAGACTGGTTTTGATTCTTCAAAGGACTGAAGATACCGCACGGGTAGAGAAGCAATTGAAGGTTTTTTGTGAGAAGAACGGTTTTGAGTATAAAAGCTGGACGGAACTGGCCACCTTTTATTCACAGGTGAAAGAAATGTATGAATCTATTTTTAATGTGGTTCTTGTGATTGTATTAGGAGTTGTTATTTTTGCCATTGCTAATACCATGACAATGAACATCTATGAAAGATTCAGGGAAATTGGTACTATTCGAGCAATTGGTGCCAAAAGAAAGGTAGTGATTCAACAATTTATGGTAGAGGGACTGCTTATGAGTGTGATAGGTACTGCTGTTGGTATTATAGTTGGTTTGCTACTTGCGGGAGTTATCAATTTGCTGGGAGGAATTTATATTCCTCCTCCTCCCGGGAATTCAGAAGGGTATTATGCTTTTATTACGCCATCCCTTTTGGAAGTGTTTTTCTATTCTCTCCTGTTTATTATTATTTCTTTATTGGCAACAGTTTTTCCGGCTTACAAGGCATCAAGAATGCATATTATTGAGGCTTTACGGACAATTTAGGAGGTCATGATGCTTCGTTGGATGAGAATAGGGTTATTTTGTTTGATGGGTTCGTTTCTTTATGGAGGAGTGGATGTTCTTTATCGATGGCAATATTTTTCCAGACCAGCAGTCTCTTTTCTGAATCCTGATAATGTTCTAGGACTTTATTCTGATATGGAAGGTTTTTGGGGCTTTTTCTGGTGGGAAAAGATAAGTTTTCTGGATGAGAGAATAAGAGTGAAGTTTTCTGATTATATGAGAGTGTATCCTACATCGGAAAGTGTCGTATTGTCTAATCGTATGAATGAAGGATATGTATCTTGTTCTTTTTCTGATTGGTTGATGGTAACGATGGGAAAAGAAGTCATCAAAAATGGTGTTGGGTATGTAAACAATCCTACAGATTACTTTGGGAAGAAAAATTTGGATACTACTTTGTCGAAAGAAAAATTTGAGAAATACAGGGAAGGGATAATGGGATTTAATGTCCAGCTGATGTGGGAAGGTATAACTCTGCAGGGGGTATTTGCTCCACGGTTGGTTATGGAGGACACTTCTGGTTGGGAATACTTGCTTTCCCCCCAGGAAACAAATGGCTGGCTTTTTCGTACTCGCTGGGATATGAGGGGATTGGAAATGACTTCCCTTTTATTTTATGATAATCAGTGGCGGGGAGGAGTAAATCTTACTTATGTAATTGGAGATAATCTCGAGCTTCATTGTGAGGGAAGTATCTCTGAAAAGGGTTCTTCTTATGAATTGGGTAAGGAAGATGTCTATGGAGGACCTGTGGTAATAGGAACAACAAATATCATTGTGGAAAGAGAAAAGAAATGGCCTCTCTCTTTTGTGATAGGAGGACACTATACCTTGAGCGATCTGGGGATTACGATTATGGGGGAATATTATTACAATGGTCATGGTTTGTCTTCTGTAGAATGGAAGAAAACCTGTGAGACTGTTGAAAGTAGTATGCGGAATTTTGAAGCCACGAATGTGTTTGCTATGGCGAGTTTACAGACAATAAAGTCGTTTGTCGATAGGTACGGATTCGGAGGACTGGTTCAGCATTATGCTATGGTACGGGTAAGTAAAGAATGGCAAAACTATGTGAAGGGAGAAATTACGTGTTTGCAAAATCTGGTGGATTGGAGTGGTTATTGTATTCATCGTATCGTGAAGGAAAATCCAGATGTTCAATGGGAGATAAATTTTGGGTTTGCTTATGGTGAGGAAAAAAGTGAATTTGGTATGGTAATTGATAAATTTCAGGTAGGAGCAGGTATAACTGTTTTTCTTTGACAATGGGCTCAAGAATTTTTTAGGTTTCTTTGGAAATTTATGGGGGACTGATTTTTTGAGAGAAGAAAATAGAAAAAATCACCCCTCCCTTCTTGCTATACAGGTGAAAACCTCTGTGTCTTCTCCTACTCCTCTGTCAAAGATGCACTGCCAGCCGTAGGTATCGACAATGTCAATGAGTTTTCCTACCTTCAGAGAAAGGGTGATACAGAGGGTACCTTCATTGCGGATGGCTGATTCAAGGGTGATATCAGGTTGATTGAGATAGGGGAAAGACTCCCGAATCTCATCAATATCGACGATTTCCATAGACCCACCTCATCTTTTCACCTACATAGTATACCATAAATCATGAGAAAAAGCAACTGTGGGATGGGGATTTTGTTCGGATATGAAAGGGGCGTTGTCGTCTCACATTCATACAGGTTATCTTCACACAAAAACTGAATACTCGTTCGACCATCTTTTCTCTTTCTATTTTGGGCTATTTTTGTCACCCATTTTTCTTCTTTCACAAAGTAATCCCGTACGGACAAAGGGGGCGTTGTCCTCGTCGCATGCTACGCATGCGCCTCGGACGGACAATGCGCCGCTTTTGCGGGCAAGGAGAAAAACATCCTCTCCTTCCAGGGGAAGTCCTTCCTCCGTGGGCGACATCAACTCGTCCTCGAGACTTCGGCAACCACAACTCGTCCTCCTGAATTCGGAAGAAGCGCTCCCGCGCAGGGCAAAAGGGGCTCCGCCCCTTTTGAAACCCCGGCCACGCCCCTGCGGCGGTTTCTGTAGCCAACGACCTTCATCCCCCCTGGCGGGCTGGAAGAAAAGCCTTTAGCCCCGTTCTCTTCCGTAGTCGCCCGGGGACAGCCCTCCCTGTCTGACCCCGGGCTTCCTCGCCACCTCCTGTGGCTCGGACAGTGGTGAAAAGACGATGGCTTCCATTACCAGCCCGCAGGGCACGTGTCCCCTGCAGGGGCTTCTCTCAGGAGGCACCGCGGCAGGGGCGGGGAAAAGGCTATGACCTTGTTTCAGCAAAAGCCAGAGGTTAAATGTTTAACCTCCCCTATCCAGAACAAAACCACAGCTCTTGCCATGTTTCAGCAACACCCCAGCTCTCCACTTCTCTCACACAAAAGGAGACCCTTGCACGGGTGTTTTCTTCCCCTATCTGGGTCAGGGGCTACGCCCCTGAAACCCCGATTTTTCTGTTTACAAGGGCTGATTTGTCTTTTTTATTCAAAAAAATTGGTTTATTTATTACAGCACGGAATATTTTGATACTAATTTTTGTTTCTTTATTACTTTTTTGAGACCTTTTGCACATTCGTGCAAAGGTCTCAAAAGACCTATAACACACCACAGGACATACAAATACACACAACTCGTTTGAACAAAAGAGAAAGCTATCCCCCATCAGGCTGAAACAAGGTAATAGCTCTATCTTACCATAATGTTTTTAAGCATGACTCTTTTTTTCAATAGGCATCAGAATAGAAAGCTTTTGTGTTATTTCCCTGTTCATAAGAAATGTGAAAATAGGTATTCAGTTTCATATGTGGAACGACAAGGGATTTTGTTCAGATGTGAAAGTGGCAGCTTTTATTTTGAAAAAAAAGCCCCCTGGGAGATCAGGGGGCTTTTGTGTTGAGATGTCTTCAGGGCAGGGTGAGAGGACCCACGTCGTCCATAATCATGGGGCCCGCAGGATCTCCACCCATACGATACGCCTTGGGTTCTGGTTCAATGGGGCGGTTGGCGCTCTCCATGCCGTCATAATCCCAGGTAGTGATATAGATTTTCATGCCAGAAATGTCTTTGGGGTTTTCAAAGGCGGCAGAAGGATAGCGCAGGGTGATCTGACGCTTCTCCACATTGACGATGATTTTGGGAGAAGCACTTACCGGTGTTCCATAGTCTTTTTCACTGGCGCCTTTGCTGGAGAAGAGGTTGTTGTTCCAGCCACCGACCATGCTCATATAGTGCCAGGCAAAGTTAGCCGGGGCTTTTGCCTGTTGACGAGGAAGGACGGTAGAGCCCCCTTCTTTCCCGGGGAGTGAGAAGTAGATATAGAAAGTGACATGGTCAAAACCATTTTTGGGATTCCAGACGGTACTGATAGGTTTGGCCATGGTGAGGGTAATCATGAGGTTGTTTCTGGCGCGGAAAATATCGACACTTTCAATATCCATCTGATGGTTGAAAGAGGCATCGGTAGGGTAGAGATAATTTCCAAATGGTCCTTTGTCATCACCCACAGGATCTTTGACAGAAAGTACCTTTTTGTACTCTATCTTGACTTCAAAGGTATAGGTGGGACTGACCACGAAATCTCCGCCGGCTATCCCTCCGTAAATGGTACAGCGGTGATTCCCGTTGTCTAATGACTCGACTGGGAGAAGAACAGTCCATTCTCCTTTGTCGTTAAGGGAGGCGGGGATACCAGAACTGATTCGTCCATCAATGACAAGGAGAACGTTGGAGACACCACTTGCCTTGCCTTTGAGGATGATGTTGGTAGAGAGGGTACGAGCCTTGGGAATATCAAAGGAAAGGGAAGCAGAAGGCGTAAGGGTGGTATTGGTCTCTCGGATCATGGCGACGATGGTGGATCTTCCCTTGAGGAGGAAGGAAAGTTTCCCTGAGTTGTCAGTGATAAGGGGTTTCTGGAGCTTTCGGGTGGAATACAGCACCTCAAGAACAGAGGGCTTTTTTGTTCCAAGGTCAAGGTTGTCCACAAGGGTGTCTTCTTCAGAGGTATTGAAGATCACCACGGCAGTATCTTTTGTGGTTTTCATGAGATAGGCAAAGACCCCTGGACCTGTAGGGTCATCCTTGATGGGTATGATATCCCCTCTTCGGAAGACCTCGTTGGTTTTTCGAAGGTTGGCCAGATCGGCAAGGAATCTATACATTTCTCCATCGGTAGCGAATCGTTCCTTTCCACCGGAACCGTATCCTGTTGGGAAAAGTGAGGCACGGGTTTCGGTGAGTTTTTGTTCTGTTCCGTAATAGATCACAGGGATGCCGGGTATGGTGAAGAGAAAGACGAGGGCCTGTTTCAGAGCAGGAACACTGGCACCCTGAAGGAAACGGTTCATATCATGATTGTCTATGAAGTTCAAAAGAAGATGAATATCGGGGAAATTCTTCTTCAGGGCGTTGAAACGATAGGTCATGAGGGCTGTTTCTCCACCTTCGGCAAAGACACGCTTGATTTCCTGTTGGAGGGCGAAGTTGAGGACGCTGTGGAGTTCTGGTTTTTCTTTTGTCCCGAGATAGGAACTGGCCTCTTTTTCGCAGTCATCCTGGTAGGGAGTAGAGTTGAACCAGGCCTCTCCAAAGGCAAAGAAGTTGGTTTTGTTGAATTTTTTGGCCATCAGAGCCACACCGGGAGAAGACTCATCCTTATCATGAATGAAACGGAGCCAGAAGGCGTGGTCCACATACATGATGGTATCAATACGAAAACCATCCACCCCGACGTTGATGATCCAGTAGGTATAAGCCTCTTTGAGGGCCTTGATGACGATTTCATTGGTGGTGTTGAGGTCGTCAAGGTCTGAAAGCTGGTAGTAGATTTTCTGGTAGGGATCCTGGTAATTTTTGATAGGTGGAGTCCAGTGATAAATGCCCAATTCCCTCTGTTTGGGGTCTCGTGGGTCTATTTGATCGAAGGGATAGCGAGTGGGTTTGTCTGTAGGCAGAGAGCCCGTATTCATGACAAGGTTTTCTGTGACATTGGAGGGGTTATAGGTATTGGTGTAGGTGAAGAAGTTTCCTACATGGTTACAGACGATGTCCTGGATGAGGTACATGCCTCTCTTGTGGAGCATCACCGAGAGAGCCTGATAATCCTCGAGCGTCCCAAAGTGCTCATCCACAGAGAGAAAATCTCTTGCCCAGTAGCCGTGATAACCTCCATAATGGATGAGGGGATCCCACCATTGATTGGCTACAGGGGGAGTGATCCAGATAGCGGTAGCTCCCAGTCCCTCGATATAGTCCAGTTTGGCCGCAATACCAGCAAGATCTCCCCCTGAGAATTTGGCGTTTTCTTTGGGGTCATATTCACCGGCTTTCATATCATTGTTTTCTGGGTTTCCGTCGTTGAAGCGATCGATCATGATGAAGTAGATAATCTGGTCCCGCCAATCAGGGCTTGGGACATGAAGGTACTTTGCCTTGTCTTCTTGAGAGACAGAAAGGGTTGTCTGGGAGATGGGTTTTTGAGGTTCAGTGGACTTTTTCGTCGGTGAAGTGCATCCTGTTCCCACGACAAGACCGATGACACCAACAATTCCTAACACCAAGAGACTTTTTCTTTTCATCTTTCCTCCTTGTTTTGAAAGTGTGGGAAGGATTATACGAGAGGGGAGGGAAAAAGTCAAGAAAAAGAGTTAAACGTTTAACCACAACGTAGGTATCGTGTATCAGTTGAAAGTTGAAGGTGGGTAAAGGTGATAAAGTTGGAGAATCAGCAAGAGACGGCCGGCAATGAGAAGAGGATATCGTTTTGGTCATAGTAGAAGGCTATTTCCTTGTTTCAGCTCACGAGGGGGCTTTGCTGAGACATGGGAATAGCCGGGGCGGGAGACGTGTTTTTTACTGAAACAGGGTAATAGCCATGCTTTGGTATGGAAATTTTTCCCCACCCATTGACTTTTTTCACAAGAGAAGGTATAATGAAACAAAAACAAGGAAGAAACATGCGGTTTTCTTGTCAGGTTCATAGCAGGCGTGGGATTGTGATCCCTCCGGATTCTCGACGGTATCTCTTGTCTCTTGTGAAGGAAGCTATCAAAAGAAGTGGCCCGGATGGAGAGAGATTTTATGAGGTGTGGTATGCGAGCAATCGCCAGAAACCCTTCACCTTTTCGGCGTATTTTCCCCTGAAAAAAAGGGGAAGGGATATGGTTTTAGATGGGGATTTTTTCCGCTTCTTTTTTTCGACGAGTGATTATGAGTTTCTCATGCGGGTTTATAACGGCTTTTTGGCTCTGAAGGGGGATTTTGTGTTGTTTGGGAGTCCTTTTTCGATTGAACGGTGCCGACTGTTGCCTGAGAGAAGCTTTTCTACCCATCGGGCTACCTTCAAAACCCTTTCTCCCTTCTTGGTGAGGGATCCGGAGGATGGGGATTTTTATCTCTATCCTGAGGGGGCTCCCCTTCATACCCGTGATGAGGGAAAAACAGGGGACCACTGGAAGGTCTGGAAAAAGGCGTCCTTTGATGAATTGCGTTCGGCTATAGAGATGAGTCTTTCTTCGTTAACGAACCAGGAGGTGAAAATTCTCTCTCTTCAAACGGAGGTTATTCCTCTTGTTCACGGTTCGGGAAACCCTGATCATCCTTATATCACCACGTATCCTGGTCTCAAGGGAGAGATTACCCTTGAAGCTCCTCCTGAGGTTCTCTGTTATCTCTATGATGTGGGAATAGGGGCCCGTCGAAGTGAGGGCTTTGGGATGCTGGAGGTGGTGGAATGAGTGAAGATATAAAAAACACCCTCCAAGAGATAGCCTCTTTTATCAAACAAAAGTTTGGTGCCGAAAAAGTGATCCTTTTTGGGTCGTATGCGTATGGCAATCCTACCCAGGATAGTGATATAGATTTGCTTGTCGTTATGGAAACCAGAGAAAAATTTTCTAAGGAGGCTGCACGGATCAGAATTGCTATAGACGAAATGTTGCCTGATAAACCTATGGATATTCTTGTAAGGACACCCGATTTTATAACGGAAAGAATAAATAAAAATGATTTTTTTATAAAAGAGATATTGACAAAAGGAATACATTTATGAAAGAACTAACGCATCAATGGGTGATGAAGGCTGAAAATGATTTTAAAATAGCTGTAAAAGAAATGAAAAGTGATGAGCCGATTTACGATGCTATCTGTTTTCATTCTCAACAGTGTGTTGAAAAATACTTGAAGGCTATTCTACAAGAAAATGATCACTATATCGGGAAAATACACGATTTATGGAAAATAGCGAAGGATTGTATCCTTTATTTGAGAGAAGTGCAAGAGTTTAAAGAAAAGTTAGTCAATCTTTCGGAATATGCTGTTGAGGTTCGATATCCTGGTGTAGAGACAACAGAAGAGGAGGCAAGGGAGTCCTTTGAAACCTGCAAGGAGATAAGGAGATTGGTGAGAAAATATTTTGGTCTTGAGGTAGAGAATGGGTGAGATAGTTTTTTGTCTATTGGCTTTTTAATGGGTGAGGTGAGTTCTTCTATCTCGGGATTACTGTGTCCTATCGTCAAGACTACGCTTGACTTGCCTCTGAAAAGAGGTGATACGTTGTTTTTCAAAGAGGCTTCTCAATTGTTTTTGAAAAACCTCTTGACTTTTTTCTCATAAAAGTGTATAATACTTGCAGAAAAATATGCGATGTCGGATGTTTTTTTCCTTTCCAGGGAAAGTGTCGGCAGATACTGTCAAAACAGCCAGCTGGGAGATAGCTCAGTTTTTGCAGGAGCACCTCCCCGACGAGTACAAAAAGAGGTTTGTTTTTTCGGTGTATTTCCCTTTTGAAAGGGAAGGGGGCAAGCTTGTTCTTCAAAAGCCTTTTCAGCTCACCTTTTCTTCATCGGATTCTGGGGTGGTGATTGCTATCTCTAACCTGTTGTCGGAAAGTAAACTCACCATTGGGGGACAAGAGGTGAAAAAGGAGCGGTCTTTTCTTTTGCCCGCACGAGAGTACTTCCCTGATATCGTTGTGTACGAAACGATAGGGCCACTTCTTCTCAAAGAGAGAGAGAAAAGAGAGAAATATATAGCTTTAGAAGAATGCATAAAAAAGTGGGAAGAAGAGAATAAAAGGTATGAGGTTATGATAGGAAAAAACGATGAAGCAGTGAAAGGGGCTTTGTTCTCTTATATACAGGATTTCTCTCCCAACGCAAATGATCTCAATATACAAAAATATCGAGTTCTTCGTACTCTTCGAATCCTTCATGGAGATATCTCTTCGTCGCAGCCTGCTGAGATTACCTACCCTGGGCTGGTGGCACGGTTTATTCTCAAGGCGCCGCCCGAGGTCCACAAGAGGCTCTATGAGGAGGGTATAGGGGAGATGAGAGAACAGGGATTTGGTATGCTGGAGGTGGTGGGATGAGTGACAATAATAATGAGTATATTACCCTTTATCCCTCAAACTGGCTGTATAACGCGGGGGTGGTGGGGTTTTTGAGTTGTCTGGATAGAGGGGATTATCTTTATAATTTTCAGAATTCCAAATATAACATTAATGACGATGGCACAATATCAATAACAAAAGAAATTTTTGAAAAGATTAAAGTTGATGAAAACTATTTTGAAAATGGTAAAGTTATAAACTTAAAAGGTAAAAATCAATACTATCCAAATTTTATAGATGTTGATGGAAATCAAAAAGAAGTTTTTAAGAAGTTTGTTGAAGCATTTTCTGATTCAAGTAAAATCCAACAATCTGACTGTGAATTATGTGGATCGGGATTATTAGTTATTAAAGAGAATCTAGATAATAATATTGACAATAAACAAAAAGAAAATTTCTTTTCTAAAATATCCAAATTGGATATGGTTCACAACAAGCTTTTAGGGCCTTCAAAAAAATTTCCAAATTCTTATTGGAATTTAGAATCTGGTTTTAAGGTTTGCCATCTTTGTACTTTTCTTCTCATTCACCACCATCTTGCTTTAACAAGGCTTTCCGATGGTTCAGAAATATTTATAAATGCACCATCTTTTAAACTGATGTATGAACTCAACAAGCTAGTTAGAGAACTTTTTGGGAAAACAGATGTGGATTCTACTAAAAAACGAGAAATTCTTGCAATGAGTGTTATCGAATATACAAGAAGGCTTCAAACGACGCTGGGGCAATGGAATGCTATGAATATTGAGATAGTTATAAAAAAGGGAGATGAAATTGATTTTTATACTCTTCCTTATGAAACAGTGAAGATTATTTTTGATAGAGCAATAGCATCTATTTTATCCGACTTAGGAGAATTTTCTATCTTAGATTGTATAATTTCTGGGAATTATTCTTTTCTCCCAGAAATTTCTTACAAAATAATAAGAGCATCATTTAAGAATGAAAGTATTTCTGCTTTTATTAAGGTGTATAAAAATCAAAACAACCCTATTTTAACATCTCAAAAAATTTTAAAATTATATGCCACAATTATAGACAGGAGGAAACTATATGCCAGAACAAACTGATCAAAAACAAAAAGAAATAACTTTGGAAGATCTTAAAGGAGAAGTTAAACAAAATAACTTTCCGTATGAATATTTTGAAAAATATTACAAACAGAAGAGAAATAGTGAAAAGGAGTATCTTTCACTTCTTGAATGGGCTTGCCAATTGAAAAAAGATGATAAAAATCTTCAAAAATTGCTGCGAAAATGCGCTCTTGAAAGTGTTTCAGATTTAATGGAAGAACTTAAAAATCTTGGTTATGGTGTTCAAAAAGAGTTGGGAGAAGATTTTTCAAAAATGGGATATAGACTCTTAGAGCAGGTACGAGCAGGCAAGAGAAGTGATGTGATGTATGGGATTTCAAGAATATTTGGTAACGTTTTTTTCAGGAGACCTGCAGTGGGAAGATGAGGAAAAGCAAAAAAAAGTTCCTCCCTGGCCGATAATAGGACACAAGGAGGAACCCATGCGTAAAGAATTCACCTTCACTTTGACTATCGACTACCCTGACACAAAACTTGAGACGTTAGTGGTGGTTTTTCTCCAGGCCATCAAAGGAGTGTTTGAGTCATTTGTTCATCAGATTTCTGTAGAAGTGGCAGAAAAAGAAATAAAAGAAGGTCGTATCACCTGTACATGCGGAGAAAAACATCACTTCATATGGAAAACAAAGCATGGAAAAAACACTGTTTTTGTTCTGATGCCCTTTGGAAAGATCACTCTTCCTCAGCTCCAAATTCAATGCAAAAAGTGTGGAAGAAAACTTTTTCTCACAAGATCTCTTCTTGGTGTAGAAAAGCGAAAAAGGCAAATCCTGAAAGATATCTACAGAGTGGCTTTAGCCGGGGCTCTTACCACCTATCGAGTGGCCGCTCGTATTCTTTCCTTCACAGGGTATAAAATAGGTCTTAGCACCCTCTGGAAAAACCTTCAAAATATTGGGAGAAAGATACATTTCAGTATCTCAGAAAAAGAAAAACCCTGTGGAGAAGCCGATGGGACGGGTATTCCTGTTCAGGGCAAGAAAAAAGGAGAAGAAGCTAAAATTCTTTTGCAGGAGAGGCAACAAGCCTCCCCATTGACAGGAAAAAATACAAGAATAGCAGGCCTTCTTGTGGATAATTACCATGCAGGTTGGGACAAACTTCTTAAGCCCATTCAAGAAAAACACTCTTTTTCTCGGTTTTTTCTTGTTGTCGATGGAGATACAGGGATTAACCAGGGCAAACATCCCGGTATCGTTTTTCAACGATGTTTGTGGCATGTAAGTTATCAATTGAAGTATTTTCTTCGTCTTGATAGAGTGAGATATCGTTCTTCTGAGTGGACAAATATTGTCGCTGAAACAGGGAAAGCCTGTTTCTTGGGGTACAAAAATGACTGGCAAACAAGACTTGGTTATCAAAGCGAGCGCAGACAGCATATTCAGAATCTTCTTGACTTATTTCACGAAAAAGGGCGCAAACATTGTTTTTATTATCTTCTTCGTGCTCAAAAAGACATGTTCGCCTGTGACAGTGAAGATGGTTTGCCAGGAACAACCTCAAGGGCAGAACGGGTGATGCGAACCATAAACCAGAGAATGGATGTAGGGGTATGGAAAAGAGAAGGGGCAACCAATGTTCTTGCTGTGCGTTTGCATTACTACTATAATCGTGATGAGGCTATCGATGGTGTCTACTGGCAGGATGTGATATAAAACATAGGGATGGTACGTACTTATTGCCCTGTTTTATGGCCTAAAAAGGGTACTTTCCCCAGAAAAAACTTGTTTATCTAAAATGTTCCCTGTATACTACAGTTGACAAAAATCTTTTGAGCCAGGGGTAACTTCTTTATCCTTTTCTCTCTCTTTCAGGTCTCCTGTTGGAAACGTAATCGAATATTTCCTGTTGTAGCCACAAGAGAACTGACCTGTGAAAGGGTTTCATACGACGCAGCAAAAGCCCCTGATTGTTTGTTTTGTTCTACCACCCGCATCACAAGGGAGAGGATCATTTCTCCTTCTTCTTCAGGCTGGGCGCATGATAACCCCTTGAGTACATGATCCAGGACGAAGTATATTTTGTCCTCAAAGGTTTCTATCCCCTGCTGGAGAAAATACCTCCCTACTAAGTAATGGGAGAGGCATCTTTCCTTTTCGGTAAGGGCCAGGTACACCGCCTCTCGAGTTTGAGGATGACTCCAGACAATCATGCCTGTCTGAAGGGAGAGCAGTTTTTTCTCTATCAAGGGGTCAAGAAGAGAAAGGGTTTCTTCCTCCGACACTCCTATCACGTTCCCCATCATTTCCAGGGTGAAGCGATTCCCGATACAACTGGCAAGTGCCACTAACCGACGACTATCCTCATCGAAGCTTTCGAGGATCTTTTGCACCTCCTGGCCACTTTGAGCACTCTGATAGGCGAGGATCTCTTTCTCTTTCCATTTCCAGCCCCGATAGCCGTCAAAAAAGACCAGTTCCTCTCTGGTTAACTCTTGCATGAGAGTTTCACACTGAAGTGGATTACCCTTTGTTTTTTCCAAAAAGATCCTTGCTAATTCCAGCACTTCCTCAGGTTTTTTCGCGAAGAGATCGGCAAGCCATAGGCCAATCTCCTCTTCTCCCCATCCCTTCATCTCAACAAGGCGATAGGGGACTTTTTCAAACCATCGGGAAAAGGCTTCCCACTCGGAAACGCTCCCCTGAAAGACGGTGACTATCCCGATATAAGAGAGGTTTTGCCTTGCAAGATAGAGAAAGAGAAGTCGACTTTCCTGATCGGCCCACTGGATTCTATCAAGGATAAGCCACAGGGGTCTTTTTCTTGAAACGAGAAGTTGCAAAAACTCACTAAAAACATACAAAAGCCGATGCTGAGCAGCTTCAGGGTCTAAGGTTTCTATTTCCCCTCTTGGCACAAAGACCTTTTCCATTTCGGGCAAGATAAGGGTGAGAGCCTTTCCCTGGTCGGCCATTCTCTCCCAGGCTTCCTGAAGAGCCTTTTGTTCGCTCACAGGAAGGATATAAAATTGTTGAAGAATATCATAGAGAAATTGCCTGAGACCATGGTAGGGTGTGGATTGTCTTTCCCGGGAGAATCCCACCCTGACTCTCCACATTTCACGACTCTGGTAGTCGGCTTCGATGGTCTCAAGAAGGCGTGTCTTGCCAACGCCTTTTTCACCCACAAGCGCAACATGCTGGAGGCTTCCCAAGAGGCTTCTTCTCATCATTTCATCAAGGGTTTCTTTTTCTTTGCTTCGGCCGTAGAGTTTTCGAGAGAATTGAAGTTTTGGAGAGAAGTCTCTCTCCCCTAACGGGAATTCTTTGCATTCTCCTTCTTTTTGGTACCTCTGATAGGCCTTGTGAAGATCATAGAGAAGACCATAGGCACTCTGGTAACGTTTTCCAGGGTCTTTTTCCAAAAGTTTCATGATGATAGCCGCAAGAAGAGAGGGACAACTGGAGATTTTCTCAGGGCTTTGTGGCTTTTCTGCAAGATGGGCATGGACCCACCCGGCCATATCCTTTGCCTCAAAGGGGCGTCGGCCGGAAATCATCTCATAAAAGACCACGCCAAGGGAGTAGAGATCACTTCGCTGATCCACAGAAAAGGAGGTTCGTCCCGTCTGTTCTGGAGACATGTAGGGAAGACTCCCCTCCAGGATATTTCCCATCACGGTTCCGGCTATCTGAGAGATCCCAAAATCAGTGAGACACACCCTTTTCTGAGAGATGAGGATATTGCTTGGTTTGAGGTCGAGATGAAGGATACCACGCTTGTGTACCTCGGCTAACGTTGAAACCACATGCAGGGCTATCGGGAAAAAGAGCTTGAGTGGTACACCACTGGGGTACTTTTCTAAGTATTTCTGGAGGGTGACTCCTTCAAATCTTTCCATCACCAGCGCAGGGACACCATCGATTTCTCGTAGATCATAGATTCTGACTACTCCATCAATATCAAGTTCTCGAAGCATTCCATATTCACGACGAAGGCGAAATACCTCCTCTGGTCTGGTGGACACAACCTGGAGGGTTTTGATCACGACGTCTCTTCCATCAGAGAGACGCCGACCTAAAAAAATACGTGATTGCCCCGTTTCAGCAAGGGGTGAGAGAATCTCATAATCCCGTTTGAGAGGTTCAAGGGTGCGCATATAGCCCCCTTTTTTGTTCTGCTATATCGTAGCAGGAAAGGGGAAAAAAGTCAATAGCCTGAGAGCATTGTATAAATGAGAGCCTTGCACGGGTGTTTTCTTCCCCTGTTTGGGTCAGGGGCTACGCCCCTGAAACCCCGCTTTTTCTGTTCACAAGGGCTTATTTGTCTTTTTTTTTATGAAAAAAATAGGCTTGTTTATTATGGAAAGAAATATTTTTATACTACTTTTTGCTTTTTATTACTTTCTTGAGACCTTTGCACATTCGTGCAAAGGTCTCTAAATATGAAATGAGACCCTTGCACGGGTGTTTTCTTCCCCTCTTTAGGTCAGGGGCTACGCCCCTGAAACCCCGCTTTTTCTATTTCCAAGGGCTTGTTTGTCTTTTTTATTCAAAAAAATAGGGTCATTTATTACTGCAAAGAATATTTTCATACTATATTTTGAGACCCTTGCACGGGTGTTTTCTTCCCCTCTTTAGGTCAGGGGCTACGCCCCTGAAACCCCGTTTTTTCCATTTACAAGGGCTTATTTGTCTTTTTTTGTTCAAAGGAATAGTTTTATTTATTACGTTAAGGAATATTTTTATACTATTTTTTGTTTTTTACCACTTTTTTGAGACCTTCGCACATTCGTGCAAAGGTCTCATTTTGTTTTTCACCACTTTTTCGAGACCTTTTGCACATTCGTGCAAAGGTCTCGAAATGTCTTTTTGCCAGAAGGGGCCTGTTTGCACAATGGTTTCGAAAAGTAATTTTTTTTGAAAGCAAAACACAAATAAGTCCATTTCAACGAAAACATAAAGTTTCAGAGATCAAGTCTCTCCTCTAAAAAAGTCAGAAGAGCAGTTTGTAATAGACTTTTTATGTTTTTTCAAATAAATTTTGTGACTTTTCTTTCCAACAAGCTATTCTTTTATTGGCAAGGTTAATGTAGTCTTCGTTAATTTCATATCCCACATAATACCTCTTGGACATAAGAGATGCCAAAGCAGTTGTACCGCTGCCCATGAAAGGATCAAGAACAATATCTCCTTTGAAAGAATAAAGTTGAATCAATCGATACGGAAGTTCTACTGGAAATGGGGCAGGGTGTCCTACTCTTTTGGCACTTTCTGCGTGAAATGTCCAGATAGATTTAGTCCATTCTATGAATTGGTCTCTTGTTATAGTATCTTCTTTATTTCCTTTATCTCGTTTATAATTCCCTTTTGAAAAAACTAAAATATACTCGTGAACATCTCGAAGGGTGGGATTGGCGGCACTTTGCCAGCTTCCCCAGGCTGTAGAGGGACTGGCACTAGAGGCCTTGTTCCAGATAATCTCTCCTCGCATGTAAAAACCTATTTCAATCATCATTCGTGAAATGTAATCAGAAAGTGGAATATATGGTTTTCTTCCTAAGTTGGCGACATTAACACAAGCCCTTCCCCCATTTACCAAAACGCGGTAGGTTTCTCTGAATACCTTTTCTAGGAGATGTAAATATTCTTCAAGAGAGAGATCTTGGTCATATTCTTTTGAAACGTTATAAGGAGGAGAAGTTATCATCAAATGAACTGAACAATCAGGGATTTCTTTCATATGTTCTGCTGAGCCAAGAATAATGGTATTAAGGTAAGATTCTGGAAACAAGTTTTCTTTATTTTCTACTATTTTATGAACCTTTAGTTCTTTGTAAAGTTTAGAATTGTAAAAACGTGTACTATCATGATTGATACGTCCAGGTGTTCCAAAAGCGCTGGTTTCGGTTCCTTTTTGTCTTTTCATGAACACTCCCTCAGATATTCGAGAAATTTTATAGCCTTTTCTTCTTCATCACTTGAAAATTCATTAGCCAGACGTATAATTTCTCCTAATTTCTCTTTAGGAATCATGGAAGAAAAATATAAAAGTTTCATGTTTAAAATCTTTGTTAGATATCCTTTGAGCATATTTATATTTTCTATAGTTAAAAAGCCTTGTTTAGGGGTTTCTTTTATGTAGTGTTTTTCCGTTGGATTTGGATATAACGACCAGAAGCCTTGAATGACTCCGCAACTTTTGAGAAAATCTACTTTTTCTTTATAGCTTTCGGAAATAGGACTATTGCCTAAAACTATAATAGGAATAGAAGCGGATGCTGGGCTAGATACCCTGATCGCGATAGCCTTCCCCATGGCTTTAAGCATACTATCAGAGCGTAAAAGAGAAGGATTTCCTTGATGAGAGGTATAATCACCTATATATTTTATTTTATTGCTTTGATGATCATATTCGTAATTTGAAACAATACTCATTTTGATTTCAAAGATAAGCTTTATATTCTCAGGTTTTTGTATTGTTTCCGACGAAGTACAAAAGGCCAAGTCAGCTGGAGATTGTTTGGTGAGGCCAATCTCTTCACAAACAACTCCATTTATAGCATAAAGGGAATTTTCTTTTGCAAGTGGAGATAAAAGTTCTTGACACCATTTTTCTGTAAAATCTCCAATCAAGGCATTTCTACTTTGAAGAGTTTGCCCATTATTCTTCGTATCTTTTGGAACATAGGCATAATACTTTTGTCCAATGTAATAGAAAAGTTTTTCTGGAGAATTGTTTTTTAATGCTTCTTGAAAAAAAGAGATTTCTATTGCTGTATTCCAGAGAGAGTTTGACATGTGTTTTTTCTCCTCTTCATATTATATTCTTATTTCATAGAAAAAGTCAAAGTCTTTTCAAATCCAGTACTCCGGTCCATACTCTGGGGCCGGGCTACTCACCTTCTGGGCAAAGAAAAGATAGCCTGTATGTCCAATCATACGGTCAAAGGGACGGGTGAGGAATTCTTTCACACGGATTCCACGGGTCCACACCTCCATGGTGCGGATACGAACAAATCCCGTTTCTTCCAGTCGTTTCACGGTGGTTTGTACCTGTTCAATATTGGGGGAAAGAAATCCTACATGTCCCCCAGGACGAAGGGCCTGCCACACCTGAGGGACAATCACCCAGGGTGTGGGAATGTCCACAAAGACGGCGTCCACTCCCTCTATGCCAAACCCCCCTTCGGCTACAGGATCCTTCAGAATGAATTCTACCCTCTCTGGTTTGCCAAACTTTTTCACATTGGCGATGGCCATTTCCTGGTGCTCAGGTCGTCTCTCAAAGCTATACACCCTTCCCTCACTTCCCACAATACGGGAGAGAAGTACCGTAAGCGAACCAGAACCAGAGCCAATCTCTATCACCCTGGAACCACTCTCAATTCCGAGCTCTAAGAGAATGATTCCCGCCTCTTTGGGGTAAATGATCGTGGTACGCCGTTTCACCTTCATCATCAGGTCGGCAAGTGAAGGCCGAAGGACGTAAAAGGCCACACCCTTGTTGGTTTCTATACGATCTCCGAATTCAAGATTTTCTGGAAAGTGAAGGGTTCCATAATGCGTGGAAAAACACCCCCCTGGTTCATACGGAAGGAAGTACGTTTGTTCGTCGTGGTAGAGATAGAGCCATTCGCCCTTTTGCATGTCTGCTCCTTTCTGTTTGTTTCCCCTATATTGTAAAGGAAGAAACGAAAAAAATACAGAACTTCCCTCTTTGGGAGGGGAGAGGCTTTTTTTCAAGAAGGGAGAAGGCTATTACCCTGTTTCAGCTACAAAACGAGAGGCTGAAACAAAGAAATAGCCATCGCTCCTGCCACGGTACAATATGCAAGAAGTCCATATTAGGGAAACAATCTCCACGGGTTGGTGAGAGAATGCCTGTTCTTTCTCCACCTCTTTTTTTTCTGTACCCTACCGGGCCGCTTTTGCGGTCGTATACTCCTGGTCTTGTAGCGGGAAAGTCCTTCCGAAGTGAGGGTACGTATCAGTTGAAAGTTGAAGGTTTGTAAAGTTTGAGACCCTTGCACGGATGTTTTCTTTGCCTGTCTGGGTCAGGGGCTACGCCCCTGAAACCCCGATTTTTCTGTTTACAAGGGCCGGTTTGTCTTTTTTATTCAAAAAAATTGGTTTATTTATTACAGCACGGAATATTTTGATACTAATTTTTGTTTCTTTATTACTTTTTTGAGACCTTTGCACATTCGTGCAAAGGTCTCAGTTTATAAAGTTGGTTGCAAGGCTCAGGAGGACGAGTTGTGGTTGCCGAAGTCTCAAGGACGAGGCAATGTCGCCCACGGAGGAAGGACTTCCCCTGGATGGAAGGAGAGGATATTTTTCTCCTTGCCCGCAAAAGCGGCCCCTTGTTTGTCCGAGGCGCATACGTAGCATGCGACGAGGACAACACCTCTTTTGCCCCACGCGGGAGCGTTTCTACCCAAATATTTTTCCCCAAAAACTCTTTACAAAAATTCGAACCAGTGTTAAGATAATAGGTGAAAAAACGCATCGGGAGGATGGTATGGGTAAAATTTATGAACCCAAACGGATCAGGAATGTGGCTCTTTCAGGGGCACCAAATGCTGGAAAAACAACCCTTGCGGAGGCTCTTCTTTTTGTGAGTGGACAGATTCCGACGATGGGATCTGTGGACAAGGGGACAACCGTGATGGACTTCGAAGACGAAGAGATAGCCAAAAAGATGTCTCTCCATACCTCACTTGCCTATACCGAATGGAATAATGTCAAAATCAATCTCCTTGATACCCCGGGTATTCCTGATCTCGTGGGAGAGGTGCGAAGTGCTTTTCGTGCGGTTGAAGGGATCATTTTTGTGGTTTCCGGCGTGGATGGAATTACGATTGACACAGAAAAAGACTGGCATTTTGCGGATGATTATCAGATCGCACGTATCGTCTTTATTAATCAGATGGATAAACCTGAAGCAGACTTTTTTGGTATTGCGGAGGACCTTGAGAAGAAATTCAAAAAACCCGTTATCCCTCTCGAGTTGCCTCTTGTAGAAAATGGGAAATTCGTAGGAACCTTTGATCTTGTTTCTCTGGAATCTGTGTTTTCATCCGGCAAGGAAATCAAACGTACGAAGGATATACCTTCTTCTCTCAAAGACAAAATTGAGAGTTATCGGGAGAAACTCTTTGATGCCGTGGCTGAAACAGACGATACCCTTATTGAGAAATACCTCAGCGGTGAAACCCTGACCCCAGAAGAGGTGGAGAGAGGACTTCGAAGTTGTACGATGAACAACAAATTTATCCCTATCTTTTGTGGAAGTGCCCTTCATTGTATTGGCATTCAACCCCTTTTGGATGTGATCGTGCAGTTTTTGCCTTCTCCTCTTTATGTGGGTGAGGAGATAGGAAAAGATCCCAACCATCCCGAGCATACCATCAAACGCCACCCGGATCCTGAGGAACCCTTTTCGGCGTTTGTCTTCAAGACATACGTTGATCCCTATGCAGGCAAGCTCTCTTTTGCGAGGATTCTCTCTGGAAAGATTCGTATGGGAGATGAGATTCTCAATGTGAGAGCCAATGCCAGGGAGAAGATTGCCCACCTCTATATGATAAACGGGAAAAACCTCAAAGAGATCGAAGAACTGGAAGCAGGAGATATTGCCGTTTTTGCCAAGCTGGACTCGCTGCATACAGGAGATACCATTACTGAGCCAACGAAACCACTGCTTTATGAGCCGGTGAGATTCCCAAGTCCTTCGTATTTTTTGGCCATTCATGCCAAGGATCGCAAACTCGAAGACAAATTGGCCGAAATCTTTCACCAGATTCATCTCCAGGATCCTACGTTTACCTATGAGTATAATGATATCACCAAAGAGATGGTGATTTCCTGTATCGGGGAAATCCAGGCCAAGCATATTTTGGATTATATTCAGCACCACTACAAGATTGAGTTTGAGACACGTGTTCCCCGTATTGCTTACAAAGAGACCATCACAGCCAAGGCTGAAGGGCATTATAAACACAAGAAACAGACAGGTGGACATGGACAGTATGGGGAGGTGTATTTGCGGGTAGAACCTCTCAAGCGGAATGAGGGATTCCTTTTCACGGAGAGTATCTTTGGAGGGGCTATTCCCAAAAATTATGTGCCGGCTATTGAAAAGGGATGCCGTGAAGCCTGCGAGAGTGGGGTGATTGCTGGTTACCCTGTGGTGGATATCAAGGTGGATGTGTATGATGGTTCCTATCATGAGGTGGATTCCTCGGACATGTCATTCAAGATTGCGGGTCTTCATGCCATGAAACTCGCCATTGAAGCGGCTAAACCTGTTCTTTTAGAGCCTATTGCCAGAGTACGGGTGTATGTTGATGAGGATGCCATCGGAAGTGTTATGGGAGATCTCTCTAACCGACGGGGGAAGGTTCAGGGTATGGACAAGATCTCTGAGGACGTTACGGTGATCAATGCCTTTGTTCCCTATGCGGAAATGCTTGCCTATGCGCCTGCTCTCAATGCCCTGACAAGCGGAAGGGGACGCTTTGATATGGAGATCAGTCACTATGATATTCTTCCTCAGAGTGAATATGAGAAGGCAAAAAAGCAGGCTGAACAGATGCGAAAAGAACAGGAAGAAGCCAAAGCATAGGGGATAGAAAGAGATGGCCATACGATCACGTCGAACGACGCCAGCGGTGTTTCCTTTTAGCCTTTTTTTGAAGTTGCTTTTAGCGATTATTTTGATTCTTTTTTTGGCGTTGGGAGTAATGGGAACTATTCTTGAGGATGAACTCAAAACGGTTTTTGGGAGAAGTCTTCTCCAGGAAGGTATGGTTGTTCGGCTTCTCCGCCTCATGCAGGTGATGGGATTTGCAGGGACGGTGGTAACGTTGGGTACCTTTTTTTTAGTGTATATTCGCGGGCTTACCCATTATCAGAGGCTTTATGAACGAACGGTCGGGATGGTCAAAAACGAGAATATCTATCAGAACCTTTCCATGGTGACCTTTCCCACCGAAGATATTTTGGGCAATCTTGGGAGTGTGCTCAATCAGTTTATGAAACAGATAACCTACTTCGACCAGTTGAAGACCAGTGCTCTCAAAAGACTTCAGGAGAGGTTTGAATTTGTGGCGGATCTCTGTCCTCTTCCTGTACTTCTCCTTTTTCTCAAGAAGAGTTTTCCTACCCCGGTACTCTCCATTCGATATGCCAACAAGGCCTTTCTTGATCTTTTTGCCAAAAAGGGAGAAGACGAGTATTTTGATATAGAGGGTTTAAGCGTCGAGGTTTCTGATACGGAAGAAGAGTTGTCGCTTTCCAGTATGGGGGAGAGGTTTGAACGAATGTATCAGGCAGAGATGGCAGAGATTACGCTTCTCACGAAAAAGATACGCTACATGGTCAATCAAACGTTGGCTTCTCTTTCTCCACAGGTTTTGACAGAGAAGCAGGAGATAGTGCCTCTTCACGAGAGTAAAGAGAAGCCAGGGGTGGTCATCTGTAAACATATTGAGTTTTATCCTTTTCTTGATATTATCAAGGGGGAGGATGGTAAAACAAATCGTGTGGTGAAAGAGGTTCTCCTTGTGTTTCGAGAATATGAAAAGCCAAAAGAGGGGCTTTTTTCCTCTTTCAAAAAAAGAGAAAAACACGAAGAATCATGAGTAGGAAGATATCTCTATGAGACGGGTGTGGCTCTGGGCGCTTGGGATTCTCCTTCTAGTAGGGTTGAGTGGTGTGGGGGTCTGGATGGGGCTCCCTTTTCTTGTTGATTACTGGTGGTACAGGGATATAGGGGCATCCTCTCTTCTCTGGAGAAAGTTTGCCTGGTATGGCCTGTGGATGGTGGCGGCTTTCTGGGTGCCATGGGTGGGAATGTGGCTCTGGTTTGGGGTTATCCGCAGGCGATGGGATGGAAGAATGGTGTTTCTCTCGCTTTTGTTGGGATTGGTTTCGGTAGTGGTGGTGTGGTGGTTTCGAGAGAGAACGCTTGCTCTTCTTGTTCCTCCTTCTCAGGTGAAGGAGTCTCTTCTTCATCTCGATGTGATGTGGTATGTGTCCTGGCTTCCCTTCTGGAGATTTGTGGTAGGGTATGGAGTGTTTTTTTTCGTTGTGTTGAAAGTGATAGATGCCTTTCTGATTGCGGGGGGAAAAAGGGACTGGGTGGGTCTCTCTCTTCTTTTTCTCATCCTTTTTGGATGTGCTTTGTTGGGGATGCTTTTTTCTTTTGAGATTTTTGTCTGGCAACCGAACAAAAGGCTTGGGGTGGGTTTTTCGGATTTCTATGGGACTTTGCTTGTGTGGTGGATAGCGGTCGGGGTCTTTACGGGGCTTGGGATTTTCTGGATAGTGCTCGTTTTCTTGGGTAAATTGAAACTCAACCGTCTTTTGATTGAGGGGGGTGTGGGTCTTATTCTCTCTCTTTTAGTTTTCTTTCTCTGGCCGTGGGGGCTTGCTGAATTCTACGAAAAGCCCAATGAACTTCGGGCACAGCGTCGTTTTATTGAGGCAAGGCGAATAGCTACACGGGAGGCGTTTGGGCTACGGTATGAACCCTTTGTTTTTGAACCGACACTGGAAAGCCTTGCTCATGTGAGAGTATGGGATGCTATTCCTTACCTCCAAAATATCAAGCAACTGCAAACCATACGAAACTACTTTGATTTTTTTGATGCGGATGTGGATTTCTATGAGATTTCCAACCAGCTGGTCCAGGTGTTGATTGCCTGTCGGGAACTGACGCTGGATAACTTTCTTCCTGAGGTCAAAAGCTGGGAGAATATGCATCTTCGCTACACACATGGGTTTGGGGTGGTGGTTTCCCCGGCTGAGAAAGCGACACCGGAGGGGCTGCCTATCTTCTGGGTACGAAATCTCTCCCTGGAAACCGATGTGCCGGAACTGAGGCTTTCTCGGCCACAGATCTATGTGGGGGAATCCGATCTGCCCTACGCTCTTGTGCGTACGGAAGTCAGGGAGTTTGAGTACACGGATTCCACCAATAGGGTAGAATCCGTCTATGAAGGAACCAATGGGGTGAGACTTTCCTTTTTCAGGAGGGTGGCTTTTGCGAGGGCTTTTGGAGAGAAAAATATTGTTCTCACCCGTTATATCACCCCCCAGAGTGGGGTTCTCTGGAAAAGAAGGCTTCTTGCTCGTCTTCAGGCCTTAGTACCAGAACTTGCCTATGACCCCGATCCCTATCCTGTCGTTGTTGATGGGGAGATTTTCTGGATTGTGGACGGCTACACGACGACAAAACGCTATCCTCTCGCAGAGAGGTATTCCTCTCGCTGGGGTATAGTGAATAGTATCCGCAATTCTGTCAAGGTGGTGGTCTCTGCCTATACAGGGGATGTGATCTACTATGTTGTTGACCCTCATGATCCCCTGGTGGCTCCTCTTCGCTTTTTTGGGGGGAGACTTTTTTCAGATGAGATTCCTGAAAAGTTCAAGAAACATTTTCGCTATCCCTATACCCTGTTAGCGCTTCAGGCTGAGGTTTTTGGGCGTTATCATATGGATAGTCATGAAAGTTTCTACAATGGAGATGATGTGTGGACAGTCCCTGTGGTGAGACAGGGGGCCACTAATCTTCCCTATGAACCCCTTTATCTTCTCTTGGAAGCAGGGGGGGAAAGGATGGCCGGGGTTTTTGTGCCCTTTACCCCCATGTACAGGCAAAATCTTTCTGGATGGCTTTTTGGAATATACGAAAATGGCTTGAAGCTCTATCAATACGTTTCTTCCAGAACCGAAAGTATTCCCGGTCCCTCTCAGGTAGAAGCGAAATTGTACCAGAATGATGAACTTGCGAAGCTTTTTACCCTCTGGGGGCAGAGAAATGCAGAGGTCTCTTTGGGGGTGGTACGTTATCTTCCCCTGGGCAAGGATGTGATGGCTATTGTTCCTCTCTATCTGAGTTCTCAGTATAATCCTATTCCCCAATTGACACTTGTGATAGCCTGGTACAGGGATAGGGTCTATTTTGGCAAGACCACAGGGGAACTGATTCAGGCTTTGAAACGAGAGGGAGGGTTAGCCGGAGAGTAGCTATGGATGAACAGGAAAGGGTAGCGTTGATCAGGCAGGGAAATGCCTTCATGCAGGAGAAGCGGTACAAGGAAGCCCTGTCCTGTTTTGTGAAGGCTGGCTATCAGGATGGGCTTGTGAGGATTGGGGATGTGCTCTATGACCAGAAGAATTATGTAGGCGCCCTGAAAGTGTACCTCAAATCAGGTCATCCTGAGAGAATACAGGCCTGTGCGGAAAAGGTTGCTGCGATTGTTCATACCTGGCTTGAAGAGGACAAGACAAAGCCAGCAGAAGGGGAAGTGAGACCATGGAAACCTGTGGTTCTCAGTGTCAAGGATCTCATGAACCTGGGATCACAGCAAAACGGAGAAAGCGAAGAGAAAAAAGGAGATAACCATGATTCTTGATGGAAAGGTAGTGGCAAGTGCACGAAAAGAAGAACTCAAGAAAGTGCTGCAGGAATTTCAGAGGCAGCTCCATTTAGCGGTGATTCTGGTAGGGAATCATCCTGCCTCTCGTTCGTATGTAGCCTCAAAGGAACGGGCTTGTCATGAGGTGGGGATAGATTCCCAGGTGATACGGCTTGATGAGGGGATTACCACCGGGGAACTCAAGGAGGTTATTCTCTCTCTCAACAGGGATGAAAGGGTTGATGGTATTTTAGTCCAGCTTCCTCTGCCGGATCATATCAATGAACAGGAGATTCTTGAAACCATTGATCCTTCAAAGGATGTGGATTGTTTTCACCCCTACAATGTAGGGAGACTCTTTTTGGGGCAGCCTATTGTCCAGCCCTGTACCCCAAAAGGAGTGATGGAGATCCTGAGGTACTATGGGATAGAGGTTTCTGGCAAGAAGGCCGCGGTTATTGGTCGAAGTAATATTGTGGGAAAGCCCATGGCGGCTCTTCTCTTGCAGGCCAATGCCACGGTAACGATCTGTCATTCTCGAACACAGAACTTGGCTGAAGAGGTGAAACAGGCAGATATTGTGGTGGCGGCGGTGGGAAAACCGCGTATGATTACTCAGGAGATGATAAAACCCGGGGCTATTGTTATTGATGTGGGTATCAATCGGGTGGATGATCCCACGACAGACAAGGGATACCGGTTGGTGGGGGATGTGGATTTTGAGGGGGTGAAGGAGGTGGCTTCAGCTATTACCCCCGTCCCTGGAGGAGTAGGACTCATGACAGTGGCGGAACTTCTCTGGAATACCTATACCCTTGCCAGGTGCCGTTCATGAAGACGGGGACGTTGTATGTGGTAGCCACACCCATTGGAAACCTTGAGGACATCAGTGTTCGGGCGCTCGAGACCCTGAAAGGGGTGGACAGGATAGCCTGTGAACATCCTGATAGACATAGAAAGCTCCTCACCCACTTTGGTATTCATAAGCCTATTTTGCAGGTGTCTGCTGCCAATGAAGCCAATAGTGCTCGGGGTATCGTGGAACTTCTGTTGAGGGGGGAGACTATTGCCCTTGTTTCGGATGCAGGTACTCCAGGGATCTCTGATCCGGGAAAGTATGTCGTAGAACGTGCCAGGGAAAAGGGTATTCCTGTTGTTCCTATTCCCGGTCCCTCAGCTTTGACAGCCATTCTTTCTGTCTTAGGGGAATCCCCCAAAGATGTGGTGTTTGTGGGTTTTCTTCCTAAAACCCCTGGAAAACTGCAGAAGATATTGCGTGCTTATGAGAACCTTGAGATAACGTTTGTAGCCTTTGTTTCTTCGTTTCAGATAAAAAAATTTCTCCAGAAACTAAACGAAACGTGGGGAAATGTCGAAATACTAATAGGCAGAGAGATCACCAAGGTACATGAAACCTGGCTCTCTGGCAGAGTAAGCGACATTCTTTCGGGAGAGCTGCCAGAGGAGGGCGAATGGACCATAGCCGTGAAAAAATGGGCTCGAGAAAAAGAGACAAAAGGCTAAAGTGTCGGTGATCGAAAGCCGATAAACATAACAGGAGGACTGTATGGAAATTCGTGGCGTAGATCCTCTTCGTGGAGTAACACAGGACACCAAGATAAATAAGGTCCCAAGAAGAGACGGACGTGATACCTCGGATGAGGTTGAGATTTCTGAAGAGGCGAGGCAATTAGCTGAGGCGGCAAAGATTGAGGACGTGGTGAGACAGACACCGGATATTCGAGAGGAGAGAGTGGCTGAAGTGAAAGCTAAACTGGAACGAGGTGAATACAATACGGAAGAGGTCTTTGAGACGGTAGCTGAAAGGATCATGAAGGCTCTTGGTCTCTAAGAGAAAGATAGATAAAAAGGCCGTCCGCAGGGACGGCTTTTTTATTTCTGTGGTTTATGGATGATATGGTATTCCTCCGCGGGGGCTATAGCTTCCATGCTCTTGAAATTTGATTTTTCTCTTTCTCCTGTTTACAATACACTGGTGGAAAAGCGTAGAGGTGCAGGAAGAGTGAATGAAAAGAGGATGCGGGCTTCTTTTTTTTCTTACATGGGGGATAGCGGGGTTTTGTCAAGAGGAGAATATGGTGGCCCCTCTTCTTCAAAAAGGCTACTATTTAGATGCTTTTCAGTACACCCTTCAGCGAGATATTCATTATACCAATCTTTCGCTGATGCTTCTTGCTTCACGGGTGGTTCTCTTCTGGGGGTCTTCCACGAATGGAGAGTATTTCTCTCTTTCAAATAGCTCGGGGGAAACAAGAACCTATTACTTTCCCGTGGCTCTTGTTCTTGAACCGTTTACCAATGTTTCTTTCACCAATGAGGTTTTGTGGGAACTTCTCGCGCGATACTATGATCGAGGACTCCACGAGAATTGGTTTACCCAGAGGGAAGAGGGGGCAAGAAGACTTTTAGATTCTCTTCAGCAGTATATGGTGTTGAGTAAGAAGCCCGACCCTTCTCTGGTCGCAGGACAGGTGCCAGCTCTTTTTCTTCTGGGGCAAACCAACCAGGCCATGGAGGTAGCCACCAATCTTTTTCGACGTTATACACGGGAATCGAGAGTGGTCTATGTGTATGCTGATCTTCTTCGAAAAACGGGAAATAGAACTGAGGCCCTGAAAACTATTCAGCAGTATTATCCCTATGTGAAAACTCCTTCTGACAAGATTCTTTTTACCCTTCTCTCTGGTCGGCTCTATCTTGAAGAGGGGAATGCCCGGGAGGCTCTCTTTGTCTTAGAGAGGGCTCTTTATTTTTCTACCAATCGAGAAATACTGGAGAATATTTTGGATGCCTCTCGTCAGGTCAACGATTGGCAGAGGTTTACAGCAAGGGCGCTTCTTCTTCTGTCACTAAATCCAGAGGATGTCTCTCTTCTCTCTCTGATAGGAAGGTTTTTCATCCTTTCTAAACAAAGGGAGTGGAGTGAGGTGTTTTTTGAAAGGGCTTTAGATGAATATGGTGAGAGTCATTTTCGTCGGGGAATGTTGTACTTCTATTGGGGGGAGGTGTATAGAAATCTTGCGTTTCCGCAGAAGGCCCTCTGGGCTTATGAAAGGGCAAAAGAAGCCCTGCTATTAGTGAATCCCGTTCCGACGGAGAGTTTGGCCACTATTGAGATGATGATATATAGGGTGAAAACGCCATGAAGGGATGGAAAAAGGGATGATCAAGGTACTCAAGCAATTTCTCTGGATTGCAGGTATTGGGGCTGCCTTCTTTTTGCTTTTACAGACGGTGATGCCCACCTGGCTTGCCCTTCTCTGGTCAGGGGGATTTGCTGGCTGGTTGGGAGTGGTGATCCTGTGGCTCTATATTACCCATCAGATTCACTGGCTTGAAGATAGGGTGATTCACTGTCCCCAGTGTCATCATGTGGTGGATATGACCTTTTTAGATGGCAAACCAGCCTTTCAGCGAAATTGTCCCTACTGTGGGTGTGATTTATCGAGTCATTATCATCGACTGCGAGGTGAAAAGTGATGTTTACCAACCTTCTTGTTGTCTCTCTTCTGACCCAGCAGCTTGTCTTTGCCCTTGCCCTGACAGAAGAGGAACAGAGAACAGGGATGATGTACAGAACCAATTGGGGAAACTGGGCGGGGATGATTTTTGTCTTTCCGAAGCCACAACAGGTGGCCTTCTGGATGAAAAATACCCCTCTTCCCATGCCCATTGTGTATGTGGATGAGGATCTGTCAGTTCTTGAGATACACGAAGGGGCTCCTTTCAGTACCTACACTATGGTATCTCGTTCTGCACAGGTGCGCTATGTGCTCGAACTTAATCCCGCTACAACCAATATCATCTGGAGGCATTATGGTATTTTTCGTAAACAACTCAAAAAAGAGTTAGTGAGGAGGAAATTATGAGAAGAAACGTGATGGTGGTGAGTCTTTTGTGGGCAACTTTTGCCTGGACCCAGGAGGCTTTTATCTATCAGGATAGAGTGGTTATCGAGAAAAATCTTGATCAGGCGACATCTGTGATGATCCCGGTAGGGGCTATGAATGTAGAATTTCAGCCTGTGATATCCATTACCTTTGAAAAGGTTACCAACCTCTATCCTGAAGAGGTGATGGGGTATGCCAAGGAGTATATGAGTCTCACCAATGAGGTGGCTCAGAAACGAAAGAAACTCCAGCAACAGGAACAGAAGCTCTCCTCTCAGATAGAGAGGACAAAACTCTATCAGGATCTTTTGCGTGGTCTTGCGAATAATCAAGGGGCAAAAACCTCGGAACTGATGGAAAAATACGAAAGGCAACTTTCCTTGGCTGAAGAAACTCTCCGCCAGATGCGGGAGGATATAGAGAGTCTTCGACAGGATATTGGCTCTACAGAAGCCAAAATCCAGGAGATCAATCGTTTTTTGGCTCAGAGAGTGATCCCGATGAGGGTGGTGGAATTTTCTCGTCCCTATCGGGGGCTGCTTCGCTATAGTCTTTCAGGTGGCTGGAAAATTCGTTATACCCTTTCTGCAGAGAGGGAAACTCTTCGGGCCGATGTGGAGATTGTTTCTTCTCAGGCGTTTTTAGAACAGGTATCCTCTCTCTGGATCATAGGTTTTCCTTATGGAAGTCAACAGATGGAGGAGAGGCTTCCTCGTTTGCGACTCTATCTTCAGCGGTATGCCCCGCGGAGTCGTCTTACCAAAGCTGCGGCACCTGCTATGGCAAGAGAAGAGATGCTGAGTGAAGTGGATGAGATGGCTCTGAGTACTCCACCAGTGGAAACTACCGAAGGACAGGGAACGGTCTGGCATCTCACCAATCGCTATGTTCTCTCAAAAGAGACAAGGGTCTCTCTCTGGGAACCAAGAAAAGTTGGCATTGTCAACTCCTATTTTGCGCTTGCTCCTAAGTCCAGCTGGGGATGGTATGCGATCACTCTCTCCAATACCCTTCCTTATACGCTGATTCCAGGAGAGGTGATCATAGAATCGCAGGGTAAAACACAGAGAAATATCCTCAGTCGAAGTGTGGTTCCCCATACGAGTTATCAATTCCCGGGGATGGAGGTACGGGACATTGAGGTGAGGCGAGAATTGGTCCGGGACTATCGGGAGAATCCCACCATCCTGCGTTCTACTATTCTTTACGAAAAGGTGTGGAAAATCACGGTCAAAAATCGACTCAACAAAACCATTTCGCTTGCCCTCTGGGAGAGGATTCCTCTTCCAGCGGAGGATAAGATTGTTTTGAAGAACGTGACAGCCACTGATAAAACCCAGGCAGAACTCCGGACTATTCAGACCAATGATGGGCTACTCAAATGGGATCTGCTTCTTCGACCAGGTGAAGAAAAAATTCTTTCGCTTGGTTATACTATAGAATATCCAAAAGATACCGAGTATTACGAACAGGAGGAATAACCAATGGAACATCGAACCTTTCATAAATCCAAGAAACTTGAAGGGATTTTCTACGATATTCGTGGGCCGGTAGTTTCCGAGGCTCAGCGATTGGAACAGGAGGGGTATAACATCATTCGTCTCAATACCGGAAACCCTCCTCGCTTTGGTGTTGATGCCCCGGATGAGATTATCCGTGATGTGGCGTACAATCTCAGGCAGGCTCAGGGCTATACCCATGAAAAGGGGGTTTTCTCGGCAAGAAAAGCGATTATGCAGTATTATCAGCTCAAGGGTATCATGGATATTGATATCGATGATATCTATATTGGAAATGGCGTGAGTGAACTGATTCTTCTCTCTCTTCAGGCGCTCCTTGACAATGGGGATGAGGTCTTGGTACCGGCTCCGGATTATCCCCTGTGGACGGGGGCTGTGACCCTGTCAGGGGGCAAGGCTGTTCACTACCTGTGTGATGAGGAGGCCAACTGGTATCCCGATATTGCCGATATCAAGAAAAAAATCACCCCAAAAACCAAGGGTATTGTGGTGATCAATCCCAATAATCCCACGGGATCCGTGTATCCGGTGGAGATTCTTGAGCAGATTATCAAGTTGGCTGTTGAACACAAGCTGATCATTTTCTCTGATGAGATTTATGAAAAGATTGTCTATGAAGAGGCGAAAGCTCATTGTATAGCCGCCATGACCGATGAAACCCTGGTTTTGACCTACAATGGACTCTCCAAGTCCCATCGTATTCCTGGTTTTCGGGTGGGATGGCTGATGATATCCGGCAAGAAAGAGTGGGCTTCTGATTATATCGAAGGGCTCAATCTTGTCGCTTCCATGCGTCTCTGCAGTAATGTCCCTGCTCAGTATGCCATTCAAACGGCTCTTGGGGGATATCAGAGTATTGATGATCTCGTGAAACCTGGGGGCAGACTCAGGGAACAGCGAGACTATGCGTATGCCCTTCTCAATGATATTCCGGGTATCTCCTGCGTGAAACCAATGGGAGCTCTCTATCTCTTTCCAAAGGTGGACACCAAACGCTTCAATATCAAGGACGACATGAAGCTTGTCTATGATATTCTTCGTACCAAGCATATTCTTCTTGTTCAGGGAACGGGTTTCAACTGGCCAAAACCGGATCATTTTCGCTTTGTCTTTTTGCCGGATGTGAAAGAACTGGAAGAGGTGGCCAAAAGGCTCAAGGACTTCTTTGCGGAGTATAAACAGGAGGAATAGGGATGACACTGGAGGAAGCAAGAGAGGAAATCGAAAAACTGAGAGAATTCCTTCACTATCATAACTACCGGTATTATGTACTGGATAGTCCTGAAATATCGGATGAAGAGTATGACGAGGCCATGCGTCGTCTCATGGAACTGGAAGAGCGTTTTCCTGCCCTTGTGAGCCCTGATTCTCCAACCCAGAGGATTGGTGCAGAACCACTCAAAACCTTTGAGAATTTCACTCATCCCTACAAGATGTATAGTTTAGCCAATGCGCTCAATGAGGGGGAGTTTCTTGCTTTTGTGAAACGTGTTCAGCAGGCTATAGAAAACGAGGCGATTTTATGGACGGCTGAACATAAGTTTGATGGGCTGGCCATTGAACTCATTTATGAGAAGGGTAGTCTTGTCATGGGTGTTACACGGGGAAATGGCGAGGTGGGAGAGGTGGTTACCTCCAATGTACGCACTATACGCAACCTTCCTTTGCGTCTTTTGGGGAGTGTGCCTGAGAGACTCGTTGTTTACGGGGAAGTGGTGATGCATAGGGAGGATTTTCTTGCTCTTAATCGCCAGCGTGAAGAGGAGGGAGAGCCACTCTTTGTGAGTCCAAGAAACGCAGCGGCAGGATCTCTGAGACAACTGGATTCTTCTGTCACCGCTCAGCGGCGTCTTTATTTTTATGCGTATGGGGTTCGTTTCCCGGATGAGGACATGATACCATCACACTATGATCGTATGACCTATCTTTATGAACATGGGTTTGCCATCTGTCCCTATCGAATACGAAGCCAAAAAATAGAGGATATCCAATCCTACCACAAACACTGGGAGAGCCACCGAGAGGAAATTCCCTACGAGATTGATGGTATTGTGGTGAAGGCAGATGATTTCCGTCTTCAGCAGAGGCTTGGATATGATGCCAAAACCCCCAAGTGGGCCATTGCCTGGAAGTTCAAACCGGCATCGGCCCAGGCCGTCCTTCGAGAGGTAGAACTCGGGATCGGGAGACAGGGTACTATCACTCCTGTGGCTATCTTTGATCCGGTGTTTCTCGCGGGGGCAAGGGTGCAGCGAGCCACCCTTCACAATTTTGATGAGGTGAGGCGACTGGATCTTCATTATGGGGATACGCTGGTTGTTGAGCGTTCGGGTGAGGTTATTCCCAAGGTGGTGGGGGTTGTCAAGGAGAAGCGTCCGCCGGGAGCTCAACCTGTAGAAGAACCTACCCATTGTCCGGTATGCCATACTCCCCTTCAGCGCCAGGCTGATCAGGTGGACATCTTTTGTCCTAATCCAGAATGCCCGGCAGTGGTCAAGGCGAGACTCAGGCATTTTGTATCACGGCAGGCCCTGGATATTGAGGGTTTGGGAGAAGAGCTTCTTGAGCGTTTCTATGACGAAGGTCTTGTGAGAACCTTGGGAGATATCTTTCGACTCAAAAACCAGAGAGAGCGTCTTCTTTCCATGGAGAGGATGGGGGAAAAGCTTGTGGAAAAGCTTCTTGCGAGTATTGAAAGTCGTAGAGAAATCTCCCTTGATCGTTTTCTTTATGCCTTGGGGATTGATTATGTGGGTCAGGAAACGGCAAAAATCTTGGCTCGGGAATTCGGTAGCCTTGAGGCTCTCCAGAAGGCAAGGTACGAGGATTTTGTGAGTCTCTATGGGATAGGAGAGGTGGTAGCGAAGAGTCTTGTTGAGTTTTTTGCAAGCGAACGAGGAAAACGTCTCATCGAGGACCTCAAAGAGGCCGGGATACGTCTCCGAGAATTCAAAAAGCCTCAGGAACAACAAGGCAAACTCGCTGGAAAGTATATCTGTATCACCGGAAAACATGAAACCTACTCCAGGGAAAAAATCTTTGAGATCATTGAATCCCATGGAGGCATTCCCCAGGATTCTGTGACCAAACAAACCTCCCTTCTTCTTGTGGGTGAGTCACCGGGATCAAAACTTGCCAAGGCACAGAAGATGGGGATTCCTGTGCTCCCGATAGATGAGTTTTTGAAAAGCCTGGAATAGTTTTCTCAAGAGAGATCCTCTCAAGGTGCCAGGGGCGTTTTCTTGAAAGAGGGTTTCCTTGGCACAAGCTTTTTTCAAAAAATGCACAGCATTTTGCACATTTTGCACAGAGTTTTGCACAAAAAGAAGTGCCATCCAGCGGGAAAACTGGTTGGCACGTTTTGCGGGTGGATGTTCTTTTTGAGACCCTTGAACGGGTGTTTTCTTCCTCTGTCTGGGTCAGGGACTACGCCCCTGAAACCCCGCTTTTTCTGTTTACAAAGGCTTATTTGTCTTTTTTTGTCCAAAAAATAGGCTTGTTTATTATGTAAAGGAATATTTTTATACTACTTTTTGCTTTTTTATTACTTTCTTGAGACCTTTGCCCATTCGTGCAAAGGTCTCTTTTTATACCTTTTCGGCCATCTTGAGAAGTACCGTGTTGAACTTCGCCGGATCCGGGAGTGGTGTTCCCTCGGCAATCAGGGCATACCCGAACAAAAGATGGGCAATATCGGCAAGCCTTTCGTCGTCCTTGTTCTCTGCATAAATTGATTTGAAGCGTTCATAGAGGGTATGCTTGGGGTTTATCTCAAGGGTACGCCTTTCATCGCCAAAGGGATACTTGTCCCCTAAAATCTTTCGCACATGGGGACTGAATTCAAAGGCTTTGGTGATCACGCAGGAGGGGGAATTGACCAGTTTCGTGGAGAGTTTTACCTCCCGCACATAATCGGAGAGAAGGCTTTGCAGTTTTTCTATAACCGGCTTTTCCTCCTCTGAGACTTCAGGGGTTTTTTCTTCTATGGCTTCCTTGTTGAGACAGCGGAATTTTTTGCCCTGGAACTCATGCACAGCACTCATCATGAATTCATCAATGGCCTGGGTGAGGAAAAGCACTTCATACCCCTTGTCGGCAATGGCTTCCAGATAAGGGGAATGTTCGAGGGTTTTTCGAGATTCACCGGTGAGATAATAGATCTCTGTTTGACCTTCCTTCATTCGTTTGACATACTCTTCAAGCGTCACCGGTTCACTTCCAGCGGAAGACTCAAATAGAAGCAGAGAAAGCAGTTTCTCCTTATTTTCATAATCTGCACCGATCCCTTCTTTGAGAATCATGCCAAACTCTTGCCAGAATTTCTTGTATTTTTCTCTCTCCTTTTGCTGCATGTCGGAAAGGGTATCGAGCACCTTTTTCACCAAGCGCTTGCGGATCTGGAGGATGGTTTTGTCCTGTTGAAGCATCTCACGGGAGATATTCAGAGAGAGATCGGGAGAATCCACAACCCCGGCGACAAACCTGAGATAGCGGGGAAGCATCATGTCCACATTTTCCTGAATAAGCACACGCTTCACATAGAGGTTGACCTTTGGTTCAAAGGATTGATAGAAAATATCAAAGGGTACCCGGGAAGGGATAAAAAGAAGCGCCTGAAATTCCACTGTTCCCTCTCCCTGGATGGTAATGGTGGAGAGAGGGTTCTCCCAGTCGTGGGTGAGGTGCTTGTAGAATTCGTGGTATTCTTCTTCTGTGACCTCAGAGGATTTTCGTGTCCAGATGGGTTTCATGGAGTTGAGGGTTTCGTCCACCTCTTTTTTCTCTTTGTTTTCTTCTTTGATCACCTTCATCTTGATCGGATAGGCAATGAAATCAGAGTATCGTTTCACAATTCTTTTGATCACATGTTCGGAGGTAAAGTCCTCTATGCCGTTTTCTTCATCCACGGGTTTGAGGTGGATCAGGATTTTTGTCCCGATGGACTCCTTTTCTGTGGGTTCAATAGTGAACTCTCCCTTCCCATCAGAAACCCAGTGATAAGCCTCTTTTTCGCCAGCCTTTTTGGTGAAAACCTCTACCCGATCGGCTACCATAAACACGGAGTAAAATCCCACTCCGAATTGTCCGATGAGATCAGAGGCTGAGGCATTTTTTTCTTTCATCTGCTGGAGAAACTCTTTGGTGCCAGAACGGGCAATGGTTCCGAGGTTATTGACCAGTTCGTCATGGTTCATCCCTATCCCTGTGTCCTCAATAGTGAGGGTCCTTTTTTCAGGGTCTGGGGTCAGTCTGATTTCAAATACGTGCCCTTCTGGAACAAGATCTTTGTTCGTGAGGGATAGAAGTCGAAGTTTGTCAAGCGCATCAGAAGCATTGGAAATAAGCTCCCGGAGAAAAACCTCTTTCTGTGAATAGATCGCATGGACCATGAGGTCAAGAAGTTCACGGCTTTCTGCTTGAAACTGATAGCGTTCCATTATTCTCTCCCTTTCTACAGAGTTTTTATATTAAATATACAAAGGGAGAAAGGGAAAAGTCAATTGAAAGCTAAGGAAAAGGCTCACGCTCTTGCACGGATAAAAAAGACCCTTGCGCGGATGTTTTCTTCCCCTATCTGGGTCAGGGGCTACGCCCCTGAAACCCCGCTTTTTCTGTTTACAAGAGCTTATTTGTCTTTTTTTATTCAAAAAATAGGCTTTTTTATTATGGGAAGAAATATTTTTATCCTGTTTTTTGTTTTTTTATTCCTTTTTTGAGACCTTTGCCCATTCGTGCAAAGGTCTCAAAATTGTGACAAATGCCTATTGACATCAAACGCGTTTGTCCGTATGATAAAGGCGAACAAGATACAATAAGGAGGATACCTATGATACCCAAAGGACAATCCCTTGTTTGGGGCTTTCTTGTTATGCTTCTTTTAGGAGGTGGAAACGTATGGGGCAAGACGAACTTTCAAAACCTTTTAGGGCTTCATGCGGGATATACCACAGGCGGTGGTTTGTTTTATCGACATTACGTGGGAAAAAACTTTGCATGGCAGGTGAGTTTTTTTCCAAGCTATCAGCAGGAGCCGCCGTATTTTTCTTCTGAGGAGAGTAAACTTCTCTTTCTCTGGGTGGGAACTATGGAACAGTGGTTTTTGCATTTTACTCAGTTGAATACCACGGCGATGAAGGGGATGCTTTTTGTCTGGGGTGGAGGAAGCTTTGCGTACCAGTATACCTCTATGCCATACGTTTTAGAAAATAAGAGAGAGGTCTATCGAGTTTCTTTGGGTGGTGGGCCTGGTTTTGAGGTGGTTTTTTATGATCATTTTGTGGTTACAGTAGCGGGAGGATATGCGGCGGCGGTCGATATGCCAGGAGGCTTTATGATGAATTTTACTTTTGAGGCCTCTTCTGGCTACAAATTTTAGGAGGAAGTCTATGAAACATCTCTTGTCTCTCTTTTTGCCTATATGTCTTTTGGTTGGTTCTCTTTTTGGTCAGGAGAGGGCGAATACGGCTATTCTTGATACCGAGACCAATGCAGGGGAAAGTGCCATCACTACCACCAATGGGATCTCATCTCCATCGACCGAAATCACAAATCAAACTGATGGACAGAAGCAAAATACCAGTCATTCTACGAATAAGGTTTCTTCTTTGGAAGGAAAGGAAGAAGAAACCTATCATCATATGTTAGGGGTTCATTATGGTGGGGCTTCTGGAGGGGGGCTTTGCTACAAATACTATTTTTCTGGACCTTTTGCCCTTCAGTTCTCTTTTGTGCCATTCTACATGTCGGGAGAAAATAATTCAGCGGTAGGATTTCTCATAGGGGGAGTGTTCTGGCAATGGTTTCTCCACGATTTTTCCCATCCCCTCACCAGTTTAGAAGGGCGGTTCTTTGTCTGGAGTGGGATGAAAGCGGGCGTCTATTTTGGAAAACCGGTTTCTTATTACACTTATTATGAAACTACCACGGATTATGAGTTTGCCGGAGGAGGCGGTATTGGTTTTGAAACGTATGGTATAAAAAATATTGTTTTTACTGCGGCTGTGGGTTATTTCTTTCAGTTTACTTCCCAGACGCGCTTTGTGAATAGCTATTTCCCCCTTACCTTTGAATGGACCCTTGGATACCGTTTCTAAAAAAGAGCCACCCACCGGGTGGCTCTTTTTTTATTCTTTTGCTAACAGTTCTTTGAAGGGTTTACCGTACACAAAGGAGCGGTAGCTTTTGGGAAGATCAACAAATGAAAAGTCCCTGCGAAGAAGTTTATCCTTGTACTTGGAGACGGGGACATCCTCATAGATCAGGCCTTTTACAATTCCAGCCCGGGTGATATCGTTCACAAATACCGCTCCCATGATGCGGTTATCCTTGATCACGAACTTGCGATAGGTTATCCCATCATCGTAGAGTTTTTCAAGAATTTCGTAGTCGGAAGGATTTTGAGGGTTGGTTTCTCCATAGGAGATGGTATAGAGATCCTCAAAATAGAGCGAATTCATAGGAATCGAACCATCGTATTCAAGAGGTTTACCCACCATGGAGAGTCCTGCAAAATACCCCATTTTGCGCGCGACAGGCCAGATGGCGATAATCATGTTTTCTTTGGTGAGGAAGTTGTACCCCTTGGCCACGTCACCTGCAGCATACACATCCGGGAGATTGGTTTGCATGTAGCGGTTAACCTCAATACCACGGTTTACTGCGATCCCGGCTTCTTCTGCGAGCTTACTTTCAGGGGTTACCCCGATGGAGATATACACTAAATCGGTATCAATAACATCCCCGGTGGAGAGTTTCACCTGTCTCACTTTGGTATCACCAAGAATTTCGGTGACGCTGGCGTTGGTATAGATACGAACGCCATGCTTCTGCATCTTCTCAGCCATGAGACGGGAACTCACTGGATCAAGGGCACGTCCAAGAATGATGGGGGCAAGCTCAACCATCACCACTTCTACTCCAAGATGGACAAGGGCTTCGGTTGCCTTGAGACCAATGAGACCACCACCAATCACCACAGCCCGCTTGGCACCCTTTTCGAGGACTTGTTTTCGCATCTCCTTGGCTTCGTCAAGGTTAAAAAAGTGCATGACGCCAGGAAGTTCTTTGCCTGGCATGGGGGGGCTAATGGGCTTTCCACCCGTGTTGATAAGAAGATGTTCATACCCTATTTCTTCGCCTGTGGCTAACTTGACGGTTTTGGCCCTGGCGTTAATGGCCACTACCTCAGCGCCGGTACGAACGGTCACCTTTCTGGATTCACTGTAGGCACTTCCACGATAGAAGATGCCTTCTTCATGAATTTTGCCCATGGCGTAATCTACAATGGCAGGCCTTCCGTAAGCTACATAGGGCTCTTTTGTCAGGGCAAGGATAGTCCCATCTTTGTCGTATTGACGAATGGCCTCTATCATTCCAATAGCCCCGGCTGAATAGCCGATGGTGAGATACTTTGCTTTTGTCATAGGTTATTCTCCTTAGTCGATGAGGTTGAGATCTTCACCGGCAATGTACTCATGATAGGAACCGCGAAGAGGACTTTCTTTTGGCAGTTCGGCGTCCCTGTCCTCAAACACAAGGGCATCGTTGGGGCAGGCCTGAACACAGGCTGGTCCCTCGGCTCGACCCTCACAGAGGTCGCATTTATCGGATACCCGCAGACCCAGTTCCTGGTCAACGCGAGTGGTGATAGATCCCTGAGGACAAGCCATGATACACATCCAGCAGCCAATACAGCGGTCCTGATCTACCTTGACAAGCCCCGTTTCCTCATAGCGCCACATGGCTCCTACGGGACAGGCTTCCACACATTCAGCGTGTTCACAGATACGACAATTGGCAGAAAAGGAGAGGGGACCTCGCATCTGGACTTCTATTTTGGAATTGACCTTTGGCTTCTCTGAAAAGGCCACAAAAATATTTTTCGACTTTGAGTGTTCAAGGATACAAGCAACCTCACAGAGGTGGCAGGCCACACAGTATTCTTCTCTTGGATAGACTCTTTTCACGGCTTCCTCCTCATTTACATACCGATACCGGCCATTTTGAGGCCAAGAACTTCCATCTCTTCTTTTGTCATACCAACAGCCCGGAGTCGTTCCCTATTTCCCCGGAGACTCTCAATGGCGTTGAGACCCATACTTCCCAGCACTTCTTTCATCTCGATCTGCCATGCCCGCAGCATATTGGAGACGCGTTCTGTGGCGATTTCGGGATTCTGGCGTTTGGCCAAGAAAGGATCATTGGTGGTAATACCCCATGCACAGCGACCGGTGTGACACTGCTGACACATGGTACATCCTACCGCAATGAGAGCAGCGCTGGCGACATACACGGCATCAGCCCCAAGAGCAATTGCCTTGAGGGCATCAGCGGCACTCCGGATACCACCTGCGGCCACGAGTCCTACATTTTCTCTGATACCTTCCTGGCGCAGACGATCGTCAACCACCGCAATAGCTATTTCAATAGGAATACCTGTATGCTCTCGCACAATAGTGGGGGTTGCTCCTGTTCCTCCACGATAACCATCCACCACAATCACATCAGCTCCTGCACGGGCGATACCAGAGGCAATAGCGGCAATGTTATGCACAGCGGCCACCTTTACACTCACAGGTTTTTCGTAGCGCGTAGCCTCTTTCAGGGCATAAATGAGCTGACGAAGATCCTCAATTGAATAAATGTCATGGTGAGGAGCAGGAGAAATGGCATCGCTTCCCACCGGGATCATACGGGTCTTGGAAATCTCTTCAAGTACCTTTTCACCGGGGAGATGTCCACCAATCCCTGGCTTGGCTCCCTGCCCAATCTTGATTTCGATCGCTCCACCAGCCTTGAGATATTCCTCATGTACTCCAAAACGACCAGAAGCCACCTGGACAATGGTGTTTGGGCCATACTTGTAGAGACTGCGGTGAAGACCACCCTCACCGGTACTCCAGTAGGTCCCATAAGCCTGGGCTGTGGCCGCCAGGGCCTTCTGAACATTCAGGTTAATGGATCCAAATGACATCGGACCAAAAATAATAGGGATATCTAATTTCATCAGGGGAGAAAGCTTTGTAGAAAGCTCCACCTTGGTTGCATCAGGCGAAACAGGTACTTCACGGCCACGATTTCCCATGTAGGTACGAAGTTCCATGGGTTCTCGAAGGGGGTCAATAGACGGGTTTGTCACCTGACAGGCATCGAAAAGCATCCTGTCAAAATAGGTGGGCTGTGTTGACATATCATTTCCCATACCTGTGAGTCCAATAGCCCCTGTTTCCGCATTGAGATAGATGTTGCGGATTTCTCGTTTTGTCCAGTACCCATGGGGACGAAACGCACTGGGATTGGGTTGAATAGAGATGGCATCGGTAGGACAATAGGCCTCACAGCGATGACACCCCACACACTTGCTGTGGATAGAATCTATTTTTTCTCTCTCAGCATCCCAGAAGTTTGCCTCAAAAGAGCACTGTGTCACACAGCCCTGACACTTGATACAGCGCTCCTGATCTCTTACCACCCGAAAATCATAAAAATTGGTAACCGTTGGTTGATACAGCATGCTTTTCCTCCTTTACCTTAACGGTCACGAACTGACCGTGTAGCGGGATAACCATTCTCTTCATACGAAGAAGGGACCAACTGTTTTCGATTGGTCAGTGTATGCCAGCCTGGTACATAATGTTTCCCATAGGGACGCTTACTCACCGGAATAAGCTTGGTAAAAGGCACCTTCATAATCTCTTTCATATCATAGCCAAACTCTTTGCAGAAGTTTTCAAGAAGAGGCCTGAGAATCTTCTCATCCTCGGCATCAAGGTCAAAAGGTTTTGCTTCCTTTCCCAAGGTGGTGGGATCGACCTTTCCACGGATGTAGATCCGTCCACCGTGCATACCCGTGGAGAGATAATCTCCCGTAATTGGTTCACCTTTCTGAGCGGTAAGCCCTAAAAGAACAAGTATACCCCCAGCCATGTACTCACCAAAGAAGTCTCCGGCGCATCCGCCGATGACCGCCTTGGGAACAAAATCCATATACTCTTTCATATGGATACCGACACGGTAACCCACATCTCCCTTGATATAGACCTCACCACCACGCATTCCATAAAAAAGCACATCCCCTGCATCCCCGTGGATAAAAATCTTTCCCGCATTCATGGTGTTTCCCACCCCATCCTGGGCGTTTCCATATACCCGGATGGTAGGACCGTTCATAAAGGCGGCAAGATCGTTACCAGGAGTACCATAGACCTCTATGAGAATATCCTCTCCACGAAGCCCATCTCCAATGAAGCGTTGTCCAAGCACGTTTTCTACTCGAAAGTGCTTTTCTCCCTTCTGGATGGCCTCATAGATGATGGTATTGAGTTCCCGATAGTGAAGGTTCTTTGCATCTATCACTTTCATCGCTCTCTCCTTATTCTTCATAGCCTTTCAGAAAGGCAAACACCGGTTCTCCCGCCCGTGGATGCCACACCCTATCTAAGTCCGGTTGAATCAGTCTGATAGAAGATTCCTCACTGGAGACATAGACAGAGTCGCCCTTGTAGCCAACGACCATAGGCCTGAGTTTTCCCCGGTCGGCAATAGCCATAAAACCACCCTCAAAGCCAATAATAAAGGCAAAAGGCCCATTGAAAAGAAGCCCACCATACGAAGCCCGGAGGCGGATGTGAAGATCCTTTTCTTCAGGTGGCAGTTTGTCAATATCCTTCCAGAAACGGGAAGCAAAAACGGCAGCCACAGCCTTCCACGGAAGCTTATGACGGCGACGAAGAAGATCTACCCCGTACGCCACCACCTCTGTATCCGTTCTCATCGAACATTCATAACCAAAGCTCTCAAGATAACGTCTGTTGATCCCATACGAAGAGATCTCCCCATTGTGTACCACCGAATAGTTCAGCATGGTAAAGGGATGGGCACCACCCCACCAGCCCGGGGTATTGGTTGGGAATCGGCTATGGGCGATCCAGGTGTGGGCCTTGTATTCATCCAGTCGGAAGAAGTCCCCAATATCGTGGGCTTCACCAACCCCTTTGAAAGCCCCCATGTTCTTTCCACTGGAAAGCACAAAGGCCCCATTGATGTATTTGTTGATATAAATCACCTTTTCCCGCACGTAGTCATCCGGTTCCTGAAACTGAAGATAGGTCTCGGGAATCTTACAGAAGTAGCGATAAAAGAGAGGGGGATTTTTGATGTATCTGTTTGGCCGGGTAGGAATCTGTTCCTCAAGATCCACGGCAAAACTTGTTTTGATGAAGGCTTCTGTTTCCTTGCGGGCATCGGTGTTGTCGTACATCATGTGGATGGCATAATGGTCCTTGTAAGACTCATACAGACCATACACGGCAAAACCACCACCAAGCCCGTTGCCTCGTTCCCGCATGTGCTCAATAGCACGAATGATGTTGTTGCCATCTTCTTTTCGGCCATCCCGGTGAATAAACCCGATGAGACCGCAACCAGATGTGTCTTTTTCCCCGTAGGGAATGACATCCTCGTAGGTATAGGGCATAGTATTTTCTCCTTACCTTATGAAAATGAAAGGACATACAGGATAAAGATAAACAAAAAATCTTGCAAATTTTTTAGGGGTGTTTCTTCAAAAAGAAGCATGTTTTTTTGAGACTTCTGCATGAGTGAGGTAACGCTCTCATTTCTTGCAAAAAATCCTTTTTTGCTTCATCATATACCGGACTTTTTCATGGAGGAAGCCGATGTTTTTCAAATTGTCTATCCCTTCTGATGGAGAAAAAATAGCCGTTCAAAACAATCAGCTTGTAGTTCCTGATAGGCCCATCATTCCTTTCATTGAAGGTGATGGGACAGGGCCTGATATCTGGAAAGCTTCTCAGTATGTTTTTGATCAGGCGGTGGCCAAAGCCTACGGTGGAAAACGCAAAATCGTCTGGATGGAGGTGTATGCCGGTGAAAAGGCAAACGCCCTGTATGGCACCTATCTTCCAGATGAGACCGTAACCGCTATTCAGGAGTACTATGTGGCCATCAAGGGGCCTCTTACAACTCCTGTTGGAGAGGGCTTCAAAAGCCTCAATGTTACCCTCAGGCAGGTTCTTGACCTGTATGCCTGTATTCGTCCTGTGAAGTACTACGAAGGAACTCCATGTCCGGTCAAAAACCCTGAAAAAGTGGATATGGTGATCTTCCGTGAAAATACCGAAGATGTGTATGCCGGGCTTGAATGGGCTATAGATACGCCAGAAGCAAGGGATATCATTGCCTATATTCAAACACGCACGGGGAAAACCATTCGACCGGATTCCGGTATTGGTATCAAACCGATGAGTCGTTTTGGAAGCGAACGTATCATGCGCAAGGCTCTTCAGTATGCTATTGCCAACAAACGAAAATCCATCACCATTGTTCACAAAGGGAACATCATGAAATACACCGAAGGGGCCTTCAAAAACTGGTGTTATGATCTTGCCAAAAGAGAGTTTGGGGACAAGGTGGTTTTTGAGTCGGAACTTACCGGTCCTACAGACAAGATTGTGATCAAAGACAGGATTGCGGATAACATGTTCCAGCAGGCTCTTCTTCGACCAGATGAATACGATATTCTTGTCACGATGAATCTCAACGGTGATTATCTTTCGGATGCTATTGCGGCTCAGGTAGGGGGACTTGGTATGGCTCCTGGTGGAAATATCGGTGATTTTTATGCCGTTTTTGAGGCTACCCATGGAACAGCCCCAAAATACGCTGGTCTTGACAAGGTCAATCCCGGTTCAGTGATCCTCTCCGGCAAGATGATGCTTGAATACCTTGGCTGGACAGAAGCCGCCGAACTCATTGAAAAGGGCCTTCAAAAAACGATTGCCAGTGGGGTGGTTACCTATGACCTTGCCCGCCAGATGCCAAACGCCCGGGAGGTCAAAACCAGTGAGTTTGCCAAGGCTATTGTTGAAAATATGGGAGCATAAGTCATGGCCATCTACCAGAATCCCCTTGAAACTCGCTATGCCTCTCAGGAGATGCTTGAAATCTTCTCAGAGGAAACAAAATTTCTCACCTGGCGAGATTGCTGGATAGCCCTTGCCGAAGCAGAAAAGGAACTGGGGCTTCCCATTACAGAGGAACAGATTGAAGACCTCAAAAAGAATCGTGATAATCTCAACCTTGAACGGGCCCGTGCCATCGAAAAAGAAATTCACCACGATGTCATGAGCCATATTCGGGCTTATGGGGAAGTGGCTCCCAAGGCGGCCGGGATTATCCATCTTGGGGCTACCTCGTGTTTTGTGACGGACAATACCGATGTCATCCTCTGGAGAAGGGCTCTTCTTCTTGTGCGCAAACGTCTTGTCTCTGTGATTCGCACTCTCCGAAACAAGGCCTGGGAGTATCGTCATCTTCCTGTCCTTGGTTATACCCATCTTCAGCCTGCTCAACCCACCACTCTGGGCAAGCGTATCAGCCTGTGGCTTTATGATTTTGCGCTTGATCTTGAGGATCTTGAGTACAGGCTTGATCATCTCATGCTTCGTGGGGCCAAAGGAACAACGGGGACTCAGGCCAGTTTCATGGAACTCTTTGAAGGAGACAGAGAAAAAGTACGTCAGCTTGATAGATTAGTAGCCAAAAAACTTGGTTTTGAGAAGGTTGTTCCTGTGTCAGGGCAGACACTCACAAGAAAGATAGACGTGTGGGTTCTTGAGGTTCTTTCCCACATTGCCCAGACGGCTCATAGGGCTTCCAATGATATTCGGCTCATGCAGCACTCCTGGCAGGTGGAGGAGCCCTTTGACAAAAAACAGGTTGGTTCTTCGGCTATGCCCTACAAACGGAATCCCATTTTGGCAGAACGTATCACTGCCCTGGCTCGTTATGTGATAAACAATGTGCAAAACGCCGCCTATACCTATGCCAATCAGTTTCTTGAGAGGACACTCGATGATTCCGCGAACCGTCGTCTTTCCATAGCGGAAGGATTTTTGGCTACAGACGCTATTCTCATCCTTTGTCAGAAACTTTTCTCTGGTATGCAGGTCTATCCCGAGGTGATTCACCGTATCATGATGCAGAATCTTCCCTTCTATGCGACGGAAAACATCCTGATGGAGGCTGTGAAGAGAGGAGGAAACCGACAGCATCTCCATGAGGTTATCCGGGAGTATGCGATGAAGCAGGTGGCGGCTGTGAGGGAGGGTAGGGATTTTGATATGCTTCAGGCTCTGCGGGAATCTCAGGAGTTCAATCTTCCTGATGAAGTCTGGGAGAAGATCTCTGATCTTTCCCAGTATGTGGGGCGTGCTCCCTGGCAGGTGGAAGAACTTTTGGCTGAGTATATAGATCCCCTTCTCGAGAAATACCAAACGGAAAGTGATATACAGGCCGATATCAGGGTATAACTTAAAAGACAATCCTCCAGAAAGGAACCCATCCTTTTCTCTCAGGTTGAAGGCTCCAGTTGGTTCCCCGGAGAAGAGAACGGTTGCTGACGATTTCCCAGACCTCTTCACTTTCCTTTCCTGAAGCTATGACGGTCTGGAAGGTATTGGAAAGCCTGTAAAGCGGAAGAAGGTAAGGGGTGGTTTGTATTTTCCCTTCTTCCTTCGTAAGGTCAAGGACAACGGCTATTGCGGGGCGGGCTTCTTTTATTCTCCATTGAGGGAACAAAAAATTTCCGACGCTATAGAAAATGGGTTTGCCTTTGTATATTTCAAAGGCTTGAATAATATGGGGGTGATGTCCGACAATGACATCTGCCCCGGCATCAATGATAGCATAGGCATTTGATACCTGTTCTGAATGTAGAGGGGGAACCACATACTCCCATCCCCAGTGGACAAAGAAAAGAAGATACTCTACCTCTTGGCTGAGGTTGCTCACCATCGAGACAATCTTTTTCCAGCGAAGCCCTGCAGTTCCTGGTCTTTTGGCTGTGGCCATCAGCTCCTCAGGTTTTTGAAATCCTGCACAGAGAATACCAATGGTTATTCCTATCTGGGTTATGATGACAGGGCGTATAGCCTCTTCCCAGTTTTTTCCTGCGCCTGCAAAGAGAAGACCATAATTTGTCAGGTGTTCTCTCATCTCAAGCATGGCGACACTTCCATAATCCATGGCATGGTTATTCGCAAGAGAAACGACGTCAACGCCGGCATTGGTGAGCCAGTGAAGGACGGAAGGGGGACTTCGAAAGACATGGGTCTTGGTTTGGGGCGTACCATTGGTGGCTATGGTGGTTTCTAAGTTGACAATAGTAAGATCAGCTTCTCTCATGATGCCTTTGACAAAAAAGAACGGATCTTTTCCCTCAGCGAGGGTTTTTTCTATTTCCCAAGAGAAATTGACATCTCCTCCCAAAAAAATTCGTAGGGAGTTGGTTTTCTTCTCTTGAGAGGGTGCTTCTGGTATGATTTTCTCTTGTCTCACCAGGCTCTTTTTTTCTTTGTCGCATCCTGAAAGTATCATTCCGGCCAAAAGAAAACCTGCCCACCACTTCATTTTACTCCGTTCTCTTGTCATTTTTCTCTCATCTCTATTCTTTGCAGGAGATTGAATAGGAACAAAAAAGCCTTTTCCCGAAAGGGAAAAGGCTTTCTGTATGAGTGCCTCGTTTTATACGTATTTTCTGTATTCAGCATTGTCCGGGAAGTAGCGGACAGCGACACACCGATTTCCCCTTTGATTGTAGAGAAATCCTCCATTCCAGTACTCAAGGGCAGCGAAAAGGGCATTTCCACCGTCCATTTCTGTGGATTCTGGTCCCTTCCACGCTACCAGATCGGCAAAATGCTCAAAGTCCTGGCTCACGAGACATATGGTTCTATCAATGGCGAACTGATTCCATTCGTTCATCAGGGCAAATCCATTTCCCTCGTCCTCAACGATGACCTTGGCCCTTTTGTTGAAGTCAAACCATACCTTGATTTTCTTGTTGGGGTCCATCTTGTTTCCGTGTTCAATGCCGTTTTTTACCAGCTCGCTTATCTGCTGCTCAAGCAGGTTGACTTCCTTGTACAGGTCAGGGGCATACTGAATAATATAAGAGGTGTACGCACGCACCTTGGAAAAATCACTGGGGAATTCTTTGTAATACATCCCATGCGTATTGAATAGAGCATGATTATCATCAACCTTTGCTAATTGCTTGACCTGAATCTCTCGTCCATCCTCAAGTTTGAGAAGAAGGGTATTCTCATTCTTGCGACCAACAATCTCATACCTGTAGAGGCTTTCTCTCATCTGATATCCTCCCCATTGAACGTCATTTATACTATCGGCATGTATGTCCTTTTTTCTTAAATAGTATAGCCACTTTTTTTGGTTTTGTCAACGAAAAGGGGAAAAAGAAGGAGAAGGGAAGGTTTTATTGAGAAAGTTTCTCTTTCAAGAGGAGCATTTCCTGGGGTAATTCGATCACAAAATGGAGATGCTCTCCAGTGATAGGATGGGCAAAAGAGAGTTCCTTGGCACAGAGGGCAATACCCGGTAAGTGGTAGTGGTTGGCATGTCGGGAGTAGAGAGGATCTCCAGCGATAGGGTGGCCAATATGAGCCATGTGGACACGGATCTGATGGGTTCTCCCTGTGTGAATACGCACTTCAACAAGGGCATGATTTTTGAGATACTGAAGCACACGGAATTCTGAGAGGGCTGGTTTCCCTGTGGAAACGACAGCCATTTTTTTTCTGTTGGTATTGCAGCGACCAATAGGGGCGTCAATGGTGCCACTTGCCGGCGGATGGCCTTTGACGATAGCCTGGTAGATCTTGTGGATGCGATGGTTCTTGAAATCTTCTACAAGCCGGTGGTGAGCCCTATCCGTGAGAGCTACAATGAGAAGACCTGTGGTGTCTTTGTCGAGCCGGTGAACGATTCCAGGTCGTTCCTTTCCCCCAACCGAAGACAGATGATCTCCTAAATGATAGAGAAGACCATGCACAAGCGTGCCCTCTTCATGACCTTTGGAGGGGTGGACCACAACCCCATAGGGCTTGTTGATGACGGCGATGTGTTCGTCCTGATAGACCACAGAAAACGCCACCGGTTGGGGTTCTAACTCTAAAGGCTTGGGATCCGGGATTTCCACTGTAATCACGTCCCCTACCTGCACTTCATGACTCAATTTTTCTTTTCGATTGTTGACAGTGATGGGGATATCCTGTGATTTGAGCCCGCTTCTTGTTATGGCATAGCCCTGTTGTTGGAGATAGTCGGCGACGATTTTGTCAAGTCTCCCCTTTGTGGGGGAAAGAAACTCCACTCGTGTGGGCATGGCTACAGTCTGATCTCCCGATTTTTCCAGAGAAGGCCTAATTGGCCACAGCCGGCGGCAATTTTTCTCCCTCGACTCTTTCGGAGGGTGGCATGGATACCGGCTTCTTTCAAAAAGAGAAGAAAGGTCTTCACCCTTCCCTGCGAGGGGGTTTCGAGGTCAATACCCTCGACAGGATTGTAGGGGATAATATTGAGAAGGTATTTGAAGGGAAGCAGAAGCTTTCGTAAGCCCTCAGCGTCCTCTCTTCGGTCATTGACACCGGCAATGAGGATGTATTCAAAGGTAATTCTTCGTCCTGTGGCATCCTGATATTCCCGAAGGGCTTCCATGAGGTCATCGAGGGGGTTGGTTTTGGCTATTGGCATGAGACGTTCTCTTCCTATCCGGAAGGGAGAATGGAGCGAAACAGCCAGCCGGACGGGTTGATTCCACTGGGTAAATTCTCGAATGCCCTCAATAATACCGGCGGTAGAAATGGTGATATGGCGGTAGCCAAGGTTATAGCCCTTGGGATGGGTGAGGGTGCGAATGGCTTTCTGGACGTTTTCCCAGTTGAGGAAGGGTTCTCCCATCCCCATGAAAACGATATTGGAGATTTTTCTCGGTGTGGTAAGAGAAAGCCCAAAAAGCCCGGGATGTTGAAGGATAAATTCTTCGGCAAGAATGACCTGGGCGAGGATTTCATCTACTTCTAAGTTTCTAGCAAAACCAAGCTTTCCCGTCGCACAGAAGACACATCCAAGGGGACACCCCGCTTGAGAGGAGACACAAAGGGTGAGTCGTTTTTTGGGGTCGTCGCTTTCCTCGGTAGCCTCATCCTGTTTGAGGATGACTGCCTCTATATGATGACCGTCCAAGGTTTCAAAAAGAAGCTTGACACTTTCTTCCTCTTCGAGGCTGTCTATAATGCGGAGGGGAAGAAGTACCAGATCATTCTGGAGTTCGTCTCGCCACTTCTTGGGGAGATCCGTCATTCTTTGAATATCGGTGATGAACTTTGTCCATACCCACGTCCATATCTGATTGGCCCGGTGGGGTGGTTGGCCTATCTCTTCCATCAGAGAGCGCAATTCCTCAAGCGAAAGATTGAGCCATCGTTTCATACTAACCTGCCCGATGAGCGAGCGTGCTGTATCTCTTCTCCGTAGAGGGCAAGGTAATCCTCATGGGCACGCCGGATCACCTCATGAGCCTCGCCTACTCCATACACGTGGGTAATCTCACAGCGGTTGTCTTCATTGTCCGGGGCGTTTTTGTAGGTGAGAAAATAGTGAACAATACGATCCAAAAGAAGGGGTGGGAGATCGTTGATATCTTTGTACATTTCATAGACAGCGTCCTTTACCATCACAGCCACAATCTTGTCATCGGCTTCCCCATGGTCTATCATCCGGATGCCACCGATAGGGCGAGCATGGAGGAGAATGTCGCCGTGAAAGAGGGCTTTTTCTGAGAGGACACAGATATCAAGGGGATCCATATCCCCTACCACCTGGGAACGGCCTGTTTTTTCCCGGCAGAAGGAGGCTGTTTTTTCTCCACAGAGTGTCTGAGGGATAAACCCATAGAGCATGGGAGGGATACTGGAGTAGAGCTGTGGCCTATCGACCTTGAGCATACCTGTTTCCTTGTCCAGTTCATATTTCACGGTATCAGAAGGGACAAGTTCAATGTAAGCGGAGACCACATTGGGATATTCTTCTCCAATACGTACCCCATGCCAGGGATGAGCGCGAAAAACACAGTATGGGCTTTTTTCTTTCAAGGTATACTCCTTCAAAAACGTGTCTATTAGTGTAAGGAGAAAAGAGGGCAAAAATCAACTTCTTCAGACCTTTGCACATCGTGCAAAGGTTTCGAACAACGAGAAGTTTTTCTGTAACACTCCACTTCTCCCAGCGTTTGCTTTTTTCCTCGAAAAGCCTTACAATCGTAGAAAAACAAAAACCGGAGTAGGGTTCTATGGGGAAAAAATACCTGAAAGCTCTTCTTGCTATTCAGAGAAATGAAATGACGGAATACGTGGTGTACAAAAAGCTTGCCGCCATGGTAGAAGAAAAGAATGCCAAGGTGCTTTCTCAGATTGCTGAGGCGGAAAAGTCCCATGCCCTGTACTGGCAAAAGAAAACCGGAATTGAAGTCAAGCCAGACATGAGAAAGGTGTTTTTGAGGGTTATCTTGGCCAAGATGTTAGGAATGACCTTTGTACTCAAATTGATGGAAAGGAATGAAGGGACGGGTTCAAGGCACTATGCAAAACTCTCGGAGATTTTCCCTGAAGCCAAAAAAATAGGAGAAGAAGAGGAGCTTCATGAAAAATCACTTTTGAATATGCTTGATGAAGAGAAATTACGCTATGTGGGTTCTATTGTTTTGGGGCTCAATGATGCCCTTGTGGAGTTGACAGGAGCCCTGGCGGGTTTTACCCTTGCGTTGAGGGATGCAAAGCTTATCTCCATAGCCGGACTTGTCACAGGGGTGTCGGCTGCTTTTTCCATGGCAGCTTCAAACTATTTGGCTTCAAAGGCCGAGGGGGAGAAGCATCCCTGGAAAGCGGCCCTTTATACCGGTGGGGCTTATATGCTTACCGTGCTTTTGATGATTCTTCCCTATCTTTTGCTCAGTAATAGTTTTGTCAGTCTGGGTGTGATGATTTTTGTGGTGATAGGGATCATCGGCCTGTTCAACTACTACATCTCTGTGGCCAAGGATATGGATTTTAAAGAGCGATTCTTTGAGATGAGTCTCATAAGTCTTGGGGTGGCGACCTTTTCCTTTTGTTTGGGCTGGGTGCTCAAAATCTTCTTTGGCGTGGATGGCTAACACGGGTGAAATGAGGCACTCTCATGATAAAACTTGAAAAAACTTTCTTTTTTCGTTATGCTATTTTTGATGAAAAGGAGAGAATATGCCTCAAGAGATTATAAAAATAGTTTTTTTTGCTTTTTTCGTGATGAGTATAGGTGGTGGGTGGGCTCAGGAAGCAGAAAGTGGCGCAGGTGAACAGTCGGTGGTTTCTCAGGAGACGGTGGAACCTTCTCCTCAGCCTGTTGAGACGCCACAGAGTCCTACGCCGCCATCCACTTCAACTCCAGTGTCAACACCTACACCAGTGATATCTCCCCGTCCTGCTTCAGGAATCGGGAGCGAAGAGCGTCTCTTGCAGGCCATTCAGGCCAATCCGACAGATAGGAATGCCTACAATCGGCTTTTGGATTATTACAGGGCTCAGAAGAGAACCCAGGATCATCTCAAGATTCTCATCAAAGCCATTCAAAATATAGGGGGAAATCTCACCTATTATCTGTGGATGGGGGATGATTATATGGAGCTTTCTGATTATTCCAAGGCTCTCATTTCGTATCAGTATGCTCTCAAAGAGGCTCCAACAAATCCGGCGGTGTATCTGAAGTTGGGGAATGCTCATTTGCTTCTCAAGAATTATTATAGCGCTGAGACGGCTCTTCTTGCGGCTCTTTATTATGGAGAAAGGTCTGGGAAGATCAATATCCCCTTTGCGTATCGTTTGCTTGGAGAGTGTTATGAGGGGGTCAAAAATTATGTCGAGGCATTGAAGTGGTATCAGAAGGCTTATAGGCTTTCTCCTACGCAGGAGTACAAGGTCCTTGTGGATAGGGTTCAGGCTCAGGCCACCAATCAGTAGAAATTGGCATTTGTTTTCTTTCAAAGCCGAGCCGTGGGCTGAAAGGAAAAAGAGGAGGGGAGTTTTGAGAGGGGCGTTCAAAAATCTTTCTCAAGGAGTTCTTTCACTTTTGCACGATGGAATGAGTGGTACTGAAGGGGACAAAAGCCTTTGGACTTCTACTGATATACGAACTCTCCATACGGCGTGAGGAGAATCACTTCGTTTTTCCCTGAAGGGGAAGATTCGATTTTGCCGACGATTTTTCCTTCGATATGGTATTTTTCTCCTATGGTGAGGAGGGAGGGGGCGATTTCTTGAGGAACATAGAACTCTATCCTGTGGCCCATATTGAAGACCTGATACATCTCTTTCCATTCGACACCGGTTTTCTGGATAGCCTTGAAGAGGGGAGGTACAGGGAAAAGGTTGTTTTTCACATAGCGAAGGCCATGGCCGAAGTTTTTGCATTTGGCCTGTCCGCCACCGGTACAGTGAACGATGCCGTGAATATGTTCCCGAAACGAAAGGAGAATCTCTTTGATAAGGGGAAGATAGGTGCGGGTAGGGGAGAGGAGGGCTTCACCGATGGTGAACTCACTTTCGGGGAGGGGATCATCAAGTCGATAGGGGCCTTGATAGACCAGGTCTTGTGGAACGGTGGGAGAGTAGCTTTCTGGATAACGGGAGGCATACTCATGAGAGAGGAGTTGATGCCTGGCCAACGTGAGGCCATTGGAGGCAATTCCCGAGTTGGGTTTGTCTTCGTAGAGAGCCTGTCCCGTTGAGGAAAAGCCCACAATCACATCTCCGGGTTGCATGCGCATGGTGATGATCTCGGTTTCTTTCAATGTGGCGACTGCCGTGGCATCAACGATGAGGGTTTGGACAAGGTCTCCTACATCAGCCGTTTCTCCACCACTCATGGTACACACAATGCCATAAGGCTTCAGGGAGGCAAAAAAGCGCTCATACCCGTGAATGATGGCTTTGATGGCTTCACCGGGGATTCGGTGGGCGTTTCTTCCAATGGTATTGGAAAAGAGGAAGGGACCTACCGCTCCCACACAGGCCATATCATCTGTATTCATCACGGCGGCGTCCTGGGCAAGACCAGCATACCACTGGTTGTCTCCCGTTTCCTGTGCCATGAGGTACGCAATACTTGACTTGGTGCCACTTCCATCGGCATGCATGAGAATGTAGCTACCATTCTCAAAAGGGCTACGAAGGATTTTGCAAAAACTTCCAGGGAAGGCTCCCTCATCTATCCCTTTGAGGGCGGCGTGAACATCCTCTTTGGTGGGGGAAACTCCCCTCTGACGATATTTTTCCATGCTTTCTCCGCTACTTTTGGTGAGTATTTATTATAAGAAAGGGAAATGTTTCTGTCAAAAGGAGGGGATATGAACCAGAAGAAAAATTTTTCGAGACCCTTGCACGGGTGTTTTCTTCCCTTGTTTGGGTCAGGAGCTACGCCCCTGAAACCCCGCTTTTTCTGTTTACAAGGGCTTATTTGTCTTTTTTATTCAAAAAAGTAGAATTATTTATTATGATAAGGAATATTTTTATACTATTTTTGTTTTTTTACTACTTTTTTGAGACCTTCGCACATTCGTGCAAAGGTCTCTTTCTTTTTCTCTTGTCGTTCCACATATGAAACTGAATACCTATTTTCACATTTGACAAAGAAGGGGCAACGAAGGGATAATAAGGAGGAACTATGAAGAGGAGGAAGAAGTATATGGTTAAATCGAAGGTAAAGAGATTACAAGGATTCTTTGTTCAAGTTCAGAAAAGGGAAATTTCTTTAGGTTGGGTGGCAAGAAAACTTGATATAAGCCGATCCTGGGTTACCGTTTTGTATCAAAGATTCTGTCGAGGAGAAAATCTTGTTCGGCAAAGAACATCCAGAAAGTCAAAGCTTGAGCAAAAGCATATAGCCCTTATTCTTGAAACATACGAAGAACTGGCCATTGAAAAAGAGAATAAACAGAAAGAGTACCCTTCGGTAAGGATTCTTTCCAGCACCTTATATGAGCTTTACAAGGATTTTCCTAAGGTTTCAGATGAAACTATTCGGAGAGTGCTAAAAAAATTCTTTGTCCATTATCCTGAGCGAGCAAGGCATCACTACCGCAAAAGGTGGCAGGCAGAAGCCATAGGCGAGATTGTGCAGGCAGACGTTTCCATTCACCCATGGCTTGAAAAGAAACCCGCTTTTCCGCTCCTTTTGATTATGGACGACCATTCTCGTTATGTTCTTGCTGCTAAGTTTTTATCCCAGGACACAATAGAAAACCATATGCCAGTTTGGCAGGAGGTTTTCTCTGAGTATGGTTTACCCTACAAGGTGTACTATGACAATGACCCAAAGTACTCTAAAAAGAATAATGGCCTCATAGCCACTGCGTTTGAGGAACTGGATATTTGTGTCGTTAATTCCAGACCTTATCAACCCCAGGGCAAGGGGAAAATTGAGCGTAAAATCCAGACATTCCAGAAACAACTCACTTTTTACCTCAAGAAAACCTTGAAAAAGCAACGCATTGAAACCCTGGAACAACTGAACTGGATTTTGAGAGAATATGTCATAGAGCACAATAAGACGCCTTCTCGAGCCCTTGATGGACGAACTCCCGAAGAAGTATTCTCAGAGGCTCGTAGAAAGCCTCAGAAAGACCTTTTTAAGCCCTTTACAGCCACCCCTGAACAGTTTGAAAAGGCTTTTGCGTTTCGAGCTTTTCGCAGGCTGGATAAAACTTATGAGGTTTCGTATAACGGCCATAAATATCGGGTTCCAAAAGAGAATGCTTTTCGGGTATTGCCTGGCGTCAACATCGAAGTAAGAGAATTCCCAGGGAAATGGGTGAAACTGTTTTACAAAGGTGAGGAGATAGCCCGTTATCCATGGAAAGAAAAAGTTGAAAATTCCACCAGGTAGAGGTACACTTATGAGGTATTCAGTTTCTATGTGGAAATACCCCTTCTGTTAATGTGTGGAACGACAGTCTCTTTCTTTTTCTCTTCTTGCAGAACTCCCTCTTTGCTTGACAAATAGATTTTTTTGGTGTATAATATTTTTCACTTTAATTTCCTGAAAAAAGGACAAGGAGATATTTGGTATGCCAACGATCAATCAATTGGTGCGCAAGGGCAGACAAAAGGTGCTCTACAAGAGTAAATCCCCAGCTCTTGAGGGGAATCCTCAGAAGAGAGGGGTTTGCGTGAAGGTGACGACCATGACGCCAAAGAAGCCGAACTCCGCTCTGCGTAAGATTGCGAGAGTCCGTCTCAGTAATGGGATAGAAGTGACGGCGTATATCCCCGGGATTGGACACAACCTTCAGGAGCACTCTGTGGTGCTTGTGCGAGGTGGACGTGTGAAAGACCTTCCTGGTGTTCGTTATCATATTATTCGTGGTACCTTGGACGCACTTGGAGTAGAGAAGCGTTATACCAGCCGCTCCAAGTATGGTGCCAAGAAGCCAAAATCGTAAGAGAGGGTGAAGTATGCCAAGAAGAAAAAAGACGACTTTAGTCCGGTCTATTGCTCCGGATCCCAAGTATAAAAGTGTTCTTGTAGCCAAGTTTATCAATCGCGTGATGAGGGATGGCAAGAAAACCATCGCTCAGAAGATCGTGTATGGGGCTATGGATTATCTTGCCGAGAAGACAAAGCTTCCTGCTCTTGAGGCTTTTGAGAAGGCTATTGAGAACATCAAGCCGCCCCTTGAGGTGAGATCTCGCCGTGTTGGTGGAGCTACCTATCAGGTGCCTGTTGAAGTGCGGCCTGAGAGACAAATTGCTCTCACCTTCCGCTGGCTTGTCACCCTTTCTCAGAAGCGAAAGGGTCATTCTATGGCTGAGAAATTGGGGGCAGAGCTTTTTGATGCGTACAACAATACCGGTTCTTGTGTGAAGAAGAAAGAAGATACCATCAAGATGGCAGAGGCAAACAGAGCCTTTGCTCATTATCGCTGGTAAGGAGTGGGTATGGCGGCTGAAAAGATTTATCCTCTTGATAAAGTTCGCAATATTGGTATTGCTGCCCACATTGACGCTGGGAAGACCACGACCACAGAGCGTATCCTCTACTATACAGGAAAAACGCACAAGATCGGTGAGGTGCATGAGGGTGCGGCTGAAATGGACTGGATGGTCCAGGAAAAGGAGCGTGGTATTACTATTACCAGTGCTTCGACCACCTGTTTCTGGAAGGATATCAAGATCAACATCATTGATACACCTGGACACGTGGATTTTACGGCTGAGGTGGAGCGTTCTCTGCGCGTGTTAGATGGGGCTATCGCGGTGTTTGATGCTGGAGAGGGTGTGGAACCTCAGTCTGAAACCGTATGGCGCCAGGCAGACAAATACAATGTTCCCCGTATTGCTTTCGTGAACAAGATGGACAAGGTGGGGGCTGATTTTTATGCGGCGGTTGATTCCATGCACAAGAAGCTTGGTGTGAAGGCCCTTCCTATTCAGGTGCCTCTTGGATCTGAATCTACCTTTGTCGGTGTGATTGATGTGATTGAAGAGAAGGCATACGACTGGTCCAATGATGATCAGGAAGGGATGAAATACGAAGTGAAGCCTGTTCCTGAGGAATACAAAGACAAGGTGAAAGAGTTTCGCCATCATATTGTAGAGACGGTGTGTGAATCTGATGATGCGCTCTTGGAGAAGTATCTCAATGGCGAAGAGCTTACGGTTGAGGAGATCAAAAAAGGTCTTCGCAAGCTGGTAATCCAGTGTAAGGTCTTCCCTGTTATCTGTGGAAGTGCTCTCAAAAACAAGGGTGTGCAGCTCATGCTTGATGCGGTGAAGGATTATCTCCCTTCACCCCTTGATATTGCCGCTGTGAAAGGAACTGATCCGGCTACCGGTCAGGAAGTGATCTGTAAGACCGTGGATACAGAGCCTTTTGTGGGGCTTGCTTTCAAGGTGATGGTGGACCCCTTTGTTGGAAAGCTTGTCTTTGTGCGAGTATATTCCGGTAAACTTGAAAAGGGAAGCTATGTGTACAATGCCACCAAGGGTGTGAAGGAACGTGTGGCTCGACTTCTGAGAATGCATGCCAACAAGCGTGATGAGATTGATTTTGTGACCGCAGGAGATATTATTGCTGTGGTTGGGCTCAAGGATACCATTACGGGTGATACTCTTTGTGCTGAAGAGCGCAAGGTGGTTCTTGAGGCCATTGATTTCCCTGAGCCTGTGATCAATGTGGCTATTGAGCCCAAGAGCAAGGATGATATTGACAAGATGAATGAAGTTCTCCGCAAACTTCAGGAAGAGGATCCCACCTTCCGTGTGCGAACGGATGAGGAAACCGGTCAGACACTGATCTACGGAATGGGAGAACTCCATCTTGAGATTATTGTAGACCGTATGCTTCGTGAGTTCAAGGTTCAGGCCAATGTGGGTAAGCCTCAGGTTGCCTATCGTGAAACCATCCGCAAGTCGGCCAAGGTGGAAAGCAAGTACATTCGTCAGAGCGGTGGTAAGGGTCAGTATGGTCATGTGATCATGGAGATTGAACCGCTTCCTGAGGGTGGTGGTTTTGAGTTTGTGGACAAGGTGGTGGGAGGACGTATTCCCAAGGAATATATCCCGGCCATTCAAAAGGGTGTGGAAGAGGCCATGAACAATGGAGTCATTGGTGGCTATCCTGTGGTGGACGTTCGTGTGAGTGTGCTTGATGGAAGTTACCATGAGGTGGACTCTTCGGAAATGGCCTTCAAGATTGCGGCTTCCAAGGGATTCAAGGATGCTATGGCTCAGGCTGATCCTGTTCTTCTGGAGCCTATTATGAAGGTGGATGTGATTGTTCCTGAGGATTATCTTGGAGACGTGATTGGCGATCTCAGTTCTCGTCGTGCCAAGATTGAGGGTATGGAACAGAAAGGAAATGCCCGTCTGGTGACGGCCAAGGTTCCTCTTGGAGAGATGTTTGGGTATGCGACGACGCTGCGTTCTCTTTCACAGGGTCGCGCGAACTACTCAATGGTGTTTTCGAATTATGCTGAGGTGCCCAGGGCAAACTGGGATGCCATTTTGAAGAAATAGCAATAACCAAAAGGAGGATAGACAAATGGCTGAAGGTAAGTTTGAGAGAACAAAGCCGCATTTGAATGTTGGTACAATCGGTCACGTTGACCATGGTAAGACAACACTCACGGCTGCCATTACAAAGTATCTCGCTCTTCAGGGGAAAGCAAAAGCTCGTAAGTACGATGAAATTGACAATGCTCCTGAAGAAAAGGCTCGTGGTATTACCATTAATACCGCTCACGTGGAGTACGAGACAGACAAGCGCCACTATGCTCACGTGGACTGTCCCGGTCACGCTGACTACATCAAGAACATGATCACCGGTGCTGCTCAGATGGACGGGGCTATTCTCGTGGTGGCTGCTACCGATGGTGTGATGCCTCAAACTCGTGAGCATGTGCTTCTTGCTCGTCAGGTGAACGTGCCTTCGATTGTGGTGTTTTTGAACAAGGTGGATCAGATTGCCAAGGGAGATGAGGAACTCATCGATATCGTGGAAATGGATATTCGTGAGCTTCTCAATTCCTATCAGTTCCCTGGTGATGAGATTCCTATCATTCGTGGATCTGCTCTTCTCGCTAACGAATCAACCTCCACGGATCCCAATGCTCCTGAGTACAAGTGTATCAAAGAGCTTTGCGATGCCTTAGATAGCTACTTCCAGGAACCTCAGCGTGAGCTTGACAAGCCCTTCCTCATGCCTATTGAGGACATCTTCTCGATCACCGGTCGTGGTACTGTGGCTACCGGAAGAATTGAACGTGGTAAGATTAAGGTCGGTGAAGAAGTGGAGATCGTGGGTTACAAAGAAACTCGCAAAACCACCGTTACCGGTGTGGAAATGTTCCGCAAGCTTCTTGATGAGGGTCTTGCTGGTGACAACGTCGGTCTTCTTCTCCGCGGTGTGGAAAAGGATGAGATTCGCCGTGGTATGGTGCTTGCTAAGCCTGGTTCTATCACTCCTCACAAGAAGTTTGATGCTGAAGTGTACGTGCTCAAGAAAGAAGAGGGTGGTCGAAGCACTCCTTTCCATGTAGGGTATCGTCCTCAGTTCTATATCAGAACTGCTGACGTAACCGGAAGCATTGTGGCTATTAAGGGTGCTGACCTTGTGATGCCCGGTGATAACGTGAACATGACCATTGAGCTCATTGCGAATGTGGCTATTGAAAAGGGTATGCGGTTTGCTATCCGTGAGGGTGGTCGAACCGTTGGTGCTGGTGTGGTGACAAACATCATCGAATAAAAGTGAAGCGAGGCACGTGTGAGCAGGATTAGGATCAGACTCAAAGCGTACGATGCTGCGCTGATTGACCGATCCGCAAAGATGATTGTGGAAACCGTGAAGAATAAAGGGGGAAGGGTATCGGGTCCGATACCCCTTCCTACCCGTATTCGAAAATATACGGTTCTCCGATCTCCGCACGTGGATAAGGACTCTCGAGAACAGTTCGAGATCCGTATTCACAAGCGACTTGTGGATATTCTCAATCCTTCGGCAGAGTTGATTGCCGCTCTTTCTGAGTTGCAGCTTCCTGCTGGTGTGGAGATTGAGATTAAACAGTAAGCGGGTTCGGGCAGACGCTCGTTGCGGACAGGCAGTATTGACTGCCATGTGTGACAGAGAGATTTGTGAAAGGGGCCATCTTCAAAAGAGGGATGGCCTTACACTATAAGATAGGTGGAGTAGTATGAAAGCGAAAAAGGTCGGTATTATTGGACGCAAGCTGGGAATGACACAGATGTATGTCGATGGTCAGCTTGTGGGCGTGACGGTTGTTGACTTTTCCGACATGATTCTGATAGGCACCCGAACGCAGGACAGGGATGGCTATGTAGCTGCCATTCTTGGGTATGACTTCAAGGGTGTAGAACCCCGCTATATCCGGGAGGTTCGTTTGGAGAACCCTGCCATCTATGAGGATGGGCAGTTTCTTCAGGCTCTCCAGGATGTGAAGTATGTAGATGTGTTCGGTGTGATGAAGGGTCGTGGATTTGCCGGTGTGATGAAGCGGCATGGTTTTCACGGTGGTCCCGCTTCGCATGGTGCTAAGCACTGGCACAGAAGACCGGGGTCCATCGGTGGACATACCTTCCCGGCAAAGGTGTGGAAGGGTAAAAAAATGCCCGGTCACTATGGAAATACAACAGTAGCCGTACTCCATCAGCAGCTGGTTCGAGTTGATGCTGAGAAACGCCTCCTTTTTGTGAAAGGGGCTATTCCTGGCGCACGGAACAGCTACGTGATGGTGAGAGATTCGGTCAAGGAGTAAAGCGATGAAGCTGGATGTGTTTCAGGGCAATACAAAGAGCGGTTTCGTAGAGGTAAAGGTGGTGGTAGCTGACAAACCAGAGAATATCTCTGAGCATTGTATCTATCAGACCGTTGTGGCCCGTCTTTCTCATGAGAGACAGGGAACCCTCTCTACATTGACAAAATCTGAGGTTCGTGGTGGTGGAAAAAAGCCATGGCGTCAGAAGGGTCTTGGACGTGCCCGTGCTGGTTCTATCCGTTCACCGTTGTGGAGAGGTGGTGGTGTGATATTTGGGCCAAAGCCAAGGGATTTTTCTCTCAAGGTAAACCAGAAGGTCAAGACAAAAGCTTATATTTCTGTGTTCTCCAAGATGAATGAGCTTGGTCGCCTTCGTGTGATTACTGGGTTTACTTACAATGAGATGAAAACCAAGGCGTTTCTCAAGGCTTTTGCTTCTTATTGTGTGGATCCTCATGAGAAGATGGTGATCATTACAGAGGCTCAGAATCCTGCGTTGTATCTGTCTACTCGCAACCTTCCCAATGTGACGGTGATGTATGTAGATCAGATGGATATTCTTCCCCTTGTGTATGCGGATAGGATCTACATTACGGACAAGGCCCTGACGCTTCTTGATGAGCGTTATGGCAAGATTTTTGCGTAGTGGGGTAGTTTATGAGAGAGCCAAGTATGATTCTTTTGGCACCAGTGATTACCGAGAAGAGCAGTCGGCTCAAAGAGCAAAAGAAGTACGTCTTTGAGGTGTCAATGGATGCAAACAAGATTGAAATCGCCAAGGCGGTTGAGGCCCTCTACAAGGGTGTAGAAGTGGCAAAGGTGAATGTAACGAAGGTTCACCCTAAGTGGAAACGGATTCGTTTTCAGTCCGGGTTAACCAAATGGCGAAAAAAGGCCATTGTGACCCTTAAAAAGGGTGAGATTGACTTTTTTAAGGCCTAAAAACTGAACATGAGGGAAAACTATGGGATTGAAGAGATTTAAGCCAGTCACCCCCGGTTTGAGACACCGGGTGAGTTATGACTACAGCGAGATCACCAAGTCAGAACCCGAGAAAACACTGATTGGTGGTACAAAACGAGGGCGCGGAGACGGTCGCAATAGTCAGGGCCGTATCACCGTTGACCATCGAGGCGGTGGAAACAAGAGATTTTATCGTATTATTGACTTCAAAAGGGACAAATGGAATGTTCCTGCCAAGGTTGTGGCTATTGAATACGATCCAAACAGAACCGCCCGTATTGCGCTTCTTCACTATGTTGATGGAGAGAAGCGCTATATTTTGGCGCCCAAGGACTTAAAAGTAGGTGATTTTGTCGAGAGTGGAGAGAATGTTGAAATCAAACCAGGAAATGCGTTGCCACTCAAGAACATTCCTGTGGGTACGTTGGTCCACAATGTAGAACTGAAGCCTGGAAAGGGAGGACAGCTTGCCCGTTCAGGTGGAGCGTATGCAAAGCTTGATGGACGTGAAGGAAAGTATGCGATTCTCCGGCTTCCTTCGGGAGAGATTCGTATGGTCCTGCAGGTATGTATGGCAACGGTAGGTGAAGTTTCCAACTCCGACCGTATTAATATTGTCCTTGGAAAGGCCGGACATTCCCGACATTTGGGTATTCGGCCTACTGTCCGTGGTGTGGCGATGAACGCTGTGGATCACCCCCACGGTGGTGGACGCGGAAAGCAGAAGGGATATCCAACCCCTGTGAGCCGCACCAATGTGCCAGCCAAGGGTTACAAGACCCGAAAGAAGAACAAGTATACCAACCAGTATATCTTGTCTCGTAAGAAATAACGAGAGGTGAGCCTATGAGTCGTTCGGTAAAGAAAGGACCATATGTAGATGCGAAACTCTACAAAAAAGTCATAGCCATGCAGAATGCCTCCGAGAAACAGCCGATCAAGACCTGGTCGCGCCGTTCAACGATCATTCCAGAGATGATTGGCTTGACAATTCAGGTATATAATGGTAAAATATTTGTCCCGGTTTATATCAACGAGAATATGGTTGGTCACAAACTCGGTGAGTTTGCTCCTACCCGTATCTTCCGTGGTCATGCCGGGGCAAAGAAAGCGTAAGGATGGGGTGACCTATGAATGCGGTAGCAAGAGCACGATATTTGCGCATTTCACCACTTAAATTGCGTAAGGTGATAAAGATCCTTAAGGGCAAAGAGCTTCAGGAAGCCATGGATATAGTGAAGCTGCTCCCCCACAAAGGAGCCAAAATGGTCTACAAGGTTCTCCATGCCGCGAAGGCCAATTTTGTGAGTCGCTATCCTGAGGCGAAAGGATCAGTATTGGTGATTGATAGGATTTTTGTTGATGAGGCCGGGGCTTTCAAACGGATAATGCCCCGTGCAAGAGGTCGGGCTGACATTATCCATCGGAGAATGTCTCACCTGACGGTTGTGGTCAAGGTTATGGAATAAGAGAGGTGATGCTATGGGACAGAAAGTAAATCCAAATGGCCTTCGTCTCGGTATCAGCCGTGGCTGGGATTCTATCTGGTATAGTGAGAGAAACTACGCCGAGAATGTACTGGAGGATCACAAGATTCGCACCTATCTGAAAAAGCACTATGGGGCGGCCTTTATCTCGCATATAGAGATTGTGCGCTTCAGCGATCAGGTGAGGGTGACGATCCATACAGCAAGACCCGGGGCTATCATCGGGAAAAAGGGTGCGGAGATTGAGACCATTACCAAGGAACTTGAGAAGTTGGTCAAACCTGGACGCCACGTTTCGGTTTCTGCCAAGGAGATAAAGGTACCTGAACTTGATGCCAGTGTGGTTGGTCAAGATATTGCCCGTCAGATTGAGCGTCGTACCAGTTACAAACGGGCTATCAAGCAGGCTATTCGCAATGCCATGAAGAGTGGAGCCAAAGGTATCAAGATCAGAATTTCTGGTCGTTTGAATGGGGCTGAGATTGCACGTACAGAGGAGTTCAAAGAAGGACGGCTTCCCCTGGCTACGTTGATGGCAGATATTGATTATTGTGTTTCTGAAGCTGTGACAGAGATGGGTGTCATTGGCATAAAGGTATGGATCTATAGAGACAGCAGAGACACTGTTGAGAAAAGGAGACGCTAATGCTTTTCCCAAGTAGAACCAAGTATCGAAAACAACAGCGCGGTACCATGAAGGGGAACGCGCATAAAGGAGAACTGGTTTCTTTTGGTGATTATGGGCTCATTGCTCTTGAGGCTGCCTGGATCACGGATCGTCAGATAGAGGCTATGCGTGTGGCCATCAGCCGAAAGTTAGGTAAAAGCGGGAAATCCTGGATTCGGATTTTCCCTGACAAGCCCTACACCAAAAAGGGTGAAGGTGTCCGTATGGGTAAGGGTAAAGGTATGCCCGATGGTTGGGTGGCCGTGGTGAAGCCAGGGCGTGTGATTGCAGAGATTGCTGGACTTTCTGAAGAGGAAGCCAAAGAGGCTTTCCGCCTTGCTTCTCACAAGCTGCCTATTACCACCAAGTTTGTGAAGCGTGTGGACGCGTAAGGGAGGTGGACGATGGCAACCAAAAAGGTCAGAGAGCTTCGTCAGTTGAAGAAGGAAGAGCTTCTCAAGCTTCGTTCCGATCTTCAGCAGAAGCTTTTGCAGATTCGCTTCCGTTCGCGGATAGAAAAGCCCGCTAATCCCATGGAGAAGCGTAATATTCGCCGGGAAATTGCTGTGATCAATACGCTCCTTCGTGAGATGGAACTCAAGCAGGCTAAGGAGAAATAACCATGGAACAGAAGAAGCCAAAGACATTGATAGGCAAAGTCGTAAGCGACAAGATGGATAAAACCCGCGTGGTTGTGGTGGAGAGAAGACAGAGACATCCCCAGTATGGGAAGCAGGTTCTCAGGGCGCTCAAGGTCTATGCCCATGATGAGAACAACACCTCTCATATCGGTGATGTGGTTGAGGTGGCTTTTTCTCGACCTCTTTCCAAAACCAAACGCTGGGTTGTGACGAAAGTTATAGAGACCAGAGACTAAGGGAGGCGCACTATGGTGATGTTAGGGACACGTTTAACCGTTGCTGATAACACCGGAGCAAAGGTGATCGAATGCTTTCACGTAGAGGGGAGCAGTGGTCGTCGTTATGCTTCGGTTGGTGATACGATTATTGCCAGTGTGAAGGTTGCTCTTCCTAATTCTGGTGTCAAGAAGGGTGAGGTTGTCCGGGCGGTGGTGGTTCGTACAACCAAAGAGATCCGGAGAAAAGATGGTTCTACTATCCGCTTTGACAGAAATTCTGCGGTGCTCATCAACAAACAGGGAGAGCCTCGAGGTACCCGTATTTTTGGGCCTGTGGCTCGTGAGTTGAGGGAAAAGAATTTTATGAAGATTATCTCCCTCGCCCCTGAAGTGTTTTAGGAGATGGCTATGAAGATTCGAAAGGGTGATACCGTGGTCGTGATCGCTGGTCGCGACAAAGGCAAAAAATCCGAAGTAGTTCGGGTTGATCGAAAGAAAGAAAAGGCAATAGTGAAGGGAATCAATCTTGTGAAGAAGGCTGTTCGTCGTTCTCAGGAGCATCCTTCTGGTGGTTTTGTAGAGATTGAGGCCTATATCCATGCTTCGAACCTGATGCTTTTCTGTCCGAAGTGCAACAAGGGTGTTCGTGTAAAGATGGTGATAGAAAAGGACACCAAGTATCGGGCGTGCAAGAAGTGTGGCTACAAATTTGAAGAGACGAGGAGTTAATCATGGCAAAGGCAAAAGCAACATCGAAGCCGGCAGCACCGCTTGCCAAAGGCTATGTTCCTCGCTTGAAAAAGCACTATCTTGAGGTGGTGCGCAAGCAGTTACAGGAGCAGTATAAGTATTCTTCTTCCATGGAAATCCCCCGCCTGGAGAAGATTGTGATCAATGTTGGTGTGGGAAAGGATAGTGTACAGGACAAGTCGGCTATTGATCCTGTGGTGGAAGAGATCTCTCTCATTGCAGGACAGAGGGCTGTGAAGACCTATGCCCGTGTATCGATTTCAAACTTCCACTTGAGAGAAGGGATGCCGATTGGAGTGAAGGTTACTCTTCGAGGGGCTCGTATGTATGATTTCTTCGACAAGTTAGTCTCTATCGCGCTTCCTCGTGTGAGAGACTTCAAGGGTGTTTCTACCTCAAGTTTTGACGGTCGTGGGAACTATACCATTGGACTCAGGGAACAGCTTGTTTTCCCCGAGATTGATTATGACAAGATCAAAAAGATTCGTGGTATGGATATCACGTTTGTAACGACCGCCAAAACCGATGATGAGGCATATCAGCTTTTGAAGCTGATGGGTATGCCCTTCAAAGAAAAGTAAGGGAGGACGGCTATGGCAAAGAAATCCATGATAGCAAAGTGGAAGAAGCCGAAAAAATTCAAGGTGAGAGAATATAACCGCTGTAATATTTGCGGTCGTCCCAGGGCCTATATCAGGGATTTTGGACTCTGCCGTCTCTGTTTCCGCAAGATGGCTTCTGAAGGTCTGTTGCCTGGCGTCCGTAAATCCAGCTGGTAAAAACGAGAGTGGAGAAAGCTATGGATAGACTGGCAAACGCATTTACCAAGATCCGGAATGCTGTGGCTCGCAAGCATCCTACAGTGAATGTTTCCAAATCCGTGATGATGGGAGAGATCCTCTCTATTCTCAAGAGAGAGGGGTATATTGTTGATTTCAAGGATGCCGATGATGAGAAGTTTGCTTACAAGATCGAACTCAAGTATGTCAAAGGCAAGTCGGTGATTCAGGGAATCAAGCGAGTGAGTAAGCTCAGCCGCCGTGTGTATGCCAAGGCTGATGCACTTCCTCGTGTGTATAACAATTACGGGATAGCCATTCTCACAACCTCCAAGGGTGTGATGACCGATAGGGAAGCAAGAAGCCTTGGGGTTGGTGGAGAGGTTATCTGCTACGTGTGGTAAGGAGGGCGTATGTCGAGATTAGCGAAAAAGCCTATTGTACTGCCTTCCGGCGTCAATGTGAAGGTTGAGAGTGATACCGTTGTCGTAGAAGGGAAACTTGGCAAGTTATCACAGGTTTTTCAGCCCTACTATGTGTCTATTGAGGTGGCTGATGGAAAAGTGATGGTAAAACCCAAGGATGTCTATGGGGCTGCAGCCTATGCTGGTTTGTACTGGGCCCTTGTGCGAAACATGGTGAAGGGTGTGTCTGAAGGCTTTTCCAAGCAGTTGACGATTCAGGGTTTGGGATACAAGTGGGAACTCAAGGGAACAAAGCTTGTCTGTACCGTGGGTTTCTCTCATCCTGTTGAGTTTACACCTCCTCAGGGGATTACCCTTGCCCTTGAAAACAACAATACCGTACTGAAGGTTTCTGGGGTGGATAAGCAGCTTGTGGGTCAGGTGGCGGCGAATATTCGAGGTATCAAGCCCCCTGAACCTTATAAGGGCAAAGGTATTCGCTATGTGAACGAACACGTGCGGCTCAAAGAAGGGAAAACAGGGAAATAAGTGAGGTGAGACTATGATTGACAAGGTAAAAGTGAAACGAGAACGGTTTGAGAAAGCAAAGAAGCGCAGCAAAAAGCACCTCAAAGTGGCAGAAGATGCTTGTCGGATTGTCGTTTACAAGTCCAACAAGTATCTCTATGCTCAGATTGTTGATGCTGAAAATCGTGTTCTCGGCTGTGTTTCTTCTATCAGCAAAGAACTGAGAGAGAAAAAGTTAGGCAAGAATATAGCCAGTGCTGAGGTGATTGGTCAGGCTTTAGCTGAAAAGATCAAGGCCTTGAAGGTGAAGAAGGTTGTTTTTGACCGAAATGGATACCGCTATCATGGCAAGGTAAAGGCTCTAGCTGATGCCTGCCGGAAAGCCGGTATACAATTCTAAGTAGAGGTGAGATATGGCAGAGAATAAGGTACAGGCTCAGGAATGGCAGGAAAAGGTTGTGAGTATTCGTCGGGCTGCCAAGGTAACCACCGGAGGAAAGCGTTTCCGTTTCAATGCCCTTGTTGTGGTTGGGAACGGGAAAGGTATGGTTGGCTTTGGTTATGGAAAGGCGAATGAAATGGCTGATGCCATTCGCAAGGCAAAGGACAAGGCTATCAAAGCTGCCGTGAAGATTAACCTGAAAGGAACGACAATTCCCCATGAGGTGATTGGAAAGTACAAGAGTGGAGTGGTGCTTCTCCGACCTGCTTCAAAGGGTACAGGAGTGATTGCAGGTGGAGCAGTCCGTCCCCTTCTTGAACTCGTAGGTATCCACGATGTGCTTACAAAATCGCTTCGTTCAACCAATAGTATCAACTTAGTGAAGGCGACGATGAACGGGCTTTTGAAATTGATGGATATTCAGGAAGTCGCTGAACGTCGTGGGCTTACGGTTGAGAAGATTTTTGGTAAAGAATAGTGGAGGAAGGTATGGCTGTGTTGACAATTAAACCTGCTCCAGGGTCAAAGAAGAAACCGATCGTTGTAGGACGTGGAACGGGTAACGGTCGGGGAAAAACCTGTGGACGTGGACATAAAGGACAGAAGGCCCGTGCAGGGGCTGTGATCCGCCCTGGATATGAGGGTGGTCAGATGCCTCTCTACAGACGGCTTCCCAAGCGTGGTTTTAAGAATGCTCACAAGAAGGTCTTCAATATTATCACCACGGAGATGCTCAATCGTTTCCAGGAAGGGGAGACGGTTGATTATACAGCGCTTGAGAGTAAGGGGCTCATCCGTCACAAGAATTGTCCTGTGAAGGTTTTGGTGAACGGAGAGTTGAAGGTGAAGGGACTGAAACTGAAGGTGAATGCGGTTTCGAGTGGCGCCAAGGCTCTTCTCGAGAAGGCCGGCGTTGCTGTGGAACTTGTATAAAAATACAACAGAAAAGAGGTTCTCATGATTAGGGCATTTTTGAATATTTTTAAGGTCGAGGATCTTCGGAAGCGGTTTCTCTTTTTGATAGGGATGCTTGTGGTGTACCGTATTGGTGCCCATATTCCTGTTCCTGGGGTAGATGTAGCTGAACTGATGAGAAATCGAGGATTTTTCGATGAAGGTGCCTTTGGGAATTTGATGAACCTCTTTTCTGGTGGTGCCCGGGAGAATATTTCTATCTTCTCTCTTGGTATTATGCCTTATATTACCTCAATGATCATCATGCAGCTTTTGAAGGCGATTTTCCCTTCTCTTGACAAGGAGTTTCGTGAGGGACCTGAGGGGAGAAGGAAGTTTCTCCAGTACAGCCGATATGGAACGGTAGTAGTGACCCTGATCCAGGGCTTTCTCTATGCAAGAAGCCTTGTGGCAAGTGCCCCTCAGTTTGTGCTTTCTTCGTTTTCGCCTGTAGGGTTTATCATTGTGTTCTCTCTCTCTGTGACAGCTGGTACGCTTGTTCTTCTCTGGATGGGTGAACAGATTACGGAGAGGGGTATTGGCAATGGGGTATCGATTTTGATTATGGCAGGTATTATTGCTCGTCTTCCCCAGGCACTCATTCAGCTTGTACTCCAGGTGCGAAACAACACCATGGATCCGATGAATCTCATTATTGTGCTTGGGCTTTTCTTCCTCGTGATTGCCCTGGTGGTATTTGAGGAGCAGGCTCTTCGCCATATTCCTATTCAGCATACCAGACGTGCTGGTGGAGGGCAGGGGATTGCTTCTTCTATGCCTTTCAAGATCAATCCTACAGGGGTGATTCCTATCATTTTTGGAAGCTCTCTCATGATGTTTATCACGCCTATTTTTTCTTGGCTTCGCCAGTGGTGGGATGTACCAGTGACACGTTCCCTTGAGATTTTGGCTCAGCCGGGTAATACTTTGTATAATGTGATTTTCTTCCTCTTTATTCTCTTCTTTGCGTATTTTTATCTTGAGATAGAGTTGAATCCTCATGATATTGCAGAGGATCTTCGAAGGAGAGGAGATTTTATCCCCGGGGTGAGACCAGGCCAGAAGACAGAGGAGTATATTGCGGGTATTCTCTATCGGCTTACCCTGCCTGGAGCTATCTTTATCGGAGTTATTGCTCTTCTTCCTAACTGGGTACTCCGATGGATCAATATTCCCGGCCAACTGGCGTATCTGATGGGAGGAACCTCGCTGCTCATTATGGTGAATGTGGCGCTTGAAACCCTCAAGCAGATAGAATCTCAACTCATGATGCATCGGCTTGATGGTTTTATTGAAAAGCGCTCCTTGAGGATGAAGTAGTATGCTGCGGGTGGCATTGATTGCTCCTCCTGGGGGTGGAAAAGGTACCCAGGCAGCCATGATAAAAGAACATTTTCATCTCACCCACATTGCGACAGGGGATATTTTCCGGGCTATCGTGAGGGGTGAGTACAAGGGAAATGCTGACGTAGAGATGATCAAGGGCTACATGTCAAGAGGAGAACTTATTCCTGATCAGGTGGTGATTGATCTCGTACGGGAGAGGATTAGCCAGCCTGATTGTGCAGGGGGATATCTTCTTGATGGATTTCCCAGGACAGTGGAACAGGCCAAGGCTTTTGATAGGATTGAGGAAGACAAGAGGCTTACCCATGTGATCTATCTTTCCGTTCCTCATGAGGTTATCCTTGAGAGGCTTTTGGGGAGATGGACCTGTCCTACCTGTCAGGCCGTGTACCACGAAAAGACCCATCCCCCGAAAGTGGCCGGGGTGTGTGATGTGGATGGAACAAAACTCATCCAGAGAGAGGATGACAAGGAAGAAACCATCCGAAAGCGTCTTGAGGTGTATGAAACCCAGACCATGCCGCTCATTGCGTACTATCGAGACGCCAAAATCTTGACAGAAATCGATGGAAATGCTACAATATATGATGTATTTTCTCGTATAAAGGAGGTATTAAGCGCTTGATGGACAAGGAAGATGTTCTTCGGGTGGATGGGGTTGTTCTTGAACAGCTCCCGAACGCCATGTTTAAGGTAGAATTACCGAGTAAGAAATGTGTGCTTGCACACATTTCTGGCAAGATGAGGCTTAACTCTATCAAGATTATTCCTGGTGATAAAGTGACGCTTGAGATGTCGCCCTACGATCTAACGAAGGGCAGAATCGTGTATCGATATAAATAGGAGAAGTGTATGAAGGTAAGGGCATCGGTAAAGAGAATATGTGAAAATTGTCGGGTTATCCGACGGCATGGGCTGGTGTGGGTGGTATGTGATAACCCCAAGCATAAGCAGCGCCAGCGTGGCTCAAAACGAGGCTAATGGAGGAAAGGCATGGCTCGTATTGCTGGTAGAGAAATACCCGGAAACAAGGCCGTTTTTATCGGACTGACCTATATTTATGGGATTGGTCGAACAACGGCAAACAAGATTGTTGAGATGGCAAAGATTGATCCTCACAAGAAGGTCAAGGATCTGACTGAAGAGGAACTTGCCAAGATTCGTGATATCATTGAGAGTAACTACAAGGTGGAAGGAGATCTTCGCACCGAAGTAGCGATGAATATCAAACGTCTCATTGATATTGGATGCTATCGTGGTCTTCGTCATAAGGCGAAACTGCCTGTTCGAGGTCAGAGAACAAGGACCAATGCTCGTACACGTAAGGGACCTCGAGCGAATAGCATCAAGAAGAAAAAGTAAAGGAGTAGTGTGTCTATGGCAAGAGCAAGAACAAGCACCAAGAAAAAAGACAAAAAGAATGTTATTGAGGGGATCGCTACTATTCGTGCCACTTTCAATAACACCATTATTACCCTGACTGATATGAATGGGAATACGATCGCGTGGGCGAGTGCAGGGGTGGCTGGTTTCAAGGGCTCCAAGAAGGGAACTCCCTATGCGGCTCAGCTTGCCTGTGAAAAAGCGGTTGAAGCTGCCAAGTATCATGGCCTCCAGTATGTTCATGTTCGTGTGAAGGGGCCAGGGGCTGGTCGCGAGGCCGCTATGCGTGCCCTTGCTGCGCAGGGACTCAAGATTAAGACCCTTCGTGATGTCACTCCCATTCCACATAATGGGTGTCGTCCTCGCAAGAAACGAAGAGTATAAGGCAAAAGGAGACTACTATGGGTAGATATACAGGACCTTCCTGCCGTTTGTGTCGCCGTGAGGGTGTGAAGCTTTTCCTCAAGGGAGACCGTTGTCAGTCTGCGAAATGTGCCATGGAGAGACGCAAAAAGTCTCTTATTCCTGGTATGCATGGAGCTGAGCGTAAGAAACTCACTGAATATGGTCTTCAGCTCCGGGAGAAGCAGAAGGTAAAACGGTATTATGGCGTTTATGAGAGACAGTTCCGGAAATACTTTGAGATGGCTACTCGTCATAAGGGTGTGACCGGTGAAATGCTTTTGCAGTATCTGGAACGTCGCTTGGATAATGTGGTGTATGTTTGTGGCTTTGCTCCTTCGCACAAGGCTGCCCGTCAGTTGGTGCGACATGGGCATGTGCTTTTGAATGGAGAGAAGGTGGATATTCCTTCGGTGATTGTCAAGGTTGGGGATGTTATTTCACTGGTGTCTGGGGCAGAAAAGATGGATATGGTGGTTCGTGCGCTGGAAGGGGCCTCTTCCAGAACACTGCCAAGCTGGCTTGAGATTGATCTCAATAAAGTGACCGCTACAGTGAAATCGCTTCCGACCCGTGCAGAAATGTGTCAGGGAGTTATGGTGAACGAGCAGGCCATTGTGGAATTGTACTCCAAGTAATGCCTGACACAAGGTAGTGGAGGAAGAGATGAGTCAGGGTTTTTTGTTTAAGGATATCATTTTGCCTCATGAGACGAAGTTTGATGGGCAGACTTTTACCTCTTATTATGGGAAGTTTTCTATTTATCCCTTTGACAAGGGGGTAGGGGTAACCATAGCAAATTCTCTTCGTCGGGTCTTGTTGAGTGCTATTCCCGGGTATGCCATCACCGCTATCAAGATTGAGGGAGTTAATCACGAGTTTGAACCCATCAAAGGAGTGAAAGAGGATCTTGTTGATGTGATTTTAGCCATCAAGAAGATAAACCTCAAGCTGGTCGATGGTTCGGAGAAAAAGGTAATCCACGTGAAAAAGAAGGGACCAGGTGAGCTTTTGGCCAAGGATTTTGCTGTGGATGCCACCATTGAGGTGATGAATCCTGATCTGAAGATTGCCACGTTGAATGAAGATGCTGAGCTTTATATGGATGTGACTATTGAGTATGGTCGAGGGTATCGTTCAGCTGAGGATCTTTTGGCCAAGGAAAGTGTGATCTCTCAGATCCCGGTAGATGCTCTTTTTTCTCCTATTACACGGGTGAACTATATGATTGAGGACTACCGTGTGGGAGAGAGAACAGACTGTGAAAAGGTGGTTCTGGAGGTCTGGACCAAGGGAACGATTGATCCTCGTGAGGCAGTTTCTATGGCTGCGGCTATCCTTCGCAAGTATTTTTCTCTTCTCACCACCTTTGAAGAAGAAGATCTTGATATGAGTCGTGGAATGGATAGGCAGGGTGAGATCTTGGAACGACCTATTGAGGATCTTCACCTTTCCGCACGGGCTTACAATTGTTTGAAGTCTGTGGGTATTACCACGATTGGGGATCTGGTGAATTATGATCCGGTTTCTCTCTCAAAGATCAAAAACTTTGGGAAGAAATCTCTCACAGAGATCTCTGACAAACTGGCCATGTATAATCTCAGTTTGAAGAGTAGTTCATCTGATGAAGAGATAGAGGATCTTTCTGAAGAAAACGAGGAACAGGAGTAGAGTATGAGACACGGGAATAGGGTGAAAAAGCTCAGCCGAACCACATCTCATCGGCGGGCTTTGGTACGGAATTTAGCCACAAGTTTATTCAAATATGAGCGGATTATCACCACGGTGGAAAAGGCAAAGTTTATTCGTCCCTTTGCTGAGAAGCTGATTACCAAGGCAAAGACGGATACTGTGGCTTCGCGCCGAAAGGTTTTTGAGACTATCCGTGATGAGGCTGTGTTGAATAAGCTTTTTGTGGATATTGCCAAGCGGTATGCCAATCGACCTGGTGGGTATACACGTATCATTCGGTTAGGATATCGTTCCAACGATGGGGCTGAAAGAGCTATTATCGAACTGGTCGAGGAAAAGCTCGAAAATGCTACCGAAAAGAATGCGAAATAAGTTTCTTTTCTGGGTTATCCTTCCCCTATCGATACTGTCGATAGGGGCGTTTTTTTTATCATGGCACATAGCGGCGTGGCTTTTTGTGGTTCTTTTTTTTGTGGCGCTTGTTTCAGGCCGTCGAATGCGGGAGTTTTTTTCCAGGGCGTGGAAGATTGTGTGGATCACGCTGCCGGTTCTTTTTTTTACCCTTCGGACAAAACAAACAGGGCTCTCTTTGGGGTGGTTTTATCTTGATCCGGTGATTGAGTATGGGGTTTTGGTCTTGCGGCTGATTAACTTTAGTCTTGCTTTCTGGCTACTCCAGGAATTCTGGTACTTTCCCCTGGCGAAAAGGTGGAATTGGTGGGGTTTTCGGGTTTTCTGGAGGTCTTTTGGGCTTGTGATGGATATGTGGAACGATATTCTTCTCTGGCCAAAAGAGCGGTTTTCTCTCAGGGAATGGGTGGAGAGACGTTATGGGCAGGGTAGGGGAGAGGATGGTCAAGTTTCTGAGGAAAATATCGATAATCTCTATACGAAGACAAAGGAGTAGGGTATGAGGTATATATGGATACTTCTTCTTCCGGCTATGATGATGGGACAAAGGATTCCATGGGATAGAATTAAGGATTCTGGGGTGAGGCTTGCCCTTCGTACCTACTCAGAGGCGTATGTTTTTAGTTCTACCAATCTCAGATTTGAGGGATATACCATTGGGGATGTGCGCTTTTTTACCAATTTTTTCCATGTGAGAAGGTTGAGTCTTTACAACAATCGTATTGAGGATGTAAGTCCTTTGGCCGTTCTGACCAATCTTGTCTATCTCAATCTTGGGAAAAACAGGATTAAAGATGTGTCGGTGCTTTCGAATCTCACGGGGCTTGAGGTGTTGATTCTTCACGACAATGTAGAGATCACGAATGTGAGGGGAGTTCACAGGATCCCTTCTTTACGGGAACTGGATCTTCGTAATACCCACGTCTATCACAATAGTTTCAAAACCTGGGCATTTACCAACACGCTGGGGATCTATGATCGTGAGGGACAATACCACGAGATTACCCCTGAGGAAAAGGAAAAATGGGGGCTCAACAATAGTATGGTGGTTCCTGCCTGGTATTAACGGAATTGCTGGTCAAGAAGAGAGAGATTTTTCTTTGCCAGTTCTTTCCATGGGCGGGGATAGTCTCCGTTGATAACCATCTGGTAGAGTTCTTTGGCACGTTTCAGATTTCGGAGCCCTTCGTAGAGCTGAGCTGTCTGGATCATTGCCTGGGCGGCCAAGCCCTTGTCTTTGATAGAAACGGCAAGGGTATCCAACCGGCTGGTAAGAGAAACGTCTGAGATGCCGGCATTTATCATAACTCTTCCTGTGGCTATCACAGCCGGGGGTACCACGTTTCCACCGGCATCGAGTGCCTGGACAAGGTATTCGAGAGACTTGGTGGGACGTTGAAGGGCTTCGTAGTAGAGGCCGTAATAGTAGGCTTGATATCCTTTTTCTTGAATGGTTTCTATGCGATTGGAGGCTTTGGTGAAAAGCCGCTGTTTGAGGTAATACTCAATGAGGGAATAGGTGAGGGTTTCTTTCTCACTGTCGGAAAAGGTGGCATCAGAGAGGGCACTTTCAAGGTTTTTGATGGCTTCTCCAGGAGGAAGGGGCCTAAGGCTTGCCAAAAACCAGTCCACATTCTGCGGAACGGTTTTTTGAGAGACGTTTGTCTGGGTATTGGTTTCGTCCATAGCAAGCTGGGGTTTTCGTGTGGTGATGTTGGTGCTTTCTGGCGTTTGCTGGGGTTTTTGTACCTGGAAATAATACGTAAGACTTTTCTGGAGTCGGCCATCAAGGTCATAGTACTCAAAGATAGCCCGTCCACTGTTGGTATGAGCCTGGAAGGAGAAGAATTTCTGGGCGGGATCTGAGGATTCCTTGAGATAGGTAACGCCTTTGGCGGATTTGAGGCTGACAAGTACATTCTCTCCGGGGAGTTGAACCACGAACTCTTTGTTGGCCGGTATGGTCATATAACGGCTTTCCTGTGGTATGGAGGGAGTGGATGGTGCTTGGGTAGGGGTTCGGGAAATCTGGTTGGTAGGGGTGATGTGTTCTGGATAAGAAAGACCGCTTTCCTCAAGGAAGTCCTTGAGGCTGAACCACTCGGCTCTATCCAAATTTCGAAGGAGAATGAAACCTTCCTGATGACAACCAAGAAGCAAAAGGGAAATAAAAAGCAGGGGAAAAGGCTTTTTTATGCACATGATCATAACTCCTTGTGGTTTTTGAGAAGTCGAAGGTAGGCCATGGCTTCTTGATGGTTGGGGTCGTAGGTTATGGCCTGAGTAAGGAAGGGAAGAGCTTCTTGTTTATAGTGGTTTTTGAGAAAAAGAAGGGCGATCTCATAACAGAAGTTGGCATCCTTTTTGGTCTCACAAAGAGAGAGGAAAAGAGAGGAGGCTTTGGCAATTTCTCTGGTTTGTAAATAACAAAGCCCCAACGCATAAGAAAGGGTGGGATGATCTGTCATGGTAAGGGCACGAAGCAGAATCTCCTGGGCTTTTTGCCACTGATGACGGTCCATTTCGACCAGGGCAAGTCCGTAAAGAAGATTTGGATCATCTGGAAAAGAGGAAAGGGTATTTGAAAACCACAAATAGGCTTTGTCTCTTTCTCCTATGGAGAGGTAGGTTTTTCCAATACAGTAGGCCGCATAGGGATGAAAATCTGGAGATGGAGAGAGGGAAGAAGCAAGCGAGGCAATGGTTTCTATTGTCTCTTCTCCAGTGGAGAAAAGAGCCATAATGAGAAGGGTGAGGGTTTCTTTGTCCTGGAAGAGGGTGTAGGCTTTCTGGAGAAGTTGAGAAGCCTCAGGATATTTTCCTAGGGAAAAAGCAAAAGAACCGGCGATTTTGAGAAAAACCGGGTCTTTTGTGTGGTTATAGGCTTCTTCGCAGGCAAAGAGGAATTCGTTTGCTTCCCCTGGAGAGGAGAGGGTATCAAGATAGCTCAGCCATAATGAGGAGTCCTTGGGTTGGAGTCTGATAGCCTGCCAAAGGTGTTCTCTGGTCTTTTCTATGTTCTGAATACTTTTCCAGGCGGCGGCAAGTTGTCTATGCCATTCACTGTCAAGCCATCCTTTTTGGTTGGCTTCCTCAATCAGAGAGATGGCTTTTTGAGTATCTTTGGCGAGGATTTTGCTTATGGCCACGATAAGGGTAGCTAAGGGAAATTTTTCTCTCTCATGGGAGAGAATATCTTCGCAGAAAAGAGCGGCTTTGTGGTAGTCTTGTTTTTTGAGTTGACAAATAGCCATCCCATACAAAAGGGAGGTGTCGGAGGGAAACCTCGAAAGAGCCATTTCGAGAAAGGCTTCTGCCATAGGAATGTTTATGGTGATGAGTTCGTTTGCTATATCGTACGTGAGAGATGGCGTTATCGTAGCGTGTTCCCACCACTTCTGGATGTAGGACTCAAACGGCTCCTGAAGTCGAATGAGGGTTTTGATGAGAGTGGCAAGGGCTTCTTCAGGAGCAAGGCTATCCTGTATGGTAGAAAGCAGGATCTCTTTTGCCGTCTTGAGATCGTTCATTTCAAAGGCACATATACCCATCATGGTCTGGATGGTGAGTTCGTTTGGCGAAAGTTTGTCATACCACTGAAAGTAGCGAAAAGCCTCTTTGTATTGGCCATCAAGATAACAACTCCAGCCCAATTTTTCTAAGATGGAGAGCTTGTTTTCCCCAGGTCTTTCTAAAAGCTTTCGATAGAGAGCGATAGCCTCGCTATATCTCTGGTTGGTAAAGAGTTCGTCTGCCTGCACCAAGTCTGGAGAAAGAGAGGGATTATTTCCCGGCATAGGGAATGAGTACCACCTTGAGGGTAATTTTGATGTCATTGGTTGTGGTTTCATAGGAGAGAGCCTCAAGATACCCTTTGGCTGTGTAGTTGGAGAGAGTTGAGAGGTTTTCTTTGAGACCTTCAGAAAGAACCATCATCACCGGTGAGGCTTTGATTTTGTTGGCGACTATCCATTTTTTTATTTCAAGGCTTTTTTCAGGAGGGGAGGGAAGAAGAATGGAGATTTCCAGGGGAAGGGTGGCAATGTACCATTTACCTATGGTTTTTGTCTTGATGCGGTTTTGTTCTTCTGGAGAGAGTTCAGTGGCGGAGATTTGTTTGATGGCCACGGTTTCGTCTTTTTTCACGACGAGAAAGCCATCTCGGATCAGTCCAAGAGTGAGTCGTAGGTTCATCTCGGCTAATTCTGGCATGAGATCAATCCCGATCGCCTCTCCTTTGAAGAAGAGTTTTTGAGGCGAGGGGGCTTTTGTCTTGGGAGTACAGCCAAAGAGAACAAGAAGACAAAAGGTGAACATCATATATTTTTTCATGATCACTCCTTTGGAAAAGAAAGATTTTTTTCAATCATGGTACAAAAGACGGGGACAAGTTCGGGGTCAAACTGAGTACCTGCACATCGGGTAAGTTCGGCAAGGGCTTCTGCTGGTTTTCTGGCTGGTTTGTATACCCGTTCGGCGACCATGGCACTGTACGCATCAGCAATAGCCATGATTCGGGCGAGTTTTGGGATGGACTCTCCCCGTTTTCCTTCGGGATAGCCGTTTCCGTCCCAGTATTCGTGGTGATAGTAAACAATGTCAAGGATGTCTTTATCAAATTGGGCAATGGGGTAGAGAATCTTCTTTCCTATTACGGGATGTTGTTTCACAATAGCATATTCATCAGGGGTGAGCCTTCCGGGCTTGAAGAGGATTTCGTCCTTGACCCCTACCTTGCCAATGTCATGAAGAATACCACCGATACGAAGTTTTTCCAGATCGGTTTCAGAAAGGCCAAGTTCTTTGCCTAAGAGTTCTCCATACCATGCTACGTCCTGAGAGTGTCTCAGCGTGTTGATGTCCCTTGCTTCAAGGATATAAATAGTAGAGGAAAGAATTTCATAAAATATATGGGCGAGGTTGTCTGTGGCTTCTTTGACCTTTGTTTCCAGAGTCTGAACATAGAGTTTTTTTTCATCAAGAAGATGAAGATGTTCCACAAGTCTCCCAATAGTGTGGAGAAATTCCTCAATATTGATGGGCTTGATGATATAATCGTAAACGCCTAATTTCAAAGCTTGCCTGACCTTTTCTATGTCTGCGTATCCTGAGACCATAATGGCTGAAAGTTCACTGTTTTTTCGGAAGGCTTCTCGAACGAAGTCTATACCTGACATTCCAGGGAGAAGAATATCCACGATGAGAATATCGATGGACTCATGTTCTAAAGTGGTGATGGCTTCTTCGGCGCTTAAGGCGGAGAATACCCGAAAGGTATAGGGTTGAAGCGTGAGTACCTCAGAGAGGAGTTTGACAATGGACCTGTCATCATCCACGATGAGATAGGAGAGTTTTCGTTCCATACTTTTCCCCCATTTTTTCTCTTATTCATTATAGCAACAAGAAGGAAATAAAGCAACTTTGCAGCTAAAGAAAGAGAGAAATTGAGGGGGATGGGCGTTTGTTTGAGGAAGAAGGGGAAGAAAGGATGGGCTATTTCCATGTTTCAGCAAAACCCTCTTGCAAGCTGAAACAAAGTCATAGCCTTCTTTGTAAAAACCCGAGAAGAATGATATTTTGAGACCTTTACACGAATGTGCGAAGGTCTCAAGAATATAATAAATAAGTCTATTTTTTTAGATAAAAAAGACAAACAAGCTCCTGTAAACAGAAAAAGCAGGGAAGAGGGGCGTAGCTCTTGACGCAGAAAGGGCAAGAAAACACCCGTGCAAGGGTCTCATTTTGACACAATTCTTTTTGTTTTTGGGATGTGGGTTTATTTTTTGATAAAAGGAACAAGAGAGGTAAAGAGATAGGCAAAAAACACGTCGGGAGGCATATCCTTGAGCACTTTTTCCTGGAGAACCTGGTAGAGTTCTTCTCTGTCTTTGACACCCATTTTGGTGTAGAGCTGATTGATGTGATATTTCACGGTAGGAAGGGAGATGAAGTTTTCTTTGGCTATTGTCTGGATTCGTTTTCCTTGAAGGATACCCCGGAGAATATTGATTTCTCTTGCGGTGAGACGATAATGTTCCCAGAGTCTTTCCCGAGGAAGAAGAAGGTGGTCTAACCATTCCTGGAGAGAGATGGAGAAAAACCGTACGCCTTTTTCCGTTCCTGGAGTAGGGAGTGAAACAGGAAACCAAAAGGAAAGATGCCAGCAGGTTTTATCGGAAGGGTCTTTACAAGGGAGAACGCGATAAATTTGGGGAGTTCCCTCTAATGCCTTGGTGTAGTAACTCTTGACGATAGAATCATCATGAAAGAGATCCTGAAAAGATAGACTCTTTTCATCCTGGATACCGAGGGTCTTTTTTGCGATGGTATTGGCATAGAAAATTTTTCCGTCACTATGAAAATCAATGAGCAGAAAAGGAAGGCTGTCCGCTAATGATTGAAAATACTCTCCTAAGTGGCGGATGGTATTTTCTTTTTGTTTTCTATCAAGATCAAGAACCTTTACCCTTTCTGATTCATTGAGAGCAAGATGAATCATTACCCCCAAATCCCTTTCTTCAAAGGGTTTGACAAGATAACCAAAGATATTGAGGCTCCGGATCCTGGCGATGTATGCCCCTGTCGAATAAGCGGTGAGACAAATGATAGGAACATATTGGCGACGGAGGATTTCTTCAGCAAGGTCGAGGCCATTTTTCTCACCTGCGAGGACAATGTCCATGATAATCACATCCGGTTGATGTTTTTCGAAAGCTTCCAGTCCGTCCTCAAAGCTGCGGGCTGTAGCACATATCTCGTAGTGATGCCTTTCTATCAGCCGGGCAATATTCCAGCTAATGATAGCCTCGTCCTCGACGAGAAGGATTTTTTTACTCTTGTTCTCCATACATTTATACTATACCACAAAAAAGAAAAAAAACAACTATACCAGAGGTATAGTTTTTCATTTTGTGATACAAAGTGCGATAGAAACGGAAAAGGTGTGAGGAAAGTGTCTTTGAAAGGGAGGGGGAGGTGGAGGTAGTGAACTTCTGGCTATTACCTTATTTCAGCAAAACTCATGAGACAAGGAGAAGAAGAGGTGAGGTTTTAGCCTTTGGCTATTCCCTTGTTTCAGCCAACCACCCCCTGATTAAACGTTTAACCCACTGCCATACAAACCCCCCACACCCCTTCCTATCACCCTGTCTCAGCAAACAAGCCCCCTTTGGCTGAAATAAGGGAATAGCAAAAATTTCCAGCGCCCTTCTCCCAGAGAGAAGAGCAGGTCCTAATACTATGTGTCAGCAAACATACGCTTCCCAAAGACCTTGGCTATTACCCTATTTCAGCAAAACCATATGCTTTGGGGTCAACGAGGATAGTACAATTGCTCCTTTGGCTATTACCTTATTTCAGCACCCCCCTTCTTTTTGCTGAAACAAGGGAATAGCACGAGAAAAATTTCCTGCCATAACAACTTTCTAACCACTTCTGGACAACCTTGACAATATTTTGGTAACGTTTTTTTCAGGAGACCTGCAGTGGGAAGATGAGGAAAAGCAAAAAAAAGTTCCTCCCTGGCCGATAATAGGACACAAGGAGGAACCCATGCGTAAAGAATTCACCTTCACTTTGACTATCGACTACCCTGACACAAAACTTGAGACGTTAGTGGTGGTTTTTCTCCAGGCCATCAAAGGAGTGTTTGAGTCATTTGTTCATCAGATTTCTGTAGAAGTGGCAGAAAAAGAAATAAAAGAAGGTCGTATCACCTGTACATGCGGAGAAAAACATCACTTCATATGGAAAACAAAGCATGGAAAAAACACTGTTTTTGTTCTGATGCCCTTTGGAAAGATCACTCTTCCTCAGCTCCAAATTCAATGCAAAAAGTGTGGAAGAAAACTTTTTCTCACAAGATCTCTTCTTGGTGTAGAAAAGCGAAAAAGGCAAATCCTGAAAGATATCTACAGAGTGGCTTTAGCCGGGGCTCTTACCACCTATCGAGTGGCCGCTCGTATTCTTTCCTTCACAGGGTATAAAATAGGTCTTAGCACCCTCTGGAAAAACCTTCAAAATATTGGGAGAAAGATACATTTCAGTATCTCAGAAAAAGAAAAACCCTGTGGAGAAGCCGATGGGACGGGTATTCCTGTTCAGGGCAAGAAAAAAGGAGAAGAAGCTAAAATTCTTTTGCAGGAGAGGCAACAAGCCTCCCCATTGACAGGAAAAAATACAAGAATAGCAGGCCTTCTTGTGGATAATTACCATGCAGGTTGGGACAAACTTCTTAAGCCCATTCAAGAAAAACACTCTTTTTCTCGGTTTTTTCTTGTTGTCGATGGAGATACAGGGATTAACCAGGGCAAACATCCCGGTATCGTTTTTCAACGATGTTTGTGGCATGTAAGTTATCAATTGAAGTATTTTCTTCGTCTTGATAGAGTGAGATATCGTTCTTCTGAGTGGACAAATATTGTCGCTGAAACAGGGAAAGCCTGTTTCTTGGGGTACAAAAATGACTGGCAAACAAGACTTGGTTATCAAAGCGAGCGCAGACAGCATATTCAGAATCTTCTTGACTTATTTCACGAAAAAGGGCGCAAACATTGTTTTTATTATCTTCTTCGTGCTCAAAAAGACATGTTCGCCTGTGACAGTGAAGATGGTTTGCCAGGAACAACCTCAAGGGCAGAACGGGTGATGCGAACCATAAACCAGAGAATGGATGTAGGGGTATGGAAAAGAGAAGGGGCAACCAATGTTCTTGCTGTGCGTTTGCATTACTACTATAATCGTGATGAGGCTATCGATGGTGTCTACTGGCAGGATGTGATATAAAACATAGGGATGGTACGTACTTATTGCCCTGTTTTATGGCCTAAAAAGGGTACTTTCCCCAGAAAAAACTTGTTTATCTAAAATGTTCCCTGTATACTACAGTTGACAAAAATCTTTTGAGCCAGGGGTAACTTCTTTATCCTTTTCTCTCTCTTTCAGGTCTCCTGTTGGAAACGTAATCAATATTTTTTCGATAATATATACAAAGAAAAAAACAGGAGGCTCCTATGACAAAAGATGTTTTCACCTACAGCGAAGAAGAGACTATCCAATTTTTTGAAGATCTCTTCTGGCACGGAAAAATCCGCTGTCCCCGATGTGAAAATTCCGCCTACCGACTCTCCAGTCGTCCTCTCTACCAGTGCAGGCATTGCCGTTACCAGTTTTCCATCAAAAGCATTTCCATCATGCGCAAAAGTCATCTTTCTCTCAAAACCTGGCTCTGCGCTATGGCTATTATCTGTGAAGGAAACGTTAACGGCGTGAGTCTTGCCAAACATCTTGGTGTAAGCTACAAAGCCGCCTGGCTACTTCTCCACAAGGTCCGTAACCTGATGCGAGCCCTTTCGGCAAGGCAAAAACACCACCTTCGCCACCTTCTTCGGAAATTTTTTCTTCTCCCTGGCATCAAAAAAGTCCAGAGGGAAAAGAAACGGCCCTTTCAGCTTATCGAATGTGATAATGCGTCCTCTCCCACCCATTTTCACATTCACCTTGTAGAGAATATCTCGTGCGATAGTCTTAAGACACTCTTCTCCTGCCAAAGCATGAGGGCCATTCTTGATGCTCCTGAAGCTTTTTCTGATATCTTTCAGCAACTTGTTAACCGACTTGAAAACCTTTATCACCATGGCTGTCGAAAACACCCTCAGCGCTACATTGATGAGTTTTGTCTTTTTTCATTGTATCAGGACTCTGACCTTCGAATGAAAAAGCTTTTGTCGATGATAAATAGGGAAGAGCTTCTGCTCCCTTACAAGACGCTCATTCAGGAATCCATCGTCCTGTAGGAAAGGCGTACCGACGACTGGGATTTTTCCTGAGGTGTTCCAACTTCTTATCCTAAAAAGTCTTCGAAGTCTGCTTCTCGTCTGGATATTCGTTTGCAAAAGGGAAAAAGAGTGATGAGACCTTTGCACGAATGTGCAAAGGTCTCAAAAAAGTAGTAAAAAACAAAAAATAGTATAAAAATGTTCCTTAACGTAATAAATAAAACTATTCCTTTGAACAAAAAAAGATAAATAAGCCCTCGTGAACGGAAAAATCGGGGTTTCAGGGGCATAGCCCATGACCCAGATAGGACAAGAAAGCACCCGTGCAAGGGTCTCGTGATGATTGAAGATAAAAGCCCTTTGCACATTCGTGCAAGTGGCTCGATAATTTATTCTTTGCACAACGAAAAGGGAGCTTGGAAGGGATGAGGAAGATAAAAAGAAGGGGAAAAGGTTTATTACCGGCTTTGGCTATGACTTTGTTTCAGCAAAACCTACCGCTTTTTCTCTGGACACGCCCCGAGTTTGTACTTTGGCTATTCCCATGTTTCAGCAAAAGGGGGCTTTTAGCTGAAATAAGGGAATAGCACAACAGATGCTATCCTTTCTTTTTTCTCCAATCTCACCCTTCTTGAAGATACTTTTGAAAAAGATACGAAGCGATAGCCTTAGAGCCTCCAGCTGGTCCCATGTGCTGCTGTCCTATCATACCCCGACGCTTTCTCTCCGGGGCGTTTTGAAAAAGAGAGAGGATTTCTTCAACCACCCCTTGAGGGTAGTCTTTTCGTAGGCACAGGGCGTCTCCAAGAAGACGGTGTTGTTCTCGAAAGCGGCGAAGGGTCGTTTGAGGACCAGCTCCTTTGAAAGCAACAATTGGCTTGCCCAACGCTGCCGCCTGTTCATTGGCCGTTCCGGCAAGACCTAAGATTACCGTGGAGAGATGAAGAACTTCAGCAAAAACTCCTCGAGTGAGAAGAATACGGATAGAGTTTTTTTCAAGAAAGGGAAAGGGAGAAGATTTCTTATAGATCCACCCCTTTTTTTGTGCGAGAAAAGAGAGACGTTCATCAGTAAGGGTACCTGGGAGGGCGGCCACTACATCGCAGGGATAACGAGAGTGGACTTCTTCCACAACAGGAAGTATGAGAACAAAATTCTGATAGGCTTCCTCACGACTTCCAGGAAGAAGTCCCAAAACAGGCCTGTCCTGGGAAAGGGAGAGTACCGAAGTAGGTTCTAATTCATCGACGATGGGATTCCCTAAAAAAAGGGCGGGGATACCTTTTTTCTGGAGGTTTTCAGCTGTATAAGCATCTCTCGTAAGAAAGGTAGAAGCCTGACGGGTAATATACCATTCTTCAATGGCGTAATGAGGAGCAATATAATCTGACTTGGGAAGAGAGAGAAAGACGATGGGAACACCGGGAAGTCCCTGTCTGGTAAGGAAAAGAAGCGCTACATCTCCTACCACAATAGCGAGTTTGGTTTCCTGAGCATGGGATTTCAGGGTTTTGACAAACTGAAAAATGGCAGTGAAACTTCCCGAAAAGAGATCAGCAAAAAGCCCTCGTAGGCTGTGGGTGGGAAATCCTCCCGAAGGAGGAACATAGGAAGAGAAAAGAAGGTCTATACCTCGTGAGGTATAATCTTTTCCCTCACTGATAAGAGAAGCCCCCATTACCCGATAACTTGACTGACGCTTCTCCAGCAGGATCTTCAGTTCCCGGGCAATAAGGGCTGCACTTCTGTCTTCTCCAAAGCAGTTGCTGGTAAAAAGGACAAGATTGCCCATGGTTAACTGTTGGCAAACTCTTCTAACACACTGTCCTCAATATCCGCATTGGAAGCGACATTCTGAACATCATCGTGGTTTTCCAGTTCATCCATGAGTTTGAGAAGTTTCATAGCGTCTTCTTTTTCGAGCTTCATGGTATTCTTGGGAAAACGGCCGATCTCTGAAGAGGTTACCGTATATTTCTTTTTCAGCCCTTCTAATACCTGAGCATAATTTTCCACAGGAGTATAGATCTCATAAACGTCCCCTTCCAAGCGGACATCATCAGCACCGAGATCAAGAGCTACTTCCATGATTTCCTCTTCGCTTACCCCTGCAGCCTGGATGGCGATGAATCCCTTTTTGTCAAACATCCATGCCACACAACCGCTTTCTCCAAGGTTACCATTGTGTTTGGAGAAAATCTTGCGAATTTCGGCGGCGGTTCTATTCTTGTTATCTGTGGTGATGTCCATAATCACGGCAACACCACCAGGACCGTATCCTTCATAGACCAATTCTTCGTATGTTGCCCCTTCTATCTCTCCTGTTCCACGTTTGATGGCTTTTTCAATATTGTCCTTGGGCATGTTGGCATCACGGGCCTTGTCAATAGCCACACGGAGTTTGGGATTGGTATCAGGATTGCCACCAGCACGAGCGGCGATAATAATCTCTTTCACCAACTTGGAAAAGAGACTGCTTCTTTTGGCATCCTGAGCACCCTTTCGTTGTTTGATGTTGGCCCATTTATTATGACCTGACATGAGAACCTCCTCATTAGAGTGGATATATTATAGAGAAAAAATTTTTTTCTTGCAATTTTTGAGGGAGATGGGGAGAAAAAATTGTCGATTTTATGCGGTTTTCTACCTGAAGCAGAAGACTGGAAAGTATGGCTATTCCCTTATTTCAGCTAAACAACTCATTTTTGCTGAAACAAGGAAATAGCTTTGTTTATACCTTTATTTGGCATTTCTTTAGCCCCTTTTTATCTCCTTTCTAAACCCTTTTGCATGGTGGTTTTCTCCTAACGAGAAGAGAGAAAACAAAACACGAAGAAAAAACATGGAAAACACTCATTTTTTTTGGATTTTATACGAAAAGATACATAGGGGCAAGGAGGCATATATGATGGTTATCGAAAAAGAAATGTTAGAATCTCTGATTCTTCTCAAGGAACTTTATCACATTCGTGGAATAAAGGCTGAATTTGAGGCGGAAGGGGCAAGTTATCAGGATATGGTGAGACTCAGGCGACTCACCCTTCAAGCAGGCGTTCCGTTTCATGTCAAGATTGGAGGGGTGGAGGCGGTACGAGATATGAGAGACTGTATGGAATTGGGTGTGGATGGGATTATTGCTCCGATGGTGGAATCTCCTTTTGGGGTGAAGAAGTTTCGGGATGCCTATGAAAGTGTTTTTGCAGAGAAGTCTCATCATATAGCCATCAATATTGAAACGAAACAGGCGGTGGCGCAGCTTGAGAAGATCCTAGATGTGTCTCGTGGATTTGTTGATGCTATCACCATTGGAAGAACAGACCTCAGTGCTTCTTTCTTTGATGAAGAGGTAACGCCTGATAGTGAGGTGATCTGGGAAACGGTAGAACATATCTGTGAGGTAGCGGGGAGGGAATTTACCATCACGCTGGGAGGAAACATCTCCGCCACGACTCAGGAGAAGCTTCCACAGCATGAGAAAGCCCTTCATGCTCTCAAATATGTCGAAACCCGCAAGGTTATTCTTCCGCTGGAGGTCTTTCTCTACAAGACGGCGTCTCTCTCAGATGCCCTCTATTTTGAGAAGCTTTTTATTCTCTCCAAGAAGACAACCAGCGATTGTTTCCTTGATCCAGATCTCAAGAGATTGGCCAAGCTTTCTGAAAGGCTGAAACAACCATCTCCCGAAGATTATCTCATGGGAGTATAAACCAGTTCTGAGCCCACCACGATACGCTGTTCTTCGATGGCGAGAACAGGTTTGGTTTCGATCTTGATGGGTCTTTTAGAGCCGTCGGGCATAGCCACATCCACAACGGCTTCAAATGGTTTTGGTCCAGGGAATCCGAAAGCGATCTGGTAAAACTTTGAGATATCCACTTCGGCAATGCGGATGCGTTTTCCAAGGATAGTAAAAGCCACCTCAAAAGCCACCTTTTCCACCTTGATGTTGATACGGTTAGAAACACTATCATAAACAACGGATACCTCTCCATAGGCAGGGGTAGAATAACTGAGAGAGGGGGAAACAAGAGAGACGGTGACATCGGCTTCAAATCGGGCCTTTCCGGGGAGAAGTTTGAGACGGGGGTTTTGAACAAGCCAGCGATATTGCCCTTTGATACTACTAATGGAGAAGTTCTCTGTCTTCTGCACTGGGCCCACCGCCGCAAGAAACTTGTTGAGAGTGTTCTCGTGAAGGATAATACTCGCATCGGCCTCAGCCCACCCCATGCTTACCAGACAAACAAAAATCATACCCACAAGCATTCTCATACGATTTTCCTCCTTGGTTGCTTGAGTAGGTACAGTATAGCTGGTAACGAGATTTTTTTCAAAAAATTCAGCGGGTCTTTCTTGACAAATGCTTTTTCCATCCGTATGATGACAGAAGGGGAAAATGGTGAAGAAAAGATCTTTTTTTCTCTCTCTTGACTGGATAATAGCCCAGCATACGGTGGAAAGGCTTGATGTGCATCTCAAGACTTCGGAGGATCTTTCCTTTTTGTTAGACAAGAAGGATGAGTGGGAGATTTTTTTTCTTTCTGAGGAGTGGCTTTCTGTAGAAGAGTATAGTTTTCTCAAGACGTTTTTCGCCTATAGCTGGAATACTGATCACAGAGAGAATCTGGGGAAACTTTCGCTTTTTCCCCCTTTTGAAGGGTGGTTTCTGGAACTGTTGTGTCAGTATACATCCCACCCTTTTTATCGGTATGAGAAGAAATATGTGGTCTGGAAAGGAGCGATCTCTTTTGACCCCTTTGAGGCTATAAATCAGACAAAAGGGGCCTTTCTTCTCACCTCTACTATTCCTCTTGTGCTTGAAAACAACGTGATTCGTCCCATAGCTTCTCCTTTTTCTCAGGAGAAGCTTTCTCTTCTTTTTCGGGAGGGAAAAATTCCCCTTGATATAGAGATGGTGGACAAACTTCTTCCAATGTCTTCTCTTCTCAAAAAGCATTTTGCCTTGTCTTTTCCTGAGGTCCAGGAGATTTTTGATGTAACGGTAGAGGTGGAACTTCATGAGTTGCAGGAGGGCTTTTTCGAGGTGGTTTTCTGGGTGGTGATAGAGGGGGAACGTTTCCCTTTGCGTCATGATGAGATTCATCAAACCATTCTTCAGAGAAAACGTCTTCTTTTTCAAAAGAAAAAAAGGGTGTGGTTTCTCTCTCCGATGAGTGAAGGGTATAAAAAACTTCATACCATCACTGACATAACTTTAGCAAGTTTTTCCCGATTTTTAGGGGAGGTAAAACAGCACACCATTCAGTCCCATGATATGAAAACCCTTTTTGAGGAGTATCTTGATCGGATTCAACCACTGGTAACATTGATCCCCCCGTGGAAAAGAGGAAGGTTTGAAGAGGTGGTTTTTGAGGTGGTGCCCCTGGGGAGTATGGACTGGTTAGAGGTAAATTTTTCCGTAAGTGTTGAGGGACGTGTTCTCACCCCTGAGGAAAGAGCCCATCTGGTACGGTATGGGTATGTGAAGCGGGGGCAGGGATATCTCTCGCTTTCTTCTGATGAACGGGGCTGGCTTTCGCAACTGGAGGATGCCTGGTTTTTGAGAAAGGAAGAGGGAAAAGTGAGACTTCATCCTTCTCATATTTTTCTTTTGAAGGATATCGTGGGAAAGGCAAAAGAGTCGTGGGAGATGAAAATTCATCTTCCTTCTTCGTATCAGGATCTTCCGTTTCAGGGAGAGGTGCTGGATAGAAGTATTCCCATTCCAGAAAAGGTGGCGCCTTTTCTTCGACCCTATCAAAAGGAAGGGTATTGGTGGCTTCATTTTTTGTATCATTATCATTTTGGTGGGTTTCTTGCCGACGAGATGGGTCTTGGAAAGACGCTTCAGATGATTGCGTTTCTTCTCTCTATCAAAGGAAATGGCAAGAGTATTATTGTTTGTCCTTCTGCTCTCATGCACAACTGGGCAAAGGAGATCACAAAGTTTGCAGGACAGGAGATTCGTTTTTTGGTGATGGATGGTTCTTTAGAGAAAAGGAGGCAAAAACAAAAACAAGTCGAAGAGTATGATGTTCTTATCACTTCCTATAGTTTACTTCATCAGGATAGGGAGTTTTATCATAGGCAGGTTTTTCATCTTTGTGTTTTGGATGAGGCCCAGCATGTCAAAAACAAGAAAGCCAAGCGTACACAAAGCCTCAAGGCTTTGCAGGCGCATCATCGGTTGGCTATCACAGGGACACCGATCGAAAATACCATCACGGAAATGTGGACTATCTTTGATTTTCTGATGCCGGGTTTTTTGGGAAGTCACAGCTGGTTTTCAAAAACCTTTGAAATTCCGCTTCAAAGCCCTGTGGCTTCAGAGAGGGAAGAGGCCAGTCGAAGACTCAAAAATCTTGTGAGGCCTTTTGTCCTTCGTCGTACCAAAGAAGAGGTGCTTGCAGAACTTCCACCGAAGATCGAGCAGGAGGTGTGGCTGGATCTCACTGAGAGTCAGAAAGCCCTCTACCTTCAAACGGTGGAGGTTATCAGGCTCTCCTGTGAAAGAGAATGGAGATCGTCTTCTCAGAAAGGCCTTATGCATTTTTTAGCGGGGCTAACAAAACTTCGTCAGATCTGTCTTCATCCTGCTCTGGTGGGTTTTTCTCCAGAGGAAGAACCTATCAAGATGCGGGCGGTAAGGGAACTTGTGCTTGAGGCCCTGGATAGTGGTCATCGGGTAGTTATTTTCAGTCAGTTTGTAGAGCTCTTGCAGATAGTGAGAAAGGAACTGGAAATGATGGGGCTTGAGTTACTCTATCTTGATGGTCGGACAAAGAATCGGGTGGATCTGGTGGATACCTTTAATGAGGGAGAGATGCCTGTTTTTTTGATTTCTACAAAGGCCGGGGGAACGGGACTCACGATCACGGGAGCAGATACGGTGATTCTTCTGGATCCGTGGTGGAATCCTTCGGTGGAGAAACAGGCCATTGATAGGGTTCATCGCATTGGTCAGAAAAAGACGGTTCATGTGTTTCGGCTTTTTACAGAGGGGACTATAGAAGAAAAGATGTTTTTGCTCCAGAAGCGAAAAAAGGCTCTTTTTCAGGCGCTTGTGACGAGCAATGCGGATTTTCTTGCCCATCTCTCGTGGGAAGAATTGGTGGAGTTTTTGCAGGTAAGTCCTTCACAATTCTCTTGACAAAAACAGAGCTCTTCGCTATACTGTAAGTGTACCACAGAAATAGAACAGTAGGAAAGGAAATGGTTGAACTCAGAGATGTTCGTTATCATTTGCCGAAGCAAAATTTTCTCTTGCAGGATGTAAATCTAACGTTAGTGCCTGGACATGTCTATGGGCTTTTGGGCCATAATGGAGCAGGCAAAACCACCCTTCTTCGTTTGATGGCGGGGCTTATTGAGCGTTTTGATGGCGAGGCAAAGGGAAATGGGCTGGATATTCGAAAACGTCCGCTTTCGTATTTACAAAATCTCTCGTATGTGCCGGAAAAACCGTATCTTCCCCCGTTGAAGGTTTATGAGTTTCTTGATCTGTATGCCCCGCTTTATCCTTCTTTTGACACGAAACTTTTTCATACCTTAGCCAAAACCTTTGATATTAATCCTTATGAGTTTTTAGCCAAGCTTTCGTTTGGGTATTTGAAGCGTTTTTATCTTGCCTTTTCTTTAGCCACAAAGGCGAAGGTCATTCTCTGGGATGAACCGACGAATGGCCTTGATATTACCACCAAGTCTATTCTCCGACGGCATATAGCTTCTTCGGTTGATGAGAGTCAGCTTTTGGTCATTGCTACTCATCATATTGAAGAGGTGGAGAACCTTTTGGATGCGGTGATTATTCTTCATTATGGAGAGGTTATTTTTTCTGCGACGATGGAAGAGTGTCAACGCTTGTTTACCTATACGGTGACAACAGATGAGGCACTGGTGAAACAGGCTCTCTATGCTGAACCGGCGCTTGGGGGGTATCAGGTTCTTCTGCGGCGGGAAGGAGGGGAGGATACCCAGATCCCACTCTCTTTTTTGTTTGAGGCCAGTGTTCGACAGGTCTCTTTTTTCCGGGAATTGAAGGAGAAACGGTATGAGTCTTAAGCGGATATGGCATCTTTTTCTGATCGATGTGAGGCTTTTTTTTCGGCGGTGGGTATGGGTGATGCTTCTTCTCGCGCTTCTTCTTCTGGTTTTCTCTTTTGGGATGGGATGGCTTAGGTCTCTTTTCCCGGCGGATCTTCAGGTGACTTTTTATCTTGGGCTGGATATGTTTTTGTTAGGTGGGGTATGGTGTTTTTTGAGTTCGCTCGCTTTTTCAGATCTTCATACGCAGGGGGAGGGATTTTATCTTTTGTTGCCAGCCAGTCCTGTGGAAAAGTTTGTGAGTAAGCTTTTGGGTTCTGTCATTGTATATCCTTTGGTGGGTTTTGTAGTGCTTTTTCTGTATTCCCTTTTCACCATGCTGATTATTTACTATCTCACGGGGACGCTTATCCCTGTGTTTTTTCCTTTTTATGGATGGCTCTGGCACTGGTATCTTTTCTTTTTTGTCTTGCAGGCGTGGTTTTTCTGGGGTTCTGTCGTGTTTTCTCATCTTGCCTTTGTGAAAACTACCTTGCTTTTGTTTGGAGTGTCGTTTCTTCTTTCGTTTTTTTCTACGCCGCTTCTTCAATTTCTTTTCGGGACAGTGGTTTCCTGGAATGGGATTGTCCTATATTCGACAAAAGGAGTGGTACCACCTTCTTTAGCGAAGGGAATTTTTGATTCTCTTTTCTGGACCGGAAGAGTTCTCTTTTATCTTTCTGCTTTCGTGGCGTATGGTCTGGCCTATCGGCGATTTGTACGATACGAGGTTACTCATGGAGTTTGATTCTCAGCAGGCGATTTATCTTCAGATTGCGGATCTTGTCTGTGAGAATATTTTGAAGGGGGTCTGGAAACCGAAAGAGAGAATACCTTCCATTCGGGATTTGGCCAGTCAGCTTTCTGTGAATCCGAATACCGTGGTGAAAACCTATGGGTATTTAGAAAATCAGGGTATTATCGTGAATCAACGGGGGATTGGTTTTTTTGTCTCTGAGAATGGGTATCAGGAGGTTCTTCGTCTCAAGAGGGAAACCTTTCTTCACCGGGAGTGTCCTAAGTTTTTCCGGCAGATGGAACTTCTTGGGGTTTCCTGGGAAGAACTTCAAAAGTTGTATGAGAGTTTTGAGAAGAAATAGTCTTGAGGCCCTTCCACGGGTGTTTTCTTCCCCTGTTTAGGTCAGGGGCTACGCCCCTGAAACCCCGTTTTTTCTGTTTACAAGGGTCTATTTGTCTTTTTTATCCAACAAATAGGATTTTTTATTATAAAAAGGTATACTTTTATACTGTTTTTTTGTTTTTTATTACTTTCTTGAGACCTTTGCACATTCGTGCAAAGGTCTCGTCTTGTGTATGGGGGGAAGCTCTTCCCTTGTTTCAGCAAAAAGGGGAGGTTTTGCTGAAATATGGTGATAGCCCCTGAGGATTAGAAGATCCATCCAAAAGAGTCTTTCAAAGACATTCTTGCGAGAAAAGCCCTTATTCTTTTTGAGAAAATGCCGAAAAAAGAAAAGTGAAGAAGGAGGACTTTATGGCAGATGTCGATATCATGGATCTTTTTGATAAAGATTTTATCGCTCCAGAGGAATCTTCTCAGTTGCGTTCCAGTGGGATTCAGGATTATAAACCCTCTCGTACGTATCAATCGTCTTCTCGCCCAAAACCTCTTGAGACTTCTACCCAAAAGCGTATTGAGGAAGATAAAAAGCCACTTGCCTCATCCTCTGATATTGATGAAAAGCTTGTATGGGTAGGTGCTATCTTTGTCTTTTTTGGGGTTTTTGCTTTTCTCTTGGGGTACTGGTTAGGGAACATAAAGGAAAAAGAGATTACTCAGGTGCAGAAGGAGAAACAGGCTCTCCTTGCCGAAAAGATTGAGGAACAGAAAACGGAGATAGCCCTGAAACAGCAATCTCTTCCTGTTCAGCAGGCCCAGGAAGTTGTTCAGCAAACGCCAGTAGCTTCATCTACCCCTTCGCCGGTGGCGGAAGTACCTGTTATTCCCTCCCTGACTGAAAATACTTCTCCCAAACCCTCTCAGCAGAAAACAGAGGCAAAACCAAAGGTGTCTTCACCCTCAGAAAACAAGGCAACAAAGCCTGTTTCCACTCCTTCTGGGCAGAGAAGTACCTCTGGCATGGGATCGTTTACTATCCAGGTTTCAGCTCATACCTCACTGGAGAAAGCGCAGGCTGTGGAAAATCAGCTTCGTCAGGCAGGATTTTCACCCTATATTGTGGAAACAACCATCAACGAGACCACCTATTATCGTGTTCGAGTGGGGAGCTATGGTTCCAAGACAGAGGCTGAGAGTGCCCTTGCTCGTCTGAAACAGAGCCCGGTGGGAAAGGATGCCTATGTTTTGTCGTTGAAATAGAGAGATGTGTCTCTTCTTTTCCAAGCCTTCTTTTTCTCCACCAGGGAAAAAGAAGGCTTTTCTTTTTGGGAGGGGGGATTTTTTTACCTATTCCCATGTTTCAGCTTGGTTGCTGAAACATGGGAATAGCGAGGTTTTTTCTAAACTTTTTCCCTGGAGAAAAAAGATCTTACGTCTTTTTGAGAGTATTGGAAAGCTTCCTTCATTGAAAGGACTTTATTTTTGGTGGAAAGGATCTTTACAACCATGGTAGCCAGAAGTAGGAAACGCCCACATGGTTATCAGGGGGCACAGCGTGCAAAACCCCCAAGAAAAGCCTGTGTCCTGCCCTGTCGTAGAAAAGGTTTATACCTTCTATACTTCCCTTTTCTGGGGAAACGGAAAGCGTTTTTTCTGAGATTTTGGTGAGGGAGTCCTTGGTTTCTTCATAGAAAGAAACAACCACTGTGGTAGGTTCTACGAGCCAGGCAATTGCAATAATGCCTCCGATAGCCATGATATCTATTCCGAGGACCTTGTCAATCGCGGGTACCACTACCTCTTTGGTTTCTTTGTCTTCCCATGAGCCATTTTGAAAGGCAAAGAGGTGATAGATATTGTAGGGATACTTTGGGCTGATGAGCATATAAACACCTTTTTCTCCGACAGTTCCTATCCAGTTGCTACCAACCCATCCCATGAAGCTCATTCGCATCTCTGGTTTTTCATTTCCTGTCTGATCGTAAAAGGCAGCGTAGTTTGTTGCGTACGTATCATTGGTAATGAAAAGGAGGAGGGCGTTTTCTGCTTTGTCTGCCTTTATGGGGAAAATGCTTTTGAGGGTGGACCCCCATCCCTGGAAGATTTGGAGATCTCCACTCTCAATATTCCATTTTGCGACGGAATAACTGTTGGTTTGGAAAAAGAGAGTTTTTCCAACAGGGATAGCACGCAATAGATAAGCAGCATCCGGAGCAGCACCAACCCAAACCCCTTTTCTTGAATTGTTTATGAGATTGTAGGAAAAAACACCTCCATAGAGGGAGATACTAGAATTAGTGATATTAGCTCCAAACACGGTGACCTCTTTTTGCTCTGGATCTACATAACAGTGAAGAGGATCAGAAAGAGGATAGTTATAAGTGCCAACTTCATGCATTATTTCTTGAAGTTCTCCCTTAGGTGTAATATGAATATACCATCCAACAAGAGTAGTAACGTAAAAATTGTAATATACTGCAAAGCCTGGCTTTTCGTTTACCCCGAGTACATAAGTTTTTATCGAACGAGGATAATTAAAGTTTATTTCATACCCGCTCCACTCTCCTACCCATTCCCATTTCCATTCGCCGCTTACGAGGGCTTCAAGACTCAGTCGGGAGAGAGGACCTAAAAGCAGAGAACAACTCCCCACGATCATAGCCAAAAAAATAGTAAAGATATATATGTATTTTCCCCTTTTCATACTTTCCCCCTTCAATATCGGATGCTGAAACCTATCAAAGGATAGAGGGTCTCAGCAAAAGCCATGCCACCCATCGCATCGATTTCAAGCGATCGAAGCCACGAAGGAACCCACCTGAATCCCCACCTCAGGGAAACCACAAGGCCTGTGGAAAAGACAGGCCAGCCTTTGTTGTAAAAGACAAAGAAGGGATAGACGCCGGCAAACTCACTTGCTGATAACCACAGACCAGTGTTCCAGAGACTTTCCTCATAGTCAAAAAGACGAAGAGTAAGAGTACTCTGAAGTCCAATGGTATGCATATATATGTTGCCTGCATCCATGCCTGTTATACGGGGGGTATAACCGAGGGAGAGGTCAAGGACAAGGCTTTGCCAGCTGAGGTAGGCTCCAGTCCAGACGAGGCTCATATTGCCAATCCGTAGCGATGGTCCTATATGGAGAGAAGCCTGTCCTGTAGCAGCAGGGCGATATTCCCCTCTGGGGATACGGTTGGTGTTTGTTCTGAGGTCGATCACCTCTACCCATTCTTCGTGATGGTAGGTGAGATCGTAGGCAAATCCATCCTTGATTTCGAAATTATTGGTATAGAGGCCGATAAAGGTATTGTTTTTTCTGTAACCAATGATAACGGAATGGGTAAGTCCGGCAATAGCGTTTTCCATCATGATAGAAGAGGTTTCGTATTCAATGCCATCAATGTACATGATTGGGTCTTTGAGAGTGGTGGCTACCCGCAGAGTTCCAAAACCAAGACGTTTGCCGGTGAGGCTCTCTGCTAACGCGAGGCTCATCGGATCCAGTGCGCCAAAAATATCCCTTCCACTCTGGGCGGGGATTTTTTCTTCGCGGACGTAGCGATTTTCAAGGGCATTCCATATCCGGAGGGTAATTTCAAACGCTTTTGCTTTTGGAGCAGGCGAGAACGTGACCTCCACCACATCACTGAGTCCCCAGTTGGAGGCATTCTCACGAGCCATAGCTGGAGTCACATTGGTTGGGGCATTGGTGATACCTCGTTTCAGAAGATATTCACCAATGGTTTCTCTTGTCACAATTTCGTATTTTCTGGTGAGACGGATTACATTGGTGGTAATGTGATCCACCATGAAGATATCAGCACCACTCACATTTCGTACAGGATCTCCTCGATAGAAATAAAGAACGGCGAGATTCTGGGAAAATACAACAGAAGACAGAGAAAAGAGAATATACCCTCTCAGGGCTATCGACCTCCACATAGCACCCCCCTTTCTGTTTTTTATCCTTTTTGTTTTTTACGGCAAAGGGGTAAAGAAACTGAAGAGAAAAGAAAAAATTTTTTGCCTTGAGAGGCGGAGAAGGAAAAGTTTTTTATCTTGCTGTTTTTCCGAGAGGCAGGAGAAGAAGAGGCTCTCTATCCTGAGTTTCGAGGAGTTTTTTCACTTTTTCTTCATCAAAAGCCCCAATCCACACACTTCCAAGGCCGATAGCCTCTGCTTGCAGAGACATATTTTGCGCCGATGCTCCTATATCCAGAGGGACATAACGTTCCCCGCGTTTTCCGTATTTTTTTGTGGTTCTCTCATAAACGGCGGTGAAAATACATACCACCGGGGCAGAGACAAGTGCTTGTTGTCCCAAAGCCATCTGAGACAGGATGGGACGAAAGTCTCCTTCTTTGAGGAGAAAAAGGGAATGATTCCACCACTGGTAGTGGTAGATTCCCTGAGGGAAAGAAAGAATGTTACCCACCACCAGGTATATTTCCACCGGATAGAGTCCCCCAGCCGAGGGATGGGAACGGGTTGGACCTGTGATGCCATCGATGGTTTTGCCTGCTGCAGCCCAGAGAAGCTGGGAGATCTCTTCGAGGGAGAGAGGGGTCTTCTGGTATGTTCTGCAGGCTTTTCTTTGGAAGATAGCTTCTTCTACAGAGGTTTTTCCTTTGGAGGAAGGGCGGGGAAGTAGCCATTCTTTTTGGTTTGTGAGAGGGTAGGTGAGGTTTGTGAGAGACATACAGCCCAGGAGAAAAAAGAAAACCTTTCTTCTCTGCATTTTCTTTCCATAGGATTTTTCTGAGAGGAGTATAATGAGAATGGGGAGGAAAGGCAACTTTTTTGGGGAGCGGGGTTGAAGCCCCTGCAATAAAGGGGGAAGTTCTTATTCTACTTGACATTTTTTCTGTTTGTTGTAAAATAAAGGCAAAATAAGAGAGGTTTTTCTATGAAAAAACGATGGTTTTTTAAGCCTTTTTTCTTTGGTGGAATTTAGCCTTTTCTGTGGATACATGGGTAAGGGTCTATGTACAAAGGTATTACGATCAGGCTTATAGTGGGGTTCAGTCATGGGAGGGGGGTATAGAGGGGGTGGTGAAATTAACTGCAAAGATAGTCGTTTTGTTGACGAGTGGATTCTGAAAATAAATTTAAAGAGGGAAAAAGAGGAGAAAATTTTTGTATTTTGGGAGGCAACGAACGATGAAAACAGGATGGTATTGTATTTTTCTTCTTTTGTTTCTTGGGGCTTGCTACGCAGAAAGGGGAGAGAGGGAGGAGGCGATAGGGCGTTTGACACAGCCCTATCGCCAGAAAAAATTACAGGACTACTATGAGGACTACTATCTGGGTTATCCTTTTTATTATACGCAGGAGGAGATAGAAAAATGTTTATCGAATTTGGGGATGCTGGATCGGAAGGAGAAACCTCTTGACAGGGAGCTTTTTGATCTGATTGATGAGTTGAATTTTTGTATTTTTCGACGCTCTTCTGAAGAACTTTATGATTTTTTGCGCTCTCATAGTGATGGCCAATTGTATGAAGAAATAAGGAAGACAGCGAAGGATGTGATGATGAAAAAATTCGAGCGATTCTTTTTCTGGAGTTACTGGGCGCTTTTAGAACAGGCTTCTCTGGGTGAAAAAGTAGATTTCAAGATAAGCATAGATTCTTCCGTTGGCAAAGAAAAAAGTTCTTCTTTTGTTGTAAGGGTATCGGCCTCTTATGATATTCGGGAGTGGTATAATGAGATAGCTCCGGAGCAAAAGAGACCCACATTGTATGTTTTTTTTGAGAAAAGGGGACAAAAGTGGAAGATAATAAGACTTGATGAATCTGATATAGGAATATAAATGAAGACACAGCGGATCTGAGAGAAAGAAAAAGGAGCAAGAGAGTATGAAAATAAAGTGGTTGATGGTTTTTGTGATGGGGGTGAGTATCGTAAAGGGATTTTATGGTCAGGAGAGTGGTAGAGAAATCAGGCAGAATTATCAACAAACAACTGTTGCCCCTGCACCTGTGAGCCAGGTGGCAGCTGGTTATGAGTGGAGTGGTATTATTTTGAGGGATGGGAGTGTGTGGGAATTTGGGTATAAGGGTATTTTTGATTATGATATCAGTGATGACGAGATGAGAGACGTGAAATGGACTTTGACGATATCGAGGGGTAAAAGACTGGCAGGAGGGTTGACCACTCGTGCACTTGTTTCTGAGAATAATGTTTTGTATGTCAAGGCGGGGAGGCTTTTTCTTCTGGGAGTTGATGAGAAGAAGGTAGGGAAATGGTATGTCACGCAGTGGATGGTATCCCTGTCCAATGTAGTGGATGTAACCTTTGGGGGGTTCCATACGCTTGTTTTGAGACCCGATGGGAGTGCATGGGGGGTGGGGGAGGGAGAATACGGTGTATTACCAGCGTTGAATAAGATGGAAGGAAAACGGTATGGGGAATGGTTTCAGGTTTTGACCAATGTGATGAAAATTCGGGCGGGATACTGGACGAGTTATGCTATTCAAAGTAATCATATTCTCTGGGTGGCAGGGAGAAACCGCTGGGGGGCAATAGGAAAGGGGGACTATCGGGAGGCTGGTTACCGCTGGCATGCGGTGTTGTCGAATATTGTGGATGCGGCAGGGGGCAAGAAATACAGTCTTGCTCTTGGGGGTGATGGGCGATTGTGGGCGACGGGGGACTTGTTTGGGACGAATCGGTGGGTGGTGGTGCTTTCGAATGTGTGGAAGATATCAGGGGGACCGCTTCACTGTTTGGTGATTCTCAGTAATCGGACGGTGTGGGGTTTTGGGGACAATCGTTATGGGCAGTTGGGGACAGGGGATACGAATGCGAGGACGAACTGGACGAAGGTGTTTTCGAATGCTGAGGAGGTAACGTGTGGGTATCTTCATAGTCTTGTGGTGACGGCCGATGGTGTTCTCTGGCGAACAGGGTCGGATCATCGGGGTGTGGTGGATACAAGTTATTTCTGGGGGGAGGATATTGATGCGTATGTGACGCGATGGACCAATGGGTGGTGGTGAGGGGGAGAGATTTTGTGGAAGGAGATTCTGGATGAAAAGCTTGAAAACAAAAATGGTAGTGTTGCTATGGTTAGGATTTTCTTTTGTTTTTTCCGAAGAAGAAAAGAAAATACAAGAGGCTACTATTCTTTTTCATTCCACCTACCACACGAATGTGGTTCTTTACCTTTATTTTCAGGAACAGAGGTTTGCGCTGACAATAGAGCCTCGGGCAAAAACAAATCATTTCTGGTATTTTCGGGTGCCTGTTTTTGCAGATAGCCAAAAGATATTCTATTATTTTAATGCCGATGGTATGGGAATGATAGATCCCTTTGCTTCCTCGGTAGAAGTAGACGGAGGGACATTCAATTGGAAGCGTCCCTTAAAAGAGGGTATAAAGAAACCATTGTGGAGACGTTTTGTCTTTGTAAGTGAACACTTTGAATACTATGGGCCTTTTCCCATAGACAGGACTCAGGAACTGGAGAAATACTATCGATATCTGACCAATCTGCTTGCTCCTTTTCAGCCACAGCTTCAGAAACCAAAGATTCGTTATTATGCCATTTCTTTTACAGGGAATTCTCGTTCGGCGTTGTGGGCTTTTCCGTGGCGAGGAGAGATCTTTGACTCCTGGGATTGTGCGTCTTCCCATGAGATTATCCATATGCTTGTGATTATCAGTAATTGGGTTTTCAATGAGGGGGTGGCCCAATGTTTTCAGAAGGAGGGAAATTATGATTACCGGGAACAGAATGTGAATTTTGTGGCTCGTCAATACCTTGAGGGTTGTGGTATCTCTCCAGGGGGATGTAATGTTGTGTCTCTTCTCATGCGTCGTCATGAAAGCCCCACCATAGGAAACTATTACCATATAGCCGCTTCTTTTATTTACTACCACTGGTTTATTTTGGGAGAAAAAGAAAAAATGGCAAGATTTTTAAGAAGCCTTGAATATACGGATACCGCCTCGGCTATTGATGAGAAATATCGGGCGGTGTTTGGAAGGACATTTTCGGAGGGAGAAAGGGCATGGGCAGAATGGCTTCTGTCATCGGAGATGTTTTCACAGCCTTATGTGGACTGGAGTTTTCTCAATTGAGAGGCTGAGAAGATATTTTGAAAGAAGATTTTTTCTCTTGAGGGGGACACTCCGGACAAGCATTGATTTTTCTCCTGAGATGTCGTATAATAAACCGCACCGAGAATCAGGTAAAGACGGCAGAAAACTCTTTGAGAAAAGGGGAGAAGGCATCCCGAGAGGCGGAAGTTGTCGATAGCGGAAAGAAAAAGAACTTCCCAGAAGTCTCTTGTTCTGAAATAGAGAGCGAAAAGGAGTCTTTATGATAGCATGGTCTACTCTTCTTGAGAAACTCAAGGAACTTTCTCTTCTTGAGAAAACACTTGCCCTTCTCTCCTGGGATCAGGAAACCTACATGCCAGAGGGTGGTGCCAGGGTACGAAGTGAGGAGATAAGTCTTTTTGTGAAATTCTGGCATGAAAAAATGTGCGATCCCTTCTGGGATGAGGCGCTCAGTTCTTTTTCAGAACGAGAAGATCTTTCGTCTGACCAGAAACGGATTCTTGAGGTTTTCAAAAGGGATAGAGACAAAGAGGTGAAGATTCCCACGGATCTTGCCACAGCGTTAGCGACGGCTGTTTCTGAGGCTTTTGGAGCCTGGCATGAAGCCAAAAGAAAGTCGGATTTTACATTGTTTCTTCCTTCTTTGCAGAAGGTTTTTGATCTCTCTCTTCAGAAGGCGTATGCCCTTGGGTATAAAAGGTCAAATGCCTATGATGCTTTTCTTGATCTGCATGAGGAAAACCTGAAAGAAGCGGATTTTGATCCCATCGCTTCTGAGACGCTTCCTATCATGCAGGGCGCTCTCCAGGCTATTCAGGAGTATGGCAGGCCACCGCAGAAGGATTTCCTTCATGCCGTTTATTCCATAGAAAAACAAAAAAGCCTGTGTGAGTGGATTCTTCCACGGATAGGCTTCGATACAAGGCGTGGGCGGCTTGATATTTCACCGCATCCCTTTTCTACTACTTTGGCGCTTGATGATGTGCGACTTACGACACGGTATGATGAGAATGATCCCCTGGCTTCTTTCTATGGGGTGCTTCATGAGGCCGGCCATGGGCTCTATGAGCAGGGATTTTTGCCAGAGTGGGAACATACGCCCTTGGCTCAGGCGGTGAGTCTGGGTATTCATGAGTCGCAATCCCGTTTCTGGGAAAATCAAATAGGACGGAGCTTTGAATTTCTTGTGTGGCTATGGCCAACCATGCAGGAAATCTTTTCCCCTTTATTGGATGGTATAACTCCAGAACAGATGTTTCGAGCCGTGAATGAGGTGAAACCTTCGCTTATTCGCACCGAGGCCGATGAAGTGACCTATGGTCTTCATATCTTGGTGCGTTATGAGATAGAGAAAAAAATCTTTCGAGGGGATGTTAATCTTTCTGAGGTGCCAGCTTTGTGGAATGATCTCTATCGGGAGTACTTAGGGATTACGCCACCAGATGATGCCCATGGGGTTCTTCAGGATATTCACTGGGCTCATGGTTCTTTTGGGTATTTCCCTACCTATCTTCTTGGAAATCTCTATGCGGCTCAGTGGTATGCCACGTTGCAGAGAACGCTTGATGTGCCTTCTCTGGTGCAAAAGGGAGATTTTGCTCCGATTCTCCAGTGGATGAGAGAGAATATCCATCATCACGGGAGACGATATGAGGCGAAGGTCTTAGTCAGGCGTGTTTCGGGAGAACCCTTGCGACCCGTTTACTTTGCCCGTTATCTCAAAGAGCGTTATGAGCAGGTGTATGGTATTTCTCTTCCTCTCTCAGGGGAGAAGATGGAAGCGGCTACCAGCTGAAGCGTATTCTACCCGTTTCCCTAGGGAAGTTTTCATTTCGTGATATGCTTCTATACCTGTACAATGGCAAACGGCGTAGTGAGAGACAGGATAGGATTTCAGACGTTCAATCATCACCCGACGACTTTCTGTAGGGGTATGCCGCAGGTGAAAACCTCCCATCACCAGTTGAATGGGCTTGTCAAACACGCGAAGGGCCTGTTCAATGATATTGGTAATCCCTCGATGGGCGCATCCTGTGAAAAGGCTGATAGACTCTCCATGGTCGATAACGAGAGAAAGTTCGTCCTCAAAGGTATCACCTTCTTTTTGGCCATTGTCTTCAACGAGGAGATTGTCAAAGTGGGTATCATCGGTATGAATGATTTCAGCTGGAGGAAGAACCCATAATCCCGGGAGAATCTCGGTGAGTCTCTCTACCGGTGTCCATACGTTTTGGAAAGCGAGAGGAAGCGTCATGCCAATAAAAGAACCATCAGAGCGATACTTTGGCTTTTGAGCAAGGGGATGAGCCCAGAGTTTGGGAAGCAAATGGTTGTGGGAAAAGGCTTCAAGCCCCCCAGTGTGATCATAATGCCCGTGGCTGAGAACAAGGTGGGATACTCTTTCTAAGGGGAAGCCAAGATGACGGGCATTTTCTATGATAGACCCATCCGGACCCGTATCGAGGAGTATCCATTCTCCATGATGGGAAAAACCAAGAGCAAGCCCGTGCTTCGCGCAGAGAAAGGGATTATAGGTGGTGTTTTCCACTAAGACGACGACTTCGTTTTTTTCGTTTGATGTCATAGACCCTCCCAAAACAAAACTGCCCGGAAAGAAGCCGGGCAGTTTTGGTAGTCTTTTCCTGAAAAAGGGGTTATGCCTGTTCTCTGTCGGTGATCATGGCCATCATTTCCGCTTCGGCTACCAGTTCACCATCTACTTTGGCATATCCCTGGAACTTTCCAATCCGACCACCAAACTTGATGATCTCCACATGGTACTCGAGGCGATCCCCTGGAAGTACGGGTTTGCGGAATTTGGCATTGTTCACTCCCATGAAGAGAATGAGTTTATCTTTGTATACCTCTCCCTTTTTGTCGGCTTCCTGTTTGAGAAGAGTGAGACCGATAAACCCTGCGCATTGAGCCATACCCTCGATGATGAGTACCCCCGGCATAATGGGCTGACCCGGGAAGTGTCCCAGGAAGAACTCATCATTCATTGTCACATTTTTGTATCCCCAACCACCCTTTTCATTGACTTCCATAACTCTGTCAACGAGAAGGAAGGGATACCGGTGGGGCAAGAGTTTCATGATATCATGGATATCGTAATAATTTTTGGACATATCTACCTCCATATTCCTGGATTATTCAGAGAGAAATTGTTCCCAGCTTTTCACAGGAAGAGCGGGAGAAATCTTTTTGACAAGGCCTGTGAGGACAGTGCCAGGTCCAACCTCGATGATTTCACTCACACCAAGGCTTTCCATGTACCTCACACTTTCTACCCATCGCACAGGGCTCTGGATTTGACGGAAAAGCATCTCTCGAATATTGGTTTCGTCCTCTTCTCTGGCGGTGACGTTGGAAATCACCCGACAGTTTGGTCTGGAAAAGGGTGTTTCATCCAGAACCTTTTTGAAGTGAGTGGCGGCCTCTGCCATGAGTTTCGAGTGAAAGGCTCCACTCACGTTGAGAACAATCACCCTTTTGGCTCCTTTTTCCTTGAGGATGGGTTCGGCTTTCGCAATGCCTTCTTTGAGACCGGAGATAACCACCTGGTCAGGGGCATTGTAGTTGACAGGCTCTACATAAGCCTCACGAGAAACCTCGGCACATACCTCTTCAACCACCTCGGCTGGAAGACCTAAGACAGCAGCCATTCCCCCTTTTTTCTCAGGGTCGGCGTGAGCCATGAGTTCTCCTCGTTTGCGAACGAGTTTGAGAGCTGATTCAAAGGAGAGCATGCCAGAGGCGACAAGAGCTGAAAACTCTCCCAAAGAATGGCCAGCAACGACCGCGGGTTGAATGCCTTTTTCACTGAGAGCCTTGAGGGCGATAATACTATACGTCAGAATAGCTACTTGGGCGTTTTCTGTTTTGGTGAGTTCTTCTTCCGGTCCTTCAAAAGAGAGTTTGGAAAGGGAAAAACCGAGGACGTTATCCGCCTTTTCATACATCTCTCGGGCAAAGGGGTATTTTTCCAAGAGTTCCTTGCCCATCCCGACTTTCTGAGATCCCTGGCCGGGGAAAACAAAAGCGACCACTGTGCACCTCCTGTTGCTTTGTTTTCAGGGTGTATTATCTTAACGGAAAGAGAGGGGAATGTCAAATATTGAGACCTTTGCGTGAATGTGCGAAGGTCTCAATACTTTCTTAGTTTGGGGAGGAAGAAAAATTTTTCGTCCAGAGAAGACGATTTTTTTCTTTTTTGACAGACAATATTCCTTTGTTGCAGAGTTCTTCGAGCTTTTTCTTGAGGGTTTCTTTGCTCATCTGGGAAAAAGTCTCGTGAGCTTCTTTGAGTGTAAAAGAGGAAGGCAAAAGAGAGAGAATTTTTTCCTCGATTTGAGTATAACAATTTCCAGTGATTTCACGTGGCAAATACACCGTTGTTGGCTCTGCGACAAGAGAGGAAACTTGCTGGTTTTTCCAACCATATAAGAGCCGAAAAAACTGATATGTCCATTCGTTGGCCAATTTTCTCGATCCAGCAAAAATTACGGAGAGTTTTGGATGAAAGGCTTGAATTTCTGCGAGAGCGGCGGCACAGAAAGAAGGAGGATAGAAACTTTGTTTCTTTGGATTCAAAAAATCGGCATAGATGGCCTCAATGACCAAGGCGGCATGGGGATAGCGTTCTAATTCGCTTAAAGCTTGATGAAAGGCTGCAAGGTGTCTAAACTCAGCGAGAAGGTTTTGAAAAGTTTTTCTTTCCACCAGTGCGAGTATCTCATTGTTTATGACTAAAGCGTAGTCTCCTGCTGGCAGACTATGCTTCTCAATAGAACAAGAACCAAAACTCCAGGGGTATTTTTCTTGTTTATCTATCCAGACGGTGAATTCACCTTTTTTGTAGACGGAAAGCTTAACTCTTGGTTTTCTTTCCTTGATTCCCTGCTGGGTGCGCCAGAAAATGGTTTCATAAGTGCCTGGTTTATTTTTGAATGATTTGGTTACGAAAACGAAGTCACACCTTTTATTTTTCATTCTATCTAAAACAACAACGAGACGTTTTCCAATTCTTTGGAAGGAGACCACGGGTACTTCTTCAATGACCTGTCCTTCATGAAACGGGTTACTTTCATCGGGAAGACAGAACGCATTTCCTTTGGCTCCAGGCCATTTGTCCTGTGTTCGTAAAGCAAGGAGTACTCTCTCGCCCTGAATAATTCGAAGACGATAGGGGAATTTTGACTCCCCCATATATTCCAGTTTCCAGATAGCCATCGAGAGTTCGGTTTCGGAGATAGGCATAGAGAAACCCTTTTTGTTTTTTTTGGTTTTACTTAAAAAAGTATACTTGAAAGGCAATGAAAAGTCAAGGAAAGAGGAAGGGTATCAAAATAAAAAGCCCCTGCTTACTGCAGGGGCTCGATGAAGGAGAACTCAAAGACGCTTACAGTCCATCCACCGAGTACACAGCATACCCACGAGGAGCAGCCCAGACCTCAACCCAACCGTTGGCATCGCAGTACTTGTTGGCTGGCTGATAGTTCTGCCCGCTCACTGTCGAAGACCACGCATAGGCCTTGAGGGTCTTGCCCTTGAGGTAGCTATTGCCTGTCTGGACCCAGGCTCCCTTCCACTGGGTGGGATTGTCATTGATGATCACAATATATCCAGGGCTTGAGGTGGAGTATCCACGGCTTCCGTAGATAATGAAGTCGCCATCGTTACTCTTGAGAATCTCAATCTGAGGAGCACCGCCACCGAGTTTCTCACGGCACCACACAAGCTGTTTGATACCATTTCCCCAACCGGTGCCTGCTCCACCACCAGTGGCCAATCCATAGTTGTAGTAGTCCTTCCACCAGATACATGGATATCCCTGGTAGGTGAGGATAAAGGCATACGCCATCATCTTATCTCGATAAATCTCATCTGTGTCATGGTTGCCCACAAAGGTTACGGCACGGAATGGGTTCTTGGCAGCAAAACTCTTGCTATAGTCAAACACATTGGGGAGATATCCGCCACCAGAACTGTTATTACAGATATCGCGAAGGGTATAGTAGAGAGCAAAATCAAACACAGAAGAGTTAGCGGCATTGGCCCACCAGTCAAGGGTGGAGGTATTGGCATCCCAGTACTCGCCTACACTAAAGGTAGGTGATGTCCAGGCATTGAGGTTTTTCACCACAGTGGGAGAGAAACCCTTTACATAATCCCATCGCCAGCTGCTGAATCCAGCATTGGCCACATTCTTCATCCACAAAAGCCATGTCTTGATGTCGTTGGTTACGGTTGCATTCTTGTGACAGATATCAGGGAATCCCGCAAAAGAACCTTCATCATACGAACAACTGGCATTGGGGTGGAATGCCCAGTATTGCCATTTCATTTTGCCGCTGGCGACATTGCGGAAATCAGTCCAGGTATTTCCACCCGTGTAGGGGTTATACTCACTGGCTCCACCGGAACGGTGGTTGATGACGATGTCAGCCATACAATCAATCCCATAGCTGCGGAAGGTAGAGATAGCAGACCTGAGTTCTGAAGCGGAACCAAACCGTGTTTCTGTGGTTCCATCCTGATAGTATTGCCCAAGGTCATAATAGTCATGAGGATCGTACCCCATCGAATACCCACCACCCTGAGCCTTGGAAGCAGGGGGGAACCAGATACGGTTGATACCATACTTGGTACCATTTCCCACCATATACCGAAGTTCATACGCCTTGCTCTTCATGGTATCCCACCATGTACCACCTGCGGGAACGTCCCAGTAGAAGCCCTGCATCATCACCCCCGCAAAAAGAGGTAAAGAGAGGAACATTCCTACCACTACCAAAAACCATACCTTCTTCATAAACCCTCCTTATTCTCTGGTTTTCGAAGATTCTACAACAATTTTGCAATATCTATGCCAAAGTCTTGCTTTCTTCCCGAAAAGGAAAAGTTACATTTTTTTCTTTATTGAATAAATAGATTTGTAGAATAAAAATGGAATAGTATTGAAATCGGTTTCATTTTATTTTTTGCACAATTTTGCACATACGTTGTGCAAAAAGGGGCATTGTGGAGTATGAAGGTTGGGGCGAGAAGAAAGGATGGGAATTCTCTTTTTGAGACCTTTGCACGAATGTGCGAAGGTCTCAAAAAAGTAGTAAAAAACAAAAAATAGTATAAAAATGTTCCTTAACGTAATAAATAAAACTATTCCTTTGAACAAAAAAAGACAAATAAGCCCTTGTAAATGGAAAAAGCGGGGGAGAGGGGCGTAGCCCCTGACCCAGATAGGGGAAGAAAACACCCGTGCAAGGGTCTCTTTTTGTCTTTCTTTCTTTCTTTCGTTTCTTTGCAACGGAGAGAGATTTTCTCTATAATGAAGTGAGATTTTCTTCGGGAGGTAGAAAAATGCGGAATATATTTCTCTTCTTCTGGGTGTGTTTGCCTGTTCTGGGAATGGCTCTTTCTCTTCCAGCAGGGAGTGAGGCGAGTTTTTTAGGTTATGGAGTAAATGCCCAGGGAACAGGATATACAGGGTTGAGTGATGAGAGTTTGTCGGCCTGGGCAAACCCGGCACTTTATAACATCACCAGGTGGCATACGGCTTTTTCTCTAGAGGGTATGGGGGCAAAAGCGGTGTATCGTGTTGAAGGAGGACTTCCGCTTCCTCTGGGGACTATTGGTGGACGTTTTTCTTATGATACGACGCTTTCTCTTCTCTCGGGAGAGATGCTCTGGGCTCGGGCTATTTCACGCTGGTTCTCGCTTGGGATCAAGGCAAATGCCGGGTGGGTCAATAATCAGACCTTTTTTCTTGTTGATGTGGGAATGGTCCAGAGAGGGGGAGAGGGAAAAGGGTTTGGGTTTTATCACTGGGATTATGGGGTTGTCTTGAAAAACATAGGGGTGGGGGCTTTTTTACCAGAAGGAACTCCCTGGAAACCCTTTGGTATAGCCATCGGAGGAGGTTTTTCTCCTGTGGTGGTGGAAAATTATGAAATGAGGCTTCAAAGCGATGTCGGTTTCTCGGTGGTGCCTTTTTCTGTGGGCTGGGGTGTGGGGATGAAACATACCCTTTTTGATACTCTTTTAGTGTCGGGTGGGTATCAATTTCCTTTTGGCGAGGCTGGTCTTGGTGTGGGAGGGGGGTATAGCCTTGGGGTAGGCTTGAGAGGAGGCTTTGCCCTTGATAGAAAAAGCACCAATCTTTTGGTGCGTATGGGGAAAACCCCTTCCTCAGAATACACGGAGGTCCAGCTCTGGTATGGGATGCAGTCAAAACCGTCCCTGTCTCATGGGGTGATGCTTTCTGTGGCGTGGGGTCAGTATGACGACAGACCCCCTGTGATTCAAACAAGTCAGACGGTCTTTTTCTCTCCCAATGTGGATGGAGTCAAGGATGAGGCGGTTATTTCTCTTCCCATCACAGACAATGGAAAACTCTCGGGCTGGGAAGTGGAGATTGTGGACAATAAAAATACAGTGGTACGAAAGTTTCAAAGCTGGCAGTCCTTTGAAACCAGAACGCTTTCCTGGAATCAGGTTTTTGAACGGCTTGTGACTCCCGATAAGGGGCTTGAGGTTCCTTCCTCTCTCAAATGGGATGGAAGGGATAGTGAGGGCAAACCTTTGCCTGATGGGGAGTATCGTTATAGAATTCGGGCAAAGGATCTCAATGAGAATGAAAGTCTTTCTCCCTGGCAAACCATTGTGCTTGATACGGCTAAACGTGAGGTGGGTTTTTCCCCGTCTTCTTCAGTGTTTTCTCCCAATGATGATGGTATCCAGGAGACCCTTGTGGTTCAGATAACCAATCTCAAAACGCTTCCCGGCGACAGGCTTACCATGATGGTGTCTGATACAAAAAAATCGGTGGTATTTCAATCGGTATGGACAAACGAAGGGGAACTTCCAGTTTCGCTTGTGTGGGATGGGAAAACACAAGATGGACGTGCGCCGGAAGGAATATATGAGGTGGTGGTGAGTGTGGAGAGTGAAGCAGGCAATAGTGCTACAGTTTCTCTTCCTGTGCGGTTGGTACGAACCATGGAACAGGTGTCGCTTATTTCTTCAAAGGAGGCTTTTTCAGCACGGAAAGGGGATGTACTTCTTTTCACGCCACAGGCTTCCAGTCAGGAACTTTTGACCAACTGGAGGCTTGTTATTGAGGATGAGAAGGGAAAACTGGTGCGCGAACAAACGGGAAAACCCCCTCTTCCCTCTTCTCTTGTCTGGGATGGCAAGGATCAGGAGGGAAAAAGGGCTTCAGATGGAGTGTACACGGCACGGCTTCAACTCTTCTATGAAAGTGGTAATCAGCCCGTCTCTGGTCCTGTGAAGTTTGTGTTAGATAATACCCCTCCAGAGATTTCACTTCGGTTGCCCTATACCATCTTTTCGCCCCTTCCTGATTCAAGACAGAGAACACTTCCTCTTACCCTTGCTCTCAGGGCTGATTCCAATGATATGGTGACCCTCTCGATTATGGACGAGAGTGGAAGGGCGGTCTTCTATGACAGAAAAATGGCTTCTGAGTGGCAAGGGGATATAGAATGGACAGGGCTTGATGCAAGGCTTAATCCTCTCCCTGAGGGTCGATATACCCTGATGGTAGAGGCTGAGGATAGGGTTGGCCACCGTGTGCAAACGAATGTTGTGGTGACGCTACGCACAGGAAGAGAGAGGCTTTTTGTCTCTACCCCACAGGCTTTTGTTTCTCCCCGGGCGCAGAGAGATATCCCCTTTTTCCTTGAGGGGAATGCAGCCGGAATAAAGAGTCTTGAGTTTATCCTCAAGGGAGAGAATGAGAGGGTAGTGTACAGGCTTACCACGAACCAGTGGCTCTCTGTGATCAGGGTTCCTGCGGAGGGGTTAAGGGATGGGGTGTATAGCTATCAGGCTGTGGCTCTCTATGAGGATGGACAGAATCCCCAGAGTACCCCGAGATTTCTTGAGGTGGATAGTGTACCGCCACGCTTTGTCCCTTCTGTGGACAGGCCAGCCTTTTCTCCTAATGGTGATGGGAGAAGGGATGTGCTTCTGGTGGAGGCAAAGCCTGAGGGAAGATCAAATGATGTGTATCAACTCAGTCTTGTTGATTCCACTGGGCGAGTTGTTCGAAGTGGGGAGTGGCGTGGACCGTTCTTTTCCCGTTTTGTATGGAATGGACAGGACAACCAGGGGAAGGATCTCCCCGAAGGGATGTATCACCTCCAAACGATAAGCCGGGACATGGCGTCTAATGTCACCATAGAGTGGGTCTCCAATATTGCTTTAGTGAGAAGTTTTCCTGAACTCAATTTTGAGGTGAGTGATACGGCCATTATTCCCGGGAAAACTTCACTTCTTCTTACAGGGACTCTTACGGAGACCAACAGGATAGAATTCTCCGAAATCCAGATCATAAACCAGCAGGGGGAAACGGCATATCAGATGACGACCAACAGGTGGCAGAATACCTGGATCTGGAAAGGAGAGGGCAGTAATGGCTTTGTACCGGACGGCTACTATACCATTCAGTGGAATGTGTCGTATAGTGATGGGAACTATATACGGGCAGAGCTGGAAGATATCATTGTGGATAGTCAGCCTCCACGGATGAGTCTTGCCTTTTCCCCCCTTGTGTTTACGCCGGATGGAGATGGAGAAAACGATATCATGGAGATTCGAGAGAATTTCTGGGATTTGGCAGGGCTTGCCGCTTATACTACCACTATTCACAAGGTGAGAGAAAATATGCCACCCCTTCTCATAAAACTATGGGCAAAGTCCTTTGAGGAGGATGTGTCTCTCTGGGATGAGGTACTTTCGTGGGATGGAGTGGGAGACGATGGGGAAATTGTTGAGTCTGTTCAGGATTATCTTTTGACAATTCAGGCAGTGGATGTTCTTGGTCATACCAATACCATCCAGACGAATTTCACCACAGGCGTTCTTGTGGAACGAACACCTGATGGGCTTCGGATCAGGATGAGCAGTATTCGATTTGCCCTCAATTCGGCCACACTTACCCCTCAGAGTCGTGAGAACCTCAACAAAGTGATAGAAGTCTTCCAGAGGCTTTTCAGTCAACCGGAGAGGTACGGTCTCACAAAAGACTTTTTCATTGAGGTTTCCGGGCATACGGATGATCTTCCCGGTCCTACCCCGAATTTCAATCAGCAACTCTCTGAACGGCGAGCAAAGGCGGTCTATGATTATCTTGTCTCAAGAGGAATCCCTGCGGAGAAACTGAGCTGGGCTGGATATGGCGAAAGCAGGCCATACAAGGTCATTACCCCAACGATGACAAAGGAACAGCGGGATGAGGTCCGTTCCAGAAATAGAAGGGTGGAGTTTTTTATTCGAAAAAAGCGATAGGTGACAGGTGAGGGCGTGGTACATTTGTGTCATGCCCTCATGTTTTTTCTTCCGGGACTCAGTGGGGAAAGGGGATGTTTGGAAAATACCCCGCTGGAGAGGCTATGACTTTGTTTCAGCTCATCAGAGGGTTGTAGCTGAAATAAGGGAATAGCCTTTACCTTTTCGCACGACTATGGCTAAGCCCCCCGCAGAAAAAGAAGCCCCATGGGCCGGGAGAGGAAAGAGCAAGCTTCCCCAATGGCGAGAATAGCTATTATGGAGGGGAGGGAAACGACGCAAAACACCCCTAAAGGTCTCCATTTGCTTTTTTTCTCTTTTTGGCTTATACTTATAGCCAACTGAGGAGTAAAGGACATGCGATACATCAGTTCGAGAGGAAATTATCCTGAGGTAGGTATAAGCGAGGCCATTGTAGAAGGGATGGTACCCAAAGGGGGGCTTTTTCTTCCGGAGAGAATTCCCACGATAGATTTTTCTTTTCTTGCGAAGGCTAATTATCACGACGTGGCCTACCATGTGCTTGCTCCCTACTTTTGTGAGGGAGAGGGGGCTTATACCGAAGCAGAACTGAAGTCTTCTCTTCAAGAGGCGTATAATTCCACGACCTTTGATACAGAAGAGATTGCCCCTGTGAAGGTGTTATCCAACAGGGTGGGCATTCTGGAACTGTGGCATGGACCAACGGCCGCTTTCAAGGATATGGCCCTCCAGATTCTTCCCCATTGGCTTGTTCTCTCCAAAAAGAAATTAGGTAAACATACCACCACGGTGATTTTAGTGGCTACCTCAGGGGATACCGGCAAGGCAGCTCTTGAGGGGTTCAAGAATATTCCCGGGACGGAAATCTATGTGTTTTTCCCCGATGAGGGGGTGAGTTTAGTCCAGAAACTTCAGATGCTCACGACGGAGGGACTGAATACCCATGTCGTGGCGGTGGAGGGAAATTTTGATGATTGTCAGGGAATGGTGAAGGCTATCTTTGCCAATAGTGAATTCCGGGCAAAAATCACCTCTCGCCGCTATGAACTTTCTTCAGCTAATTCTATTAACTGGGGGAGGCTTGCTCCTCAAATCGTGTATTATGTTTGGGGTTATGCGAAACTGATTCACTCTCTTGGTCTCGGGATAGGGCATGAGATTGATGTCGTGGTTCCCACAGGGAACTTTGGTAATATTTTGGCTGCTTATTATGCCAAACAGATGGGGCTTCCTATTCGTCGTCTTGTCTGTGCTTCAAATCAGAACAATGTTCTCACCGATTTTCTGCGAACGGGTGTGTATGAAAGCAAGCGACCGTTCTACAAGACGTATAGTCCCTCGATGGACATTTTAGTTTCTTCTAACTTAGAACGTTTTCTCACCGAAATCACCAAACACAATTTCCTGAAAATCCAGAATTGGTATCTTGAACTGCAGGAGAAGGGGCGTTTCAAGATTGATGCGACGACGCTGAAGGGAATTCATGAGGTGATGTGGGGTTATTGGACAGGAGAACATCAGACCCTTTCTACCATTCGACAGGTGTATGAAGAAGAGAACTATCTTCTTGATCCCCATACCGCGGTGGCGTATCATGCTCTTGTGCAATACTGGAAGGACATAGAAGACAAAGTTCCTGTTTTAGTATGCAGTACGGCCTCACCCTTCAAGTTCAATGGGGCTATTTACAGGGCTCTTTTTGATGAAGAGGCACCTGAAAATGAGTTTGAAGCGGTGAAAAGAATTGTTGAGAAAACAGGGTTAACCCCTCACAGGGCTTTAGCGACGCTTGAGGGGCTTCCTGTTCTTCACAGGGATCACATTGCCCCAAAGGATGGTTTGTCGTATTTAGAGGGGAAACTCCTCTCCAAAAAACATGTGAGACTCAAAAAGCCATCTTCTTAGTTGTATGATCAGTTCTCTTGAGATTACAGGCTTTCGTAATTATCACGAGGTGTATCTTGAGAAAATCCCTGAAAAGACGGTCATTGTTGGCCCTAATGGCAGTGGGAAAACCAATCTTTTAGAGGCTCTCTCTGTGTGGCTGACGGGAGAGTCTTTTCGAACCATCAACTTAGGTGATGCTATCTCATGGGGATGGCAGGGATTTTCTCTCAAGGGAATATTTCACCATGAAGAATACCACTTTGGGTATACCCCATCAGAGCGTCTCTACAGGAAAAACGGGAAAACAGTGACGGCAAGGGAGTATAGACACCATCATCCTGTACTTCTTTTTTTGCCCGAGGATACCATTCTTCTCTACGGCGGAGCGGAGGGAAGACGCAGGGTGTTAGACGAGATGATTTTTGTACTTGATGAGGAGTATAGGGGGGTATGGCTCACCTATTTTCGTGTTCTTCGTCAGCGAAATACGCAACTTCGTGCGGATCCCCGTGAAGCAAGGGTATGGGATAGACAGCTTATAGAATTAGGAAGCCAGGTTATTGAGAAGAGGTTTTTTTATCTCAAACAGATGTCTCTCCGGCTTTCGGAATTGTACAGGGAACTCTATGGGGAGAAAGTAGAACTTCGGATGCTTAATACCTTTCGTATAGAAAACAGCATAAAGGAAAGTTTTGCGAAGGCTCTGGAGGGAGTGAGGGCTATGGAATATCAGAGGCGATACACCCTCATAGGGCCTCATCGGGATACCTTTGAAATTCGACTTGAAGACAAAAATTTTCGCGTTGTGGCTTCCCAGGGGCAAAAAAGGGCTCTTTCGCTTCTTCTCAAGATCACTGTGGCCACCCTGCTTCGAGACCAGGCGAGACTTCCCCTGCTTCTTTTTGATGATGTGATGCTTGAGATGGACCATGAAAGACAGAAGATGCTTCTTGCGTTTTTCTGGGATAGTTTTCCCTGGGTGTGGACAGTGTATGCCAGGGATATGGTACCGGGTCCAAAGACCTATGAGATGATAGAACTTCCCTTGTCCCGCGGCTAAAAGACGGGGAAAGGAGGACTTTGGGCTTCTTTCTTTGTTCTTGACGTTGGCTATTATCCCTTTTCTTCTCCCATGAGGGTAATCACCACCTTTCTTTCTCTTCGTGGGCCGTCAAATTCACAGAGAAAGATATGTTGCCAGGTGGAGAGGCCAAGTTTTCCTCCTATAATGGGGATGGTTTCCGATGGGCCAACAAGCCCGGATTTGAGATGGGCATCTCCATTGCCGTCCTGTTTGTCGTGTTGCCATACTCCCACAGGAATCAGTTTTCGCAGGAGGGTTATCACATCCTGTTGTACAGAGGTGTCCCAGTTTTCCTGAATCATAATGGCGGCAGTGGCCCCCTGAACATAGACGTGGGATATTCCTGTGGTGATGCCGCTTTGGGAAACGACATTTTCAATAGCCGAAGTGATATCAATGAGTTCCTCCCGCCGGGTGGTGGTGAATGTCAGGATAATCTGTATGGTTTTCATGGGTACGCCTCCGTGGAAATAGTATATCATAAAAGAATCATCTTTGCACATCAAGGAAGAGACCTTTGCACGAATGTGCAAAGGTCTCCCCTTGTAAACAGAAAAATCGGGGGAGAGGGGCGTAGCCCCTGACCTAAAAAGGGCAAGAAAGCACCCGTGCAAGGGTCTCAAGAAGGTTCTTTTCCGTCAAAGAAAAATGGGCATCCCACCCGGGATGCCCATAGGGGGTTATACGCAGGGAAAGAAATTTTTTCAAGCCCTATTTTTGAGAGAGTTTATCCCTCAGCTGAGGTATGGTGTAGCCATACGTGTCTTTCATATCCCGGAGGGGTTTATCGGTTGGTATATCAGCCGGAAGTCCAAGTTTTTTCACGATGACTTCGGGGGTAGTGGAGAGAGCCCTGGCGATATCCTGAATAGACATCGTCCCCTCGAGGAAGAAACCCTCCGGGACAACCAGAGACGAAGGCTGAGTTTGTGTTTTTTCTACAGGTTTTGGGGTAGGGGTAGGAGATGGGGCAGAAGAGACGGTGGTATTCGTGGTATTGGTGATACCGAGAAGTTTTCTCACCTCTTCACGAACAAATTCTGTTTCAAAGTCAGGGTTGCCTATGAGATCGCCAATATCTTTGATACGTGTTTCAGGGGGAACCTTTTCACGACTGAACTGGAGAGCTTCATAAAGAGACTTTTCCTCTATTCCAAAGGCCTTGATCACCTCAGCCAGGGTGTGAGAGCCCTTGATGTTGTCTGGAGTCAAGATACCTTGTGATGCCTGTTCTGTGAGAGAAACTTCTGTAAATCTTGCATTCCCTGTGAAGTAGGCTATACCCACCGTGGTCGCATAGATCACAAGCCCAATAATGGCGACAAGAAGAGGAGAAAGCCTTTTGCCGGCCCAGGTATTGAAGAGAGTGGATTTTTTGGTTGGACAGACGGTAACACACTCTTGACAGTTGATACACTCGGGAGAACGGACGACGTCAGGGTGCTGGACATCAATGTTCATGGGACAGGACTTATCACAGAGACTACAGTGGATACAGGTAGTATTATCCCGCTTGATACGGAAGGGGCTGATACGGCTTATGAGAGCAAGAAAGGCCCCCAAGGGGCAGAGGTACTTGCAAAAAAAGCGTTCATACACAAAAGAAAGACCAAGGCTTCCCACAAGGATCACGAAACCGACAGCAAATTCTCGGTAACGTTTTTTTCAGGAGACCTGCAGTGGGAAGATGAGGAAAAGCAAAAAAAAGTTCCTCCCTGGCCGATAATAGGACACAAGGAGGAACCCATGCGTAAAGAATTCACCTTCACTTTGACTATCGACTACCCTGACACAAAACTTGAGACGTTAGTGGTGGTTTTTCTCCAGGCCATCAAAGGAGTGTTTGAGTCATTTGTTCATCAGATTTCTGTAGAAGTGGCAGAAAAAGAAATAAAAGAAGGTCGTATCACCTGTACATGCGGAGAAAAACATCACTTCATATGGAAAACAAAGCATGGAAAAAACACTGTTTTTGTTCTGATGCCCTTTGGAAAGATCACTCTTCCTCAGCTCCAAATTCAATGCAAAAAGTGTGGAAGAAAACTTTTTCTCACAAGATCTCTTCTTGGTGTAGAAAAGCGAAAAAGGCAAATCCTGAAAGATATCTACAGAGTGGCTTTAGCCGGGGCTCTTACCACCTATCGAGTGGCCGCTCGTATTCTTTCCTTCACAGGGTATAAAATAGGTCTTAGCACCCTCTGGAAAAACCTTCAAAATATTGGGAGAAAGATACATTTCAGTATCTCAGAAAAAGAAAAACCCTGTGGAGAAGCCGATGGGACGGGTATTCCTGTTCAGGGCAAGAAAAAAGGAGAAGAAGCTAAAATTCTTTTGCAGGAGAGGCAACAAGCCTCCCCATTGACAGGAAAAAATACAAGAATAGCAGGCCTTCTTGTGGATAATTACCATGCAGGTTGGGACAAACTTCTTAAGCCCATTCAAGAAAAACACTCTTTTTCTCGGTTTTTTCTTGTTGTCGATGGAGATACAGGGATTAACCAGGGCAAACATCCCGGTATCGTTTTTCAACGATGTTTGTGGCATGTAAGTTATCAATTGAAGTATTTTCTTCGTCTTGATAGAGTGAGATATCGTTCTTCTGAGTGGACAAATATTGTCGCTGAAACAGGGAAAGCCTGTTTCTTGGGGTACAAAAATGACTGGCAAACAAGACTTGGTTATCAAAGCGAGCGCAGACAGCATATTCAGAATCTTCTTGACTTATTTCACGAAAAAGGGCGCAAACATTGTTTTTATTATCTTCTTCGTGCTCAAAAAGACATGTTCGCCTGTGACAGTGAAGATGGTTTGCCAGGAACAACCTCAAGGGCAGAACGGGTGATGCGAACCATAAACCAGAGAATGGATGTAGGGGTATGGAAAAGAGAAGGGGCAACCAATGTTCTTGCTGTGCGTTTGCATTACTACTATAATCGTGATGAGGCTATCGATGGTGTCTACTGGCAGGATGTGATATAAAACATAGGGATGGTACGTACTTATTGCCCTGTTTTATGGCCTAAAAAGGGTACTTTCCCCAGAAAAAACTTGTTTATCTAAAATGTTCCCTGTATACTACAGTTGACAAAAATCTTTTGAGCCAGGGGTAACTTCTTTATCCTTTTCTCTCTCTTTCAGGTCTCCTGTTGGAAACGTAATCAAATTCTCCCCAGAGTTCTTCCCAGCCGGCAGAGAGATGACCATAGGCGGCAAAGGGGTCATAAGGCCTTATGATGAGGCTTCCCGCTCTCCAGGTGAGAAAGAGCACAACAACAAGGACTACGTACTTGAGGAGACGTAAATATTTGTCCACTTTTGCTGGGATGGTGGGGCGTTTTTTGAAGACCTTTCGTCCTAACCATCCGAAGACACCCTGCAAAGCCCCAAGGGCACATATCCATCCACAGAAAAAGCGGGCAAGAACCACTCCTAAAATCGCCGTAGCTAAAAGAAGAACAAACGAGGATGGCTGAAGTCGCTGGAGTATTCCACCACTCGCCACCCACTGATAAAGCCCTTCCAGACCGCCAAAGGGACAGAGGGCATCAATGGAGGGAAGAGAAGGTATTTTCTGATGGAGAATTGTGAGGGTGGTTACCAGCACCAGAAAGAACCCGAGAGAAATTCGCCTGAGAATTTGGGGAAAAGAGAGTTTTTTCACATTTACCTCCTGATAGTGGATTTCATGTACATTATAAGGCTTTTTTGAAAAAAAAGATGCAGAGGAGAGTATGTTTACGGACATTTTTTTGTTGAGAAAGGTTATTTCGCCTTTCTCTGTCGTTTTACATATGAAACTGAATACCTATTTTCACATTTCTTAATGAACAGGGAAATAACACGAGAAAGCTCTGTTCTTTCACTCTTTTTTTCTGTACCCCACTTCGACTTCGCTCAGTACCCTCCTTCGACTTCGCTCAGGAGGCTCACCGGGCCGCTTTTGCGGTTGTGCATCCTTTGTCGTAAGGGGGAAGTCCTTCCGGAGTGAGGGTGCAGGAGGCACCCGGGGCGACATCTTCTGTTGCTGTTCCCCAAAAGCCCACCGAAGCGGAGCTGCAGAGGCTTTTGCTGAGACATGGTGATAGGGCTTTTCATTCTTCCCTGGGGTAGAGGATACTCTTTGCTATCACCATGTTTCAGCTTAGGAGGAGGTTTTTTGCTGAAAAATGGTAATAGCAAAAGACATATGGTGTTTATATAGATAGAGGTTAAACGTTTAACCGATGGGTTGTTTAGCTGAAACAAGGTCATAGCCCTGGGTCCTGTGGTCTCAGAAATCCCCCTTGGGGCTGAAACATCGCCATAGCTTCCCCGCCCCTGCCTGCGGTGTCACCTGAAAGAAGCCCCTGCAAAGGACACGTGCCCCGCGGGCTGGTAATGGAAGCCATCGCCTTTTCACCACTGGCCGAGCCACAGGAGGTGGCGAGGAAGCCCGGGGTCAGACAGGGAGGGCTGTCCCCTGGCGGCTACAGAAGAGAGCGGGGCTACAGGTTTTTGTTCCAGCCCGCACCACGGGAGACAGGTCGGTGGCCACAGAAACCGCCGCAGGGGCGGGGACGGGGTTTTCAAAAGGGGCGAAGCCCCTTTTGTCCCGCGCGGAAGCGCTTCATAGAAGAAAGAAGACGGATAACAAAAATAGCCCAAAATTGAAAGAGAAAAGATGGTTGAATAAGTATTCGAGACCTTTGCACATTCGTGCAAAGGTCTCTTTACTTGATTTTTTTCTCGAAAATAGTTACATTATATATGGCTTTGAAAGAGAAGAGAGAAGAGGAGGATACATGGCCAAAAAGACAAATATGACCTTTGCTTCTGTGACCTTTGATCGTGTCTTCTTTGATCCGCATTTTGGCAGCTATACCTTTCGTTTGACTTCTACAGAAAAAAGCCAGAAAGTGGCTCTTCATATCCCTATCCAGGGATCATCGGAAGAAATTATGGGTATTCCTTTTCTTTTGACAGATCCTCTTCTCAGAAACCTTTTCAAAACCCTTCGGATAAAGGTGGAAAACATTTCCCTTTACCAATCAGAGGGCTTGTGGCGTGGAAAAGTAGAGATGCGGTGGGGATGGTGGAAAAAACGCCTCGATATCCGTCCGCTTGATGCCATTCGTTTCTCCGTGGAATTTCACAAGCCCATTCTTGTTCCCTCTGAAATGCTCCGGCCTGTGGTTATGGAAAAGGAAAAAGAAGAGAAAAAACAGGCCTACAAGATCCTTTTTATGCCAAAACCTATGCGTCGTGGTGAAGTCCCCTATGAGGAGATTATGTGAAGAAGGGGTTGTTTTTTCTTCTTCTTGTGATAGGGTTTGTTCAACAAGGGTGGAGTGAACGTGCTATAGACCATGTGCTTGCCAGAGGAGAGCTTGTTTTCTATGCACCTTCTCACAGGTACTTAGTAGAAAGCCTTCGTTTTTTTTATAGCCATTTTTATGGGGCTAACTTCAAGCAGAAGTGGGCAGAACTCTCTTCACAAAGCCTTGCCGGTTATGGCGTGGATATTCTTGATCCAAAGAGTATCGCTGGCATTGGGATAGAAACCAATACTCCCATGGCTTTTGTGCATGTCACAGAGGGCAAAGGCTATCTTGCCCTCCCTGTTGGGAACCGAAAAACCCTTGAGGCTTACCTCAAGAAAAATCTCCCTTCCACAGCCTTTCGTTTTGTTTCTAACTACCTTCTTCTCTCTCAAAGTGAGGAGGTTTTTGCCTCTCTTTCCAACCAGCTCACCAAAAGCAAAGATTTTCAATTCGCTACCCCCAGGCTTCCCAATCTGTGGCAGAATGGATGGATATGGTTTGAGAGCCGTTATCTAAGTACCATTACCAGAGGGACGGGGGTCTCGGACAAGGTAAACCTTCCCGCTGGTTTTGGACTGGTGAGTATTGTTTTTGACGCTAAAGCCCTTTCTCTTCGTTTCTATACAGCCGCTATTGATCCCAAGCAACAGGAATTCCTCTATCAACTCCAGCAGTTTGAGAATAACCCCCGTTTTGACACCCTGAGCTACGTGAGAGGAAATCCCCTTCTCTTGGCCAGGGTTTCAATGAATATATCCCTTCTCTATCGGTATTATCGATCGGTGGACAGGATTGATATCATGGGAATAGCCGGTCTTCTTGCTTCTCTAAAAAAAGACTACGGGGTTGATATTGAGCGGGATCTTATTCACAATAGTGAGGGGCGTTTTTCCCTTGTTGTTGATCGTTTCTCCAATTCACAGCTTCTGTATTATGGCTCTCTTGGTATCAAGAACCGTACTCTCGCCCAGAATCTCATGGAATCTCTCAAAAACATGGTTCTGCAAAAACAGGAACCCCTCTATGCCTTTGAAATTTTCACCTTGCCTTTTTACCACTACAAAATGACCAATGGTTCTTTCTACTTTGGTGTGGTGGAGAATGAGTTTTTCTTTGCTTCAGACAAGGAATTGCTTGTCCAGTGTATCAAGGATATTTACGAGAAGAAGACAGGCATCTCTCTTCCAGAGTTTTTTGTAAGCCCCAAACAGCGCAGCGGTATGCAGGCAAAAATTGATGTCCAGACTCTTTTGGCCACCCTTTCCCAGGATAGTGGCATTCGTTTGGCCAGAGAGTTTTTTATCGGAATGGAGAGTATTGATATAGAGAGTTATCCGGATACCACCATGCCAGCCTATGGATGGACCACAGAAGTCCGGATGAAATTTTACAAATGAATGGCAAAAAAGTTGACAGGAAGGCTTCGTTCTCCTTATAATATATATCCTCACTGGGGCGTCGTCTAATGGCAGGACGACAGACTCTGGATCTGTTTGTGAGGGTTCGAATCCTTCCGCCCCAGAGACATGGCCCTATCGTCTAGCCTGGTCTAGGACACCGCCCTCTCACGGCGGCGACTCGGGTTCAAATCCCGATAGGGCTAAGGGCGCCTGCAACGTCAGGCGCTTTTTTTTATGCCTGAAAAACCATTTTGCCTTTCTTTGAAAAAAATCTTTCTCTGCTTTACAATAAAACAAAGTGTTTTTCTGGAGGAAGTCATGCTCAAGATTGGCATTGTTGGCACAGGGCACATGGGAAAATACCATATCAACACCCTCTCCATGATTCCAGGAATCAACTTCTGTGCCATCTGTGATATCAATGAAGCAGAGGTGAAGTCTCTCGGTCAAAAATATGGGGTAAAAGCCTATACTGATTATGAGAGTTTTCTTCACAGTGTCGATGCGGTTATTATTGCTGTACCCACCTATCTTCATTATAAATACGCCTCAACGGCCCTTGTGAAGGGAAAACATGTTCTTGTAGAAAAACCCATCACCAAAACCCTTTATTTTGCAGAAAAGCTTTTCAATCTTGCCGTACAGAAAAAACTTGTGCTTCAGGTGGGACACGTGGAGCGCTTCAATGCGGCTGTGCAGGAACTCACCAAAATTGTCCAGAAACCCTACCTCATCCAGGCACAGCGTATGGGACCCCAGAGCCGTATAAGGGATGTTGGGGTAGTTTTAGATCTCATGATCCACGATGTTGATATAGTACTTTCCCTTGCCAGGTCACCCGTTACTCACGTCGAGGCTTATGGAGAACGGATATACTCCAACTTTGAAGATGTAGCCACCGCTATCCTCTCCTTTGAAAACGGCGTGGTGGCTTCTATTACCGCTAGTCGTGTCACCCAGGCCAAAATGCGCCACTTGGCTGTTTCTCAGCAGGACGCCTATATTTTTCTCAACTACGACACCCAGGAAATCACCATCACTCGTCAACCCCAGGCTCAGTACGAGGTGGCGAAAGAAGAACTCAAATATCGCCAGGAAAGCCTTGTGGAGCGTGTTTTTGTGCACAGGGACAATGCCCTCAAACTCGAGCAGCAGCACTTCATCGATTGTATTCTCAACAATCGTACCCCCCTTAAAACCCCAGAAGAGGATCTTGCCGCCCTTGATGTGACAAAACAGATCACCGACAAAATCTATCACCTCTGGAGAAATCGATGAAGGGATACTTCGGGGAGTTTGGTGGTATTTTTGTCCCTGAATCGTTTACGCCCATTCTTGAGGAACTCGAAAAGGCCTATGAAGAGGCCAAAAAAGACCCTTCCTTTCAAGAAGAACTTGAGGGTTACCTCAAAGATTATGTAGGAAGGCCTTCCCCTCTCTATTTTGCCCGTCGTATCTCCGAAGATGTGGGATGCAAGGTGTATCTCAAACGAGAAGACCTCAATCATACCGGTGCTCACAAGATCAACAATACCATCGGGCAGATCCTTTTGGCCAAACGTATGGGCAAAAAGCGCATCATCGCTGAAACCGGAGCCGGGCAGCATGGGGTGGCTACAGCCACCGTTTGTGCTATGATGGGGATGGAGTGCGAGATTTATATGGGCAAGCTTGACGTCAAACGGCAGTTTTTGAATGTCTTGCGAATGGAACTCCTTGGGGCTAAGGTCCACGCGGTGGAAGAGGGGAGTCAGACTCTCAAGGATGCTATGAATGAGGCCTTCCGTGATTGGTTGGCTAATGTGCAGACCACTCATTACTTGATTGGTAGTGTGGCCGGTCCCCATCCCTATCCTACCATTGTGCGGGACTTTCAATCTATTATTGGCAAGGAGACAAAAGCCCAGATCCTCGAAAAAGAGAATCGTCTTCCTACCCATCTCATTGCCTGTGTTGGGGGTGGTTCCAATGCGATGGGGTTTTTCTATCCCTTCCTTGACGACAAAGAGGTTCATCTCATTGGGGTAGAAGCCGGAGGTACCGGGACAGGTATTGGACAACATGCGGCCACTCTCAATTTTGGTATCCCCGGGGTTCTTCACGGGAGTAAGACCAAGGTGCTTTTGGATAACTATGGGCAGGTGCTTCCTGTGCATTCCATCTCCGCCGGGCTTGACTATCCCGGGGTTGGGCCGGAAGTTGCCTATCTTCAAGGTATTGGGAGGCTTCAGGCCGCCTATGTTACCGATGATGAGGCCATGCAAGGGCTCATATACCTTGCTCGCTATGAAGGCATTATCCCTGCGCTTGAATCCAGTCATGCGATTGGTTACCTTCTCAAACAGAAGCACACCTTCCTCTCTTCCGATATAGTGATTATCAATGTGTCTGGAAGAGGGGACAAAGATATGAATACCGTTCATGAGTACATACAGAAAAAAGGGGGACTATAGCCTTGCCAGAGGCTTTTCAAACAGTTCTTCTCAAAAAAGGTGTTGTTCCCATTGTTGAAGGTCAGGCTCCGCAGGATGTTTTCTATATCATCAAACAGGGAAGCGTCAAACAAACCAATAGTTTCATGTCTCATGTGGCTCAGGAGAACAGAACCCTGAGTGTGGGGGATTTTTTTGGTGTGGTGGATTGTATGGCTCGCCGGCCAAACCTCTATACCATTGAAGCCCTTGAGGATACCACCCTGATCCAGATCCGAAGGGACCAGTTTGATCTTCTCATTCAGCAAAATACTCCCATTGCCATGAAGATCCTGCGGTTTTTCAGTCAGAAACTTCGTCTTTATGATAGTATTCTCACCCTCATTTCCGGTCAGAAGCAGGTCTTTGAGGATCCCTCTCATCTCTATGAAATAGCTGCATTTTATGAGAACAAGATGCGTGCCTACAAAACAGCAGTTTACGGCTATGTCCGCTATGTCCAGCAATGCCCCAACGGGACCAATGTAGCCAAAGCCAAAGAAGCTATCCTGAAACTCTACAAACAGCACGGCAAAAATATAGAATTCCACGAACCGGATGTGAAGGACTTCTATGTCACCTTTGAAGACAAGGATGTGATTTTTCTTGAGCATGAGATTGGCAATAATCTCTACATTATCCAGAATGGGGAAGTCAAAATTCTCAAAGTGGTCAATAATCAGGAAATCCTTCTCAATGTCTTACGAACCGGAGATATTTTTGGAGAGATGGCTATACTGGAAAACAAACCCCGCAATGCCACCGCCATGGCTTCGGGAAAGGTTCTTCTCATGTCGATATCGAGAGAGAATTTTGGGGCCCTGGTAGAAAAACACCCTCAGATTGCTACCAAGATTATCACGCTCCTTTCTGATAGGATCTGGTTTTTGCAGAGGCATATTTTCAATATGATGATTACCGACTATGAGACACGGCTCTACGATGCCCTCTATATCCAGGCCCTCAAGGCTCGTGTGGAGATTGCCCCAAAGGTTCGATATACCTTTTCTCTCACGTTTGAAGACCTTTTGAAATTTACTGCCCTTAACCATCCTGAAGGTTACCGTGCCCTCCAGAATATACTCTCCAACAAAGCCCTCTTTGATCTTGAAAACCAGAAGATTGTCTGCAAGGATGTTTCCCAGCTCAAACGTCCCAAGAACCTTCTTCTCCGTTATTTAGATAGGGACCTTCAGCAGAAGTTGGGAAGCATCTTCTCAGAAAAGAGCCAGGGATAATCCCCCTCGCGAAAGAGAAAATACCCTCTGGTTTGCCTGTGTCATATTTCACCATCAAGACGCAAAATAGTCAATTTTTGTATCAAAAATACACAAAGGCAAAAATAAAAAATGCGTCATAAAGAAACTCTTTTTCTTTTCTGTATCAAAAAGGACGATATTTCTTTTCTTTTGTTCCCTTTTTTAGAAAATAGTATCTTCTTTGCTTTGGTAAGAGACAAATTTGTAAGATCTCTTTTTTTCTGAACTTAGACTAATTTTTTCTTCTCCCAAAAGTTGTCTGGAACATCCTTTCTTTCCGCTTTTTCTTCTCATTTTTGGCACACTTTTTGCAAATTTTTTTTGAAAGAAAAAAACAAAAAAGGAGGTGGCCTATGAAACTCATCCGAAAAAACACTAGTCCCTTCAGCTGGATTGATGAATTCTTCCGCTCCGATTGGGTAACCTCATTTGAGGATACCCCCTGGTCGTTCAATGTCGACCTTGAAGAGACAGACAAAGCCTATATTGTGAAGGCAGACCTCCCCGGCATGGATGAGAAGGATATCAAGGTCGAATTGAACGACAATATCCTCACGATCAGCGGTTCCCGAACGGAAAAACGTGAGGAGAAAAACAAAAACTACCACCGGATCGAAAGATTTTCCGGAAGCTTTTGCCGCAGTATTGAACTTCCTCGAGAGGTGGATGCCAACAAGGCAAAAGCGGAGTACAAGAAGGGAGTGCTTACCATTGAACTTCCCAAGACAGGTGAGTCTCGAACCAAAGAGATTGATGTAAAGATTTCATAAGGAGGTCCCTATGATGAATCTCTTCTACGAACTTGAGAGAATGAAACATCTCATGAATAGCCTTCTGGATACCCCTTTCTTCTGGGAGGAAGCAAGACAAACGAGACTCAGCTACGCCAACATTTATGAAAACGACAACGGCTATATGATCCAGATGCTTGCTCCCGGAGTCAAAAAGGAGGGTGTGGAGGTAAACTACGAAAACGATGTTCTCACCATCACCCTCAAGACAAACGATGAAGAGAAGAAAGATGTCCAGTGGATTCGTCGTGAAAGACTGAAACCCATTGAAAGCCGAAGCTACCGTCTCTCGGCAGAAGTAGATCCATCAAAGATAGAGGCAAAACTGGTGGATGGTATCCTCCTGGTGTTCTTGCCCAAGCGGGAGAAGAAAGAACCCAAGAAGATTGAAGTTAAGGTGAAATAAGGAGGTGGCTATGGAAAAAAGAAGACTCATTCCTGCTACAGATATCTATGAAACGAGTGATAGTTATGTCATTCTGATGGAGATGCCCGGGATAGACAAAAATACGCTCTCGGTCAAGGTAGATGATGACAGGTTGGTGGTAGAGGCTTCCACGGTAGAAGTTGGCAAGGAGTGGCGGGCTATTGATACAGAGTTTGAATTGGGCGATTATCATCGTGAGTTCCGCATTGGCAACAAGGTGAATCGGGACAACATTGAAGCATCCTATCAGGATGGCATTCTCACCATTGTTCTTCACAAAGCCGAAGACTTCAAACCTCGTCAGATCGAGGTAAAAACAGCCTGATAGGAGAAAAGCCGCCGACAAGGCGGCTTTTCTTTTTGGTGAAAATGTCGATATATGTATTATGATTCGACGTCGAATGGGTTTTGCGCTCTTTTGTTGTCTTGTTTTTGTCACCATCTATGCTAAAGAGTATACCGTTCAACCTGGGGATACGCTTCTTGGCATTGCCCGAAGAACGGGTATTTCGGCTACCTATATCAGGCGTCTCAATGAACTTTCCTCGGATACCTTGAGAGTGGGGCAAACCCTTCTTCTTCCCGATGAGGTAAAAGAATACACTGTTCAGAGTGGTGACTCTCTTCTCGGGTTGTCAAAAAGATTTTCCACACCCCTTTCATCTCTCATTCTCTGCAATCAGCTTCCCCATGAAACCATTTATGTGGGGCAAAAGCTTCTTATTCCTATATTCACCACCCCAAGTCCTTCTTCTCCTCCTGCCTCATCCGCTGTTTCTCTCCCGGAGAAAAGGATTCAGCACATTGTACAACCGGGAGAAACCCTCTATAGTATTGCCCGTCGGTATGGCGTGAGTGTGAGTAACCTTCTTCTCTGGAATAACAAAACCACCACCACCCTTTTTGTGGGAGAAAAGATCTCTCTCTATCAGGCGAAAGAAAGCGACGCGCCGTCATCTCTTCCTTCTCCTTCCTCCTCGTCTTGGAAAGGGGAGTTTCCTGTTCCTCCTTCGCTCATCCACTCTGTAGAGACCACCAGTCGTGGAGTAAGGATTCGGGTAAAAGAGACAACCCCTCTTCGGAGTACGGTTTCTGGTGTGATAGAATACACAGGGTGGTTATATGGCTTTGGGAATGTGGTTATCCTCTCCATGGGAGAAGAGAAGCGCATTGTGTTTGGAGAACTGGATACTATCACGGTTCGCAAGGGGGAAAAGGTCCTTCGGGGAGATGTGGTGGCCACTATTCAGAGTGGGAGAAAGTTTTACCTTGAAATCCGCGATGGCACCACGGTTATCGATCCTCTCAAATGGTACAAACTCCAGTTAGCTCAGGCCTCTACCAAAGAGGATAATCTTTGAAAATCGAGACCCTTGCACAGGTGCTTTCTTGCTGTCGTTCCACATATGAAACTGAATACCTATTTCCACATTTCTTATGAACAGGGAAACAACACAAAAGCTTTCTGTTATGATGCCTATTGAAAAAAGTTGAGTTTAAAAGCATTACGACAAGAGAGAGCTATTACCCTGTTTCAGCTAAACCCTTGTTCTTTGCTGAAACAAAGTCATAGCTTTCGCCCCTGCCGCGGTGCCACCTGAGAGAAGCCCTAACGGGAGCAGAAGCCCTGCAGGGTGGTGAAAGAATGCCCGGTTCTTTTACCACCCCTTTTTTTCTGTACCCCACTTCGACTTCGCTCAGTATCCACCGGGCCGCTTTTGCGGTCGTGTGCCCTTTGTTGTAAGGGGGAAGTTCTTCCGAAGTGAGGGCACGGGAGGTGCCCGAGGCGACATCTTGTGTGGCTTTTACCCGCAAGCCCACCGAAGCGTAGCCGCGGGGGCTTTGCTGAGACATAGTAATAGCGGTGGCAGGCTTTTTCCCTGAAAGAAGGTGATAGCCACTACTTGGGTTTGTATGGAGGTTGGTTAAACGTTTAACCAATGGGGTGTTTTGCTGACACAAAGTTATAGCCCAGGGCCTTGTAGTCTCAGAAAGCCCCCTTCTTGCTGAGTTGTCGCCACATCCTCCCCCGCCCCTGCCTGCGGTGTGGCCTCAGAGAAGCCCCGGCGGGGATACGTGCCCTGCGGGCTGGTAAAAGAATGCCCCCTTCTGGAGAGGAAGACCCGTTCTTTCTTTCACCCCCTTTTTTTTCTGTACCCCACTTCGACTTCGCTCAGTATCCGCCGGGCCGCTTTTGCGGTTATGAAAAGGACCCTTTGGTTTCCGACGGGAAAGTCCTTTCGACGGGAGGACACAGGAGGTGTCCGGGGCGACCTCTTCTGTTGCTCTGCCCGAAAAGCCCACCGAAGCGTAGCCGCGGGGCCCCCGCTTTGGCGGGGAATCGGCGGAGCGAGGTGGGCGCTATGCTTCCGAAGTCAGGAGGACGAGTTGAGGTCGCCCACGGAGGAAGGACTTCCCCGGAAAGAGATGAGGTCTTTCTACTTGCTCGCAAAAGCGGCCTGTCTTCCGTCCGAGGCGCATGCGTAGCATGCGACGAGGACAAGGCCTTTTTTGTAACCGCCGCAGGGGTGGGATGGGGTTTTCAAAAGGGGCGGAGCCCCTTTTGCCCCGCGCGGGAGCGCTTCGTGGAAAAAGAAAAATGGGCAACAAAAAGAGCCTAAAACTGAAAGAGAAAAGATGGTTAAGCGAGCATTCAGTTTTTGTGTGAAGATAACCATTCTGTATGAGTGTGGAACGACAGTAGGCAAAAAGCCGCGTTCAAAAATTGCAAGAAAATTTCTCACTTATTATACTGTAGGTGGATTTTGGGCAAAAATTTCACTTTTTTTGAGTTGAAACGTATTACTTTATAGCAAAGGCTTTTGCAGTGCACAATCAAAAACATTAAGGAGGTCGGTATGAAAAGGGTGGTGGGTTTGTGGTGTGTGGTGGTGTTTCTTTTGGGGTGTGGGTTTGTGGCGGAGGATAAAGAAGCTTCTTCTCTGGAGTATGAGAAACTGCTTGCTATTTATGAAAGTCCGGAACAAGTGAAAAGTGCAAGGTACGGTATTAGTCTTGAGACAAGTGAGGAGTATGCCGTTCAACTTTTTCATACTTCCTGGGGAAAATCATATCTTGTGTTTCTTTCTGATAGAGAAAATGGCGTTACCTATCCTTATGTTTCAGAAAAGATGGAGGAAGAATTTTTTACTCGGGCAACAAAACTAGGGGTTCCTTCGGTATATATGCCTTGTTATCTTTGGGAAGATACGCTTGAGGGAAAAAAAGTTATTTTCGGTACACGGGACGGCTATCTTTTTCTCCTTGATCATAATCTTCAGGTAACCAATAATGGTTCTTCAGCCTATGTAGAGATGGCAACGCCTCCGTTTCCAGTCTGGAACAGAGAAACAAAACAGTGGGAATTCTGGCTTGTGGGGCTTTTCAATGGAGATTTTTTTACCAGATATCGTGTGACTAGTCTGAGTAGTAATCCGGCTGAAGAGTATTTGTTTTCGGTGATGGGGCTTGGGACGTTTCATGGGGTAGGGATCGTTGAACCCGGGGAAACCAATGTGATTTTATTGAATGTTCGGTCAGCAGGCGTGGGGGCTGGTGCTTTTACTACCTTTGAGATACGATGGATTCGGTTCTTGGCAGGGCAGAGGTGGGAAACTAATTATCCTGCCTATACTTTTCTGACCAATGTGGGGTATCCCTTTGTAGATGTGCAAGAAGGGTATCAGGTTTACTTTTCTTTAAAAGATACGACGACAGGAAAAAGGGATCTCTATCGTTTTCGATATCTCACCTTTGAGAAAATGATACCTAAGGATATAGGAAAAAAACTTCCCTGATGATGGGAATAGAGAGGAGGGCGATGATGAAAGGATGGTGGATAGTGGTTGTCCTTGGTGTTGGTTGTATGATGGTGGGATGCGGGTTTGTAGTCCCTGATGAAGAGGCCACCGCTCCTGATTATCTCTCTTTGGTGACGGCTCTTCAGCCTCTCACCAATGCGAAGGGTTCCTCGTATGGGATAAGTCTTTCGGGTACCAATGAATTGAAGCCTCAGGTGTATCATGCTCCGTGGGGAAAGTCTTATCTTTTTTTTATGAGACAGAATGAAATGGCTTCTTATGACCTCTATGCAGCGGAAATTCTTGAGGATGGGGAGATGATGGCGCCGAAAAGAATTCAGCAGAATCTCATGATGAGTTTGTATGCGGTTTATGTTGGAGAAAGTAATGGAGTGAAAGTCGCTCTTCTTCAAAGAGATGGGGGTGTATCGGTTCTTGGGAAGGATCTATCTCTCTCTTCTTCTGTGGTTCTTCCGCATTTTTATCCTTATGTTATTCCTGTATGGAATGGTACGGGCTGGGAGTTGTGGCCACTCTTTGGCAATGGAACAGAAGTGAGAAAGATCAAGATTTCTTATAGTGGTAGCTGGACATATGCAGAAGAAAATATAAGTAGTGCGTCAGAAGTGGTAGAGTTTTTCATGGCTCCCATTGGGGGAATAGGAGTGATTTCACCTGGAGAAACCAACTTTGTGATGCTGAGAACAATGGAGTATTCTTTGCCTCTTGGGGGGACTACGTCTATTTTTCAGCAGATCGTGGTTTCTCTCAAAGGGAATACGGTTACCACCAATATTCGACCTGTGTATCCGGGGCTCGTTGGGGTAGGTGATCCTTTTGTCGATGGGAAAACCTATGAGGTGTATTTTGCGAGGGAAGAAAGTTTTGGTTCCGGCATAAACGATCTGTATCGTTTCCGTTATCTTACGTGGGAAAAAGTGATGCCTGCGGAGATTCGGGCAAAATTGCCATAAAAGGGAGGGTATATGAAAAAGGTGTTTTTGATGATGGTTATACCACTGGTGGCTTTTGGGCTTGAGGCTTCACAGATAGCCACCTGGATTGAGTCTCCTTCAGTGACGGTGAGGGATGCCGTGTGGCTTGTGGAGTCTTTAGAGGAGAGTACTGTGACGATGGAAAAGATTTCCTGGAAAAAATATGAGGGTTTGAAGCCAGAGGAGAGGTTAACCGCCGGGAAACTCGCTAAAATCCTGATCATGGCCGGGAAAATCCAGCCAGGACTTCTCTACAGGCTCACGAAGTGGGAGAGATACGCTCTTCAGGCGGCAAAACAGGCTGGTCTTGTGGGGAGTGAGGTGGTGGTCGGTATGCCACTTACGGGTGCGGAGATGGTGGCAATCGTAGGAAAGTTTCAATAGGAGGTGGTTATGAAAAACATACTCTGGTGGATGGTGCTTCCCTGTGTTTTGTATGCAGGAGAGGTTGTCTCTGTTCAGGGAGATGTGAGGGCCTTTGTGGATAAAACGTGGCAGGTGGTCAAGAAGGGGGATCAGATTCCTTCCGGGACAAAGATCATGACAGGGGTCAAGTCTCAGGTGGAGATTCAATCCCCCTATGTCCGGTGCGTGGTGAAACCGATGAGTCTTGTGACCTACACAGAAAAAACGGCAGGCCAGAATGTCTCTACAGATGTGAGTCTTAAAACTGGAACGGTGGAGGTGAAGTATAACAAGCCACCCCAGGGCAAAGTGGAGTTTCGTGTTCAGACCCCAAAGGGAACGGCTTCTGTTCGTGGAACAGAAGAGGTGGTTTCCTATAGTGCGATAGAGGGGATGAAGGTGACCGTGCTTTCCGGTCATGTGGAGGCGGTAGGGCGTCAGCTTTTCACTGAACAGAATATAGAGGTTTCTCCAGGGGGAACCGTGTGGGATGATAGTGAGAAACTCAAGGAGATCGTTGGTGTTCTGGATGAGGTCAAGGATGAAAAGACCCTCTCTGAGATCCAGGATCTTTTGAGAGGGCTTTTAGGGGAGGAGTTGTCGCTTGATGATATCGCAAAACTCCTTGGTGATCCTCAAAAGTTGTAGGAGGGACCTATGAAAAAATATCTCTGGATGGCGTTACTCTTTTCCTCTTTGTATGGGTGGTATGGGGATATAGGGCTTCAGGTGACGCCGGTCTATGTGATCTTGAACGATAGTGAAAATACCACCTATGGCTATGGGATATATAGTATTGAGGGACGGGGACAACTTTTTCTTTCTCGTGGGCATGGGTTGGATGTGATAGTGAGAGACACCTTTCTCTCTGGGACAAACCTCTCCAACAGCTGGGAGCTTCGTCGATTGTGCTGGAAAAGTGAGGGGGAAAGAGAGGGCCTGGTGTGGGCAGTACTTGTCGGAAGAGAGAGGTTTTCGTTAGATGAGGGGAGGCTTCTTGAGAAAAGTGCGGATGGTTTAGGTGGACAGCTTTTCTGGAATGGGGTGCGACTTGAGGGGGCTGTAGGATATGCCGGGTTTACAGAGTGGGTGGAGAGCAATCGTCCTGCTTCTACTCAGACCAATCATCGGTTGTACACGGGTGTGTCGGTGAGTTTTCCGCTGTTGGTTTTGTCTTTTTTCCGGATTGGTGGAGCGGGGAGTGTGGATATGAGGACGAATTTCAGGACATCGCTTGTGGATATAGCCTGTGGGGCACAGGGCAGTGTGCTCTCATGGCTTGGCTATAGCACTCATCTCTGGTATGAAACAGGGGAAATTACCTTCACCAATCTTTCGGTTCCTGAGAAGGTATCAGCCTGGGCAACGGAGATGAAGGTGCTCATTGGGTCAAAAAAGATGCCTCTTCAGGGAATGGTACGGTATCTTGCCGCTTCCGGGGAAAACGCTTCTTCTGAGGGATGGAACCGTTTTACGGGAGTGGGCAAAATAGAAGGTCCAGCGGTGTTTGTCCATCCTGTAGCGAATCTCTGGATGGTGCAGGGCAGAATAACCTGGAGAGACAGAAACGAAAGGATTCTCATCTCTGGTGTGTATGGGCTTCTTTCTCGTCTTGAGAACAAGGATATCACCATGGTTTCTCTTTATGGGTCTGAGAATCTCCTTGGGCATGAGGTTGCCCTTCAGATGGTGTTGAAAATTGATCCCTCACTTACCTTTTTTGCCACAGGGGGATGGATGATCAAGGGGGACGCCTTTGCTATCAATAAGGACAAACCCCTTTATCAGATTTCTTTTGGGATGAATATTAGCCTATAGGAGGAAAGATGAAGCTTGGTTCTCTTGTTCAGAAGAGTCGGAGTTTTCGCCGGTTTGATGAGACAAAGGAAATTCCCTTCAAAAAAGTAGAAGCCTGGATAAAGACACTTCGCTTTCTCCCTTCGGCGCGTAATCTTCAGCCACTCCGGTATGTGGTGATTCGCAGTGCTGAGGCAAGGGAGAGGCTTTTCCCTCTTTTGGGGTGGGCTGGCTATCTTAAAGGCAAAGGGACACCAAAAGAGGGAGAACGCCCTTCTCTCTATGTGGTCATCGGGTATGACAGTCGGCTTACTCAGAATCCGGCGATGGATATAGGGATTGCGGCGCAAACGCTTCTTCTGTTAGCTGGTTCTGATGGGTATGGGGGATGTATGATCGGGAGTTTTGATCCTGCCCGGGTGAGGGAGGTGGTGGGTATGGAAGAATGGTTTGGGGTAGGGCTTGTGGTGGCTCTTGGGAAACCAAAGGAAAAGGTGGTGATTGTCCCGGTGGAGAGGGGAATAGAATATTATCGGGATGAGAAGGGTACCCACTATGTTCCGAAAAGGCCTGTTGAAGAGATCTGGATAAAAACCATCTGAAGGAGAGGGTATGAAGAGGGAGATCTGGATAGAAATAGGGATTGTCGTGGTGGCGTTGGGACTGGCACTGGGGATATCTTTGACTCCTATGGGACAGATCCTTCAGATGAGGCTTCAGGATGGTCTTGGGTACTTTCATCCTGGCAAAAGGGCGACAAATATTTTTGTGTATGTGAATATTGATGATGCTACGATAGACAGGATCCGTGTGTATCCTGTTCCCAGGCTTGTCCTTGCCAGAGCCATCGAGGTACTCAAAGAATGGGGGGCAAGGGCGATTATTATCGACTCTGAGTTTATTGATCCAGCTCCTCTCTGGGTCGATGTGGAAAGGTATGAGAGTGGTGAAAAGAATGTAGAGAATGTGGTTGTCAATCAGGATATTCGGTTAGGGGAAGCCTTGGCCCTTGATGGGAGTCCTGTATATTTGGCCTGCCGGGGAGTTGCTGAGAGTGAGAAAAAACGGGCAATGTGGAGTGAGGAGAATGCGGAACTTCAGTTAGTTTATGAGAGATTTTTTCTTCCCATAGACAGGACAGAAGGGATGGAGGGTTTTTATGAGGAGCCGGCCATGGAGTTTCCGGTTTTTCCTCTCTATATGTATGCGGCGGGGCTTGGGGATACCACCAGTGATGAGTCTGCCGATGGGGTTCTGAGGCAGGCGGCTCTTCTTCGGCGTTTTCACGAGAGGTATGTTCCACAACTTTCTTTTGCCTATCTTTTGGATGCCTTAGGGGTGGATAAATCGGCCATTCGTATGGAAAAGGGCTTTCTTGTTCTTCCTTCTCAGGGAAAAACATGGCGCATTCCGGTGAATCAGAAAGGAGAAATGCTTGTGCGCTGGATAGGTGGCTGGAAAACCCAGCCCTGGACGAATATGCTTTCGTTGGCCACTCTTCTGGAATATCGGGAATGGAAGTCCTATCTTGAGAGTTTGCAAAGGGGGACAAAAGAAAAACAAAACCTTGCTGAGGTTGAAAAAATGGTGAAGAGGTATGAAGAGCTTCTGCAGTATCTCAAGGATAAGGTGGTGGTGATTGGATACACGGCGTCGGCTACCACCGATGTGGGGGCTATTCCTTTTGACCCATCGGCTCCACGGGTGATGCTTCAGGTGCATCTCATGAATACCATTCTGATGGAGAATTTTTTCCTGTTTGCTGATTGGTGGTGGGATGGGGTGGCAGTGGGTATTCTTTTGCTTCTTCTGGTGGTGATGAGTCGCTGGGCCAAGAGTGCTCTTCAAGAGGTGGTGGTTGTTGGGGGAAACTGGATTCTTCTTGGTCTCTGGATGGTAGGGAGTATGGTGTTTTTTGGTCGACATGTGCATGTATTTTTCCTTGTTCTTCTGTGGCTTTTTGTTTCTGTTTCCTATGTGGTGTATAAATTCTTGATTTTTGATAAGCAAAAGCAGTTTATCAAGCAGGCTTTTTCCTATTATCTTTCTCCGGTGGTGATCAAGGAGCTTTTGAATGACCCTTCGCAACTTCAATTGGGGGGTGAACAGCGGGAAATCACGGCGTTTTTTTCTGATGTGGAAGGATTTACGTCTATCTCTGAGCAACTCTCTCCTTCGGAGGTGGTATCACTTCTCAATGAGTATCTCACGGCGGCGACGGATGTTCTTCTCAAGTATGGGGGAACGGTGGACAAGTTTGAGGGGGATGCCATTGTGGCGTTTTTTGGAGCCCCGGTAACACAAAGCGACCACGCCTATCGTTGTGCGATGGCGGCTCTTGAGATTCAGCTGAAACTTTCTCTTCTGGCTATGGAATGGGTGCAGAGGGGATATCCCCTTCTCAAAACACGGATTGGAATGAACTCAGGGCCTGCTGTGGTGGGGAATATGGGGTCTCGTCAGCGAATGAACTACACCATGATGGGCGATACGGTGAATTTGGCTTCTCGTCTTGAAGGGGCAAATAAGTTTTATGGTACCTATACCATGATGTCTGAAAGTACCTATGAACAGGTGAAGGATCATTTTGTGTGTCGTCGACTTGATATCATCCGGGTAAAGGGCAAAAGCCAGCCTATTGCAGTGTATGAACTTGTGGAGCGTGTGGGAAAGCTTTCTGCAGAAAAGGAGAAGATTCTTCAACTTTTTCAATCGGGTTTTGAGCTCTATGAAAAGCGACAGTGGGCCAAGGCGAGGGAAATTTTTCTTTCTTTGTGGCAGGAGTATGAGGATCCGCCTTCAAAAACCTATCTTGAACGCTGTGAAGAGTTTATGAAAAATCCGCCCCCTGAGGACTGGAATGGGGTGTATATTTTGAGGAGCAAGTAGGTCTCTTGACAGAAAAAATTTTTCCCTTAAAATTATCCTTGAAAAGAGGAGGTAACGATGGCAGAGGAAAAAAATGTTCGTATTGGAGAAGTGAAAAAGGGGAATATTATTATCAGTATCTCAGAATTCAACGGGCAAAAGTATTTGGATATTCGGAAGTACTATGAGGAAGAGGGGGAGTGGAAACCCACCAAAAAGGGGATTGCCCTGAATAGGGAACAGTACGAGGCGGTGCTTGATATTCTCACAACAGAAAAAGAGAAGATTCTCAAGGAAATGGCATAAAGGAAAACAGAAGGAGGGTGTATGAAAAGATTTACGATTGGTGTTTTGATGCTTGTGGGTGTTATGCTCTGGGCGGAAGAGGATTACTGGGGTGAACGGAATTCCTTAGAGGGGGCAAAAAAGGGCTATGAAACACTCAAAGCATTGGTGGCCCAGAAACCGGATTCTTATGAAGTGGCGTGGAAGTTTGCCCGTGCGGCCTATCATTACGCGGAAAATTTTGTGAAGGATAAAAATCAACGGAAGGTGATTTTTACAGAGGGAAAGGAGTCGGCGGAAAAAGCTACAAAGCTCAATCCCAATGCTCCAGAGGGCTGGTACTGGCTTGGGGTGTGTCTTGGGTCCTGGGGGGAGGCCAATGGGATTATGCAGAGTCTTGGGGCAGTGAAGCCTATCATGAATGCGATTGCCAAGGGAATGGCGATTAATCCCAACTGGGACAATGGGGCTTTTTATAACCTGCGGGGACGTGTGTATCATCGGGCTCCTGCGGGGATCAGTGTGGGAGATAAGCAAAAGGCAGAGGCAGACTACAAGCAGGCTCTTTCTCTCAATCCGAACAATCGGACGGCATACCGTTTTTATGCTGAACTTCTTCTCGATCTTGGTCGGAAGGAGGAAGCGGCTACCATGATCGAAAAGGGGCTTGCTATTCCTTATGATGCTTCAAACAAGGTTTCTGAGGACAAGGAAATCGCTCTTCTCCAGGCTTTGAAAAAGAGGTTGTAGGAGAAGAAAAGGGTTTTGTCTCTGTTGTTCTTTCATTTGGGTATTTCGGGCTTGGAAGAAAAATACTAAAACTTGTGACCAATGCCCATTGACATGGAGGAGGGACTATGGTAAAATAGGGGGCGAAAGGGAAAAAATTTCACGGGGGAAGCGGGGAAGAGTTGACAGGGAGGGGGAGAGGTGGTATAATTTTAGGAGAAAAAAGGTTTGAAGAATAAAAATTGAGTGGAGGTGTGGTATGAAGTACCATGAGTATGAAAGCGCACTGAAGCGGAAAGTGAAGAAGGTGGTAGCAGGGGCGGCGTTTGCCGGTCTTCTTGGGACTCTTGCGCATGGGCAGGAGTATCTTCGTATCGGTTCGATGGGGAGTTCTTTTTCTTTGCCGGGTCGTAGTTTTCTTTCTGAGATGAAAGCGAAGGATGTGTATAGTTCTTTTCGTATGGAGGAGTCACAGGTAACGCTTGCGGTGTGGCGGGCGGAGAGTGCAGCGAAGGGGCGAGTCTATGGGGCGATAGGGTACACGGAAGCGAAGAGGTTTGAGGGGCGAGAGGATCCCCATCTTGTGAGGAAATACATGGAGAAGGGGGTGACGATACAGGAGGTGGTATCGGCGGTTCGGTCGCTGGTAACGTCGGCGAGGGAAGGTCGGACGGTGGAGACGAGGTTAGATGAGATAGTACGTCAGTGGCATGAGAAGAGATATCCATGGGACACGATGCCGTGGGAGAACCGGTTACCGTTCAGTAAGCAGCATCCGATGGCGGGTTTTGTGCTTGTGGTGTTGCAGGAGGAGAAGAAAAAGAGGCGGAGTGAGGAGAGGGGGAGGCTAACGAGGCGGGAGAGGGAGCTGGTTGGTCGGAAGAGGGAACTTGAGAGGGAGAGGGAGGAGGTAACGGCGGAGTGGGAGGAGGCGATACTTGAGGAGGGGAGGCGGCTTGAGGTGTATGAGGAAGCGAAGGGGAGACGGGAGGACATAGAGAGGAAGCTTGAAGAGGGCTTGTCTTCGGAGGAGAGGGAGAGGCTTGAGAAGGAGCTTGCAGTAGCGAAGGAAGAGGAGAAGAGGGCGAAGGAGGCGTATGAAGAAGCGAAGAAGAAGAGGGAGGAGATAGAGAGGCGGAAAAAGGAGATAGAGGAAGAGATAGGGAGGGTAGAAGAGGCGCTGAAACTGGTGGAGGAGAGGCTTGGGGAACTTGCGCCTGAGGATGTGAGGGAGGCGCTTGAGATGGAGCAGGAGGGGGAGGACATAGAAGGGCGAGGGAGCAAGAAAGAAGACACACCCTCCAAATCATCGTCGAGTAGTGAGAAGAGTTCTGTTTCCGGGAGTTCGACGAGTTCATCTTCATCATCGGAGAAGAAGGGTATTTTGTCTTCGATAGCGGAAGGTGTTTCGAAGGCGGTGAATACGGTAGGGAATGCGATTGCGGGAGCGGTGAATTCGGTTGTGGATACGGCGAGCAAGATAGCGGCGTATGTAGGGCAGGAGGCGAAGAAGGTGGTGGAGGGTTTAACGGGAGGGAAGAAGGAGGGGGAGTCAGAAAAGGGGAATAAGGGAGGAAAAGAGCCAAAAGGGACGAAACCCTCTTCTGGTTCGAAGGGACAGGCCACTCGTTTTGCTGTTGATCCCCAATATGAAAGGGCGATGGAGATAGCGAAGAAAAAGTGGGCCCAGGATGGGGGCAAGTCTTCTTTGAGCAGTTACGGTGAAAAGGCGATGAAGCAGGCTGAATATGAGTGGAAGATGGAGAAGGCGAGGGAATATTCCCGGGGAGCCTTGGGGGATAATGCGAGCAGGGGGGTGAAGGATTTATCTGAGTATGCTGATCAGGTGAATAAGGATTATAGGGATTATCGTAATGAAGTAGCGATGAATAAGGAGATAAACAGGGAGGTGAGGGAACTGATAAAGAGAGGGGATCTTGATGATATGCTTAAGCAGACGAATGTTTTTTTAGGGAAGGAGGAGGACTTTTCGAAGCTTACGGCGAAGGAGTTATATGAGTTAGGGCACCAGAGACTCAAAGAAGCCACTGATAAAGCGATGGAGATGTATGGAGGGAAAGAGGTTATTGATGGGTATTCTTCTCGAGGGGAGTTTGTGCATATGATGACGAACAAGTTGGTGAGGGCGGCGAAGAGCGGGAATACAGCGGTGCACGATCTTTATGACAGGAATGGGAATTTAACGGAGGTAGGGCGGGAATATGAGTATTTTATGGGGCTGAAGGGGTATCAAATGGAGAAGGAGAAATTAGAAACGGACAAGAGGCGTATGGAGGAGATAGATAAGCGTTTAGAAGAGTTGGAAAAGCAGATAGCGGGAGCGAAAGGGCAGGCGAAGGAAAGGCTTGAGAAGGTGAAGGCAGGGTTAGAAGGGGAGAAGAGGCAGATAGAAGGGAACTGGGGTGGAGAGGAAAACATGACGAAGGACTTTGGATACCTATGGGAGGTACAGAATAGAGGGGAGAAGTATACGATAAA